>CALMZU010000085.1 GCA_937870775.1 uncultured Elusimicrobia bacterium
ATCTTCTCGAAGGTCTCGACGGGAAGCGTCTCGCCGGTCTTGTAATGCTTGGCCATGCCGAGCAGGGTCTCCTTATGGTAGCACCAGTTCTCCATGAACTGGCTCGGGAGCTCCACCGCGTCCCATTCCACGCCGCCTATGCCCGCCACGTCGGCGTAGTCCACCGTGGTCAGCATGTGCTGCAGGCCGTGGCCGAACTCGTGGAACATGGTGGTGGCCTCGTCGAAGGTGAGCAGCGACGGCTTGTCGCCCACGGGCGGCGTGAAATTGCACACCAGGTAGGCCACCGGCAGGCGCTTGAAGCCGCCTGAGAACCTGCGCCCCACGGCGTTGTCCATCCACGCGCCGCCGCGCTTGTTCTCGGGGCGGGAGTACGGGTCCAGGTAGAAGGAGGCTATCTGCGCGCCGGCCTTGTCGAAGATGCGGAAGAAGCGCACGTCGGGGTTCCAGACCTTGGCTTCGCCGTCCGCGGCTTTCACGGTTATGCCGAATATGCGGTTCACCAGCGCGAACATGCCGCCCAGCACCTTCTCGAGCGAGAAGTAGGGCTTTAGCTGCTCGTCGGTGTAGCCGAACTTCTTCTCCTCGAGGCGCTTGGCCCAGTAGGAGACGTCCCAGTGAGCGAGAGCCCCCTGGTGGCCGCCGGCGTTGGCCAGCGCGGTGATCTCCTTGAGCTCGGCGAAGGCGGGCTCGCGCGAGGCGGCCAGCAGCTCTTCCATCAGCTTGTTCACCTCGGCCACGCTGCCGGCCATCTTGTCGGCCAGCGAGACCTCGGTGTAATCCTTGTAGCCCAGCAGTACGGCCTTCTCGCGGCGCAGCGCCAGTATGCGCTGCATCAGCGGGGTGTTGTCCTTGTCGCCGGAGGAGGCGCGGGTGATGTAGGCCTTGTACATGCGCTCGCGCAGGCCGCGGTCTTTGGCGAACTGCATGAAGGCCACGTACACCGGGGCGTCGAGGGTGAGCAGCCACGGGCCGTTCTCCGGGTCGGGCTTGGCCGGCGGGTTGTGGCGGGCGTAGGAATGGGCCAGCATCTCGCGGCCGGAGCCGGTAAGGCCGTCCACCTGCGCCTTGTCCTTCAGGACCAGCTTGAATTCCTTGGTGGCGTCTATGACGTTGTTGGCGAACCTGGTGGAGAGCTGCGAGAGCTCCTCCTCGATCTTGTTGAAGCGCTCCTTGGCCGCGCCCTCGAGGGCTATGCCGGAAAGCTTGGCGCCGAGTATGCGCTTGTCGAGCGCGCGGCGCTGGGCGGCGTCCAGCTTGGCCCACTCGGGACCGTCCTTTATGGTCCTGTACTTGGCGTAGAGCGGGGCGGACTGGCCCATCTTCAGGCCGAGCGCCACCACCTTGGGCTGGGCGGCCTGGTAGGCGTCGCGCAGCGCGGGCTCGTTGCGCACCATGTTCAGGTGGGTTACGGGGCCCCAGACGCGGGAGATCCCGTCCTCGACGGTGTTCAAGGTCTCTATCACGCTGTTCCACGTGGCGGGGGAGGCGTCTTTTTCCACGCGGGCCAGGCCGGCCTCGGCGTCCTTTATCATCTGCTCCACCGCGCCGGGTACGTGCTCGGCCTTTATCTCGCCGTAGTCGGGCAGGTCGCCGGTATAGATCAAAGGGTTCATGGGGTTCTCCTTGAGCTTGGTCTCTATCCATAATTATAGCCAAAAAAAGGGCGCGGCGGCCTGTTGCCAAGGTGGCGGGCATTTGGTACAAATACCTCCGGAGGCCTTTATGAAAACGCGTTCCGTATTCAAGGTGCTGGAAGGCGAGGAAGTGATGGAAGGGGCGGGGGTGAAGCTGAGGCGCATCTTCGGCTTCGGCGACACCACGCTGACCGACCCTTTCCTGCTGCTGGACAATTTCGGTTCCGACGACCCGGACGACTACACCGCCGGCTTCCCGTGGCACCCGCACCGCGGCATAGAGACCGTGACCTACATGCTCGAAGGCGTGGTGGAGCACGGCGACTCGCTGGGCAACAGCGGCGTCATAACGAACGGCCAGGTGCAGTGGATGACGGCCGGCTCGGGCATCATACACCAGGAGATGCCGCAGGCCTACGACGGCACGATGCGCGGCTTCCAGCTCTGGGTGAACCTGCCTCGCTCCCACAAGATGACCCCGCCGCGCTACCGCGACATAAAGGCGGAGGATCTGCCGTCGGTGAAAGGCAAAGGCTGGGAGATGAAACTGGTCTGCGGCGCCTACGGCGGCGCCGAGGGCCCGGCCCGCGACATCGTACTGAAGCCGTGGTTCTTCGACGTGAAGG
The DNA here is from genome assembly GCA_937870775.1 of uncultured Elusimicrobia bacterium. Classification (GTDB taxonomy): domain Bacteria; phylum Elusimicrobiota; class Elusimicrobia; order Elusimicrobiales; family UBA9959; genus UBA9959. The sequence continues at coordinate 2,264 of CALMZU010000085.1, forward strand.
CGGAGCCCGGCGCGGAGTTCGCGCTCGAGGTGCGGCCGGAGGACAACGTGCTGTGCCTCGTCTTCGAGGGTTCGGGCTCGTTCGAGAAGGGAGGCAAGGCGCTCAAGCCCGGCCAGCTGGCCGTGCTGCGCAACGGGGACCACGTCAGCTGCGCCGCCGGGGCCAGGGGGATGCGCTTTATGCTGATGGCGGGCCGGCCGCTGGGCGAGCCGGTGGCCTGGCGCGGGCCCATTGTGATGAACACCGAAGAGGAACTGGTGACGGCTTTCAGGGAGTACCGCGACGGCACCTTCATAAAGAAGTGAGAACTCTCTCGTTCAGGCTTTTCCTCGCCGGGCGCACCTGCTCCGGCGTGATGTACCAGATGCTCTCGGTGGCCGTGGGCTGGCAGATCTACGCCATCACCGGCGACGTCTTCTACCTGGGCCTCGTCGGGCTGGCGCAGTTCCTGCCGATGTTCCTGCTGACGCTGGCAGTCGGCCACACGGCGGACCGCTACAACCGCAGGCTGATAGTGGCCTGCTGCCAGCTGGCCGAATGCGCCGGGCTGGCCCTGCTGGCCGCGGGCAGTTTCGGCGGCTGGCTGACCAAGGAGGCGCTGCTGGTTACGGTGAGCTGCCTCGGCGCCGCGCGCGCCTTCGAGATGCCCACGATGAACGCTCTGCTGCCGGCGCTGGTGAGCGAGGCCGAGTTCCCGCGCGCCGCCGCCGTTACCGCCTCCGCCACGCAGACCGCCTTCATCATAGGTCCGGCGGCCGGCGGCCTGCTTTACGCCTTCGGGCCCGGCGTGGTCTACGCCGCGGCCTGCGCGCTGGCGCTGGCCGCCTCGGCTTCCTTCTTCCTCGTGCGCTACGAGCACGCGGCCCCGCGCCGCGAGCCCGCTACCCTCGCCTCGCTGTTCGCCGGCATAGCCTTCATAAGGAACAAGCCCGAGGTGCTGGGCGCCATCTCGCTCGACCTGTTCGCGGTGCTGCTGGGCGGGGCCACGGCGCTGCTGCCGGCCTACGCCAAGGACATACTGCATACCGGCCCCTGGGGCCTCGGCCTGCTCAGGAGCTCGCCGGCCATAGGCGCGCTGTTCATGTCCCTGTACCTTTCGGTGCGGCCGCTCGAACGCGGCGTGGGGCGCCGCATGTTCGCGGCCGTCGGCGTGTTCGGCGCGGTCACCATGGTGTTCGCGCTCTCGAGGAGTTTCGCGCTGTCGATGGCGGCGCTGGTGGCGCTGGGCGCGGCCGACGTGGTGAGCGTGGTGGTGCGCTCGGCGCTGGTGCAGCTCAAGACCCCCGACGCCATGCGCGGGCGCGTCAGCGCGGTGAGCTCGCTCTTCATCGGCACGTCCAACCAGCTGGGCGAGTTCGAGAGCGGCGTGACGGCCGCTTTCTTCGGCCTGGTGCCGGCCGCCGTTATAGGCGGCGCCGGCACGCTGGTGGTGGTGGCGCTGTGGATGAAGTTCTTCCCCGAACTGCTCAACGCCGAGCGCATAGAGCGCTAGCCGCTTTTGTAGAATATACACGATGAAACACAAGCTCAACGGGGTCTGCTCCAAGGAAGTGAAGTTCAGCGTGGTGAACGGCCGGCTGAAGGACGTGGAGTTCTTCAGCGGCTGTCCCGGCAACCTGAAGGCGCTGGCCATACTGCTGGAAGGCATGACGCCCGCCGAGGCCGCCGCCAAGCTGAAGGGCATAACCTGCGGCGACAAGCCCACCTCCTGCTCCGACCAGCTGGCCCGCATACTGGAAAACCTCGACAAGGCCGGCTGACGACGTGCCGGAAATCATCCTCGCCACTTTCAACGCGCGCTACGAGCATCCCTCGCTCGGGCTGAGGTGCCTTATGGCCAACCTCGGCCCGCTGGCCGGCCGCGCCGCCATGCGGGAGTTCACGCTGGAGACCCGCGCCGCCGAAGCGGCCGAGGTCCTGCTGGACTTGTCGCCCCGTATCGTCGGGCTGGGCGTTTACGTGTGGAACGCGCGCGAGAGCGCTGCCCTCGCCGCGGAGCTGAAGGCCATAAAGCCGGAGCTCGTGATAGTGATGGGCGGGCCCGAGGCGGGGCGCGGCGGCCGCGCCGCCCGGCACGCCGATTACGTGATATGCGGCGAGGGGGAAAAGGCCTTCCCGGAACTTTGCTCGCGGCTGCTGGCCGGCGAAAGGCCGGCGGAAAAGTTTATCGCCGCTGAACCTCCGGACCCCTCCGGCCTGGAACTGCCGTATGGGCTTTATTCCGACGACGATATAGCCAACCGCGTCACTTACGCGGAGGCTTCGCGCGGCTGCCCTTTCGGCTGCGAGTTCTGCCTTTCCTCGCTGGACAAGGCGGTGCGGTATTTTCCGGAGGCGAAGCTCTTCGCCGCCTGGGAGGCGCTGCTGGCGCGCGGCGCGCGGCGCTTCAAGTTCACCGACCGCAGTTTCAACCTGGACCTGGCCCGCGCCTCCGCCGTGCTGGAGTTCTTCCTCGCCCGCATGAAGCCCGGGCTTTTCCTGCATTTCGAGATGGTGCCGGACAGGTTCCCCGAGGAACTGTTCGGCCTGCTCAAAAAATTCCCGGCCGGCTCGCTGCAGCTGGAGATAGGCCTGCAGACCTTCGATGAGCCCACCGCCGCCCGCATCGGCCGCAGGCAGGATTGCGCGGCCGCGGAGCGCAGTATAGCCAGGCTGCGCGCGGATACGGCGGCTTATATACATTCCGACCTGATAGCCGGTCTGCCCGGCGAGGGACTGGCCTCTTTCGCCGCCGGCTTCGACCGGCTTTACGCCCTGCGCCCGCACGAGATACAGCTGGGCATACTGAAGCGCCTGCCGGGCGCGCCCATAGCCAGGCACGACGGTGAGTACGGCATGGTGTACAGTCCCGAGCCGCCTTACGAGGTGCGCGCCACGTCGCTGATAAGCTTCCCGGAGATGCAGGGGTTGCGCCGCTTCGCCCGCTACTGGGACCTGGTGGCCAACAGCGGTCTTTTCCCCGAGACGGCCGCGCGGCTGTGCGCCGGGCCTTCGCCTTTCGCCGCTTTCGCGGCTTTCAGCCGCTGGCTGTACGGCCGCACCGGGCAGACCCACGCCATTTCCCGCAGCCGCCTGAGGGAACTCTGCTCGCAGTACCTGGCGGAACGCCTCGGAGTGCCGGCGTCGGAATGCGCCGGCATGCTGGAGCGCGACGCGCGCCAGGCCAGCCTGGCCGGCCGGGCCGGCTCGGCCCGGCAGGACCGCCGCCGGGCCTAGGGGCCCTTGCGCTTCGCGCCGGCGCACCGTATACTAAATACATGAGGAACTTGCGGACCGTTATAATGCTGCTGCTGGGCTTCGCCGCCGCGGCGGCCGCCCTGGAGCCGCCGCCGCGTACGGGTACGTCCCGCGGCGCGAGCGCTTCGCTGCCGGATATCGATCCCTCGCTCGGCATTGGCAATACCTCCGTCTCGCCGGACCTGGTACGCAACCTGTCCGCAGCGCTTTCCCCCGGCAGGGGCTCGCGCGCCCTGCCTTCGGCCCGGGCCAACGGCCTGCCTTCCACCGGCAGCCCGCGCATACTGGTGCTGCTGGTGGATTTTGACGACTACCCGGCCAGGCCCGCCGACACCCCGGCCGCGGTGAAGGAACGTATCTTCGCCGCCGGCGGGGCCTTCCCGTACGAGAGCCTTTCCGCCTATTACCGCCGTTCCTCGCTGGGCAAACTGAACATACAGGGCGACGTGCTGGGCTGGTACCGCGCCGGCAAGCGCGCCGAAGTGCCGCAGACGCTGGAGGGCCGCGAGGCGCTGATAAAGAAGGCCCTGCTAAGTTTCGACGTGGATTTCTCCAGGTACGACAACAACAATGACGGGGTGATAGACTATTTCGCCGTCATCTGGACCGGCCCGCCCGGACCCTGGGCCAGTTTCTGGTGGGGCTGCGCGCCGCGGTTCTACGACAAGTCCTTCACCGTTGGCGGCAAGACCCTCAACGCCTATTCCTGGCAGTGGCTGGCCTATAAGTGGGAAGATCCGGCCGACGGGTTCAAGGCAACACCCTGATACACGAGACCGGCCACGCTATGGGCCTGCCGGACTACTACGATTACAAGCCCGGCGTCGGCCCCGACGGCGGCGTCGGCGATTTCGACATGATGGATTCGACGCAGTACGACCACAACTGCTTCAGCAAGATGCTGTTGGGCTGGGTGGAGCCCCGTAGGATAACCTTCATCAGCCAGATAAAAATGCGCAAGGCGGAGGACACCGGCGACTGCGGCATACTGATGCCGGCTGGCCGCTCTCCGGGGCAGTTCGGCGAGTTCTTCCTGGTGGAGAACAGGCGCCGCTCCGGCAACGACGCCAAGGCGCCTTTCCTCGGCGGCCTGGTGGTGTGGCACGTGGACGCCGCGCTGGACGCCGACGGGAGGAATTTCCTCTACAACAACCAGACGGCCTCCCATAAACTGCTCAAGTTCGTGGAGGCCGACGGGCTGGAGGAACTGGAGAAAGGCCTGCGCAAGAGCGTGAACGTCTACGATCTCTTCTCCGCCGGGACCTTGCTGGGGCCGGACACGACCCCTTCCTCCAGGCTTTACGACGGCTCGGAGAGCGGTTTCCTGCTGCGCTCCGCCGGCGGCGACGACGTGGCTTCTTTCTCCATGTCCCCCGCGGCCGGCAAGGCCAAGCCCGCCGCCCAGGCGGCGCAGCGCCCCCGCCGCTGACCGGCGCCGGTGGCGCGGCGCCCCAATCCCGCCGGCTTTTTATATAATTAATCCATGCACAACCGCATAAAGCGCCTTGAGGAGCTGGTCAACGGCGCTTCTGAGCTCATAGCCCGGCTTAAAGAGGAGAACGACGTGCTGCACAGGCAGGTGGAACTGCTGAACGCGGCGCGCGCCAAGGCCTCGTCCAATTCCGCCGCCGCCCGCGAGCTCTCCGATTTCAAGGCCAGGATGAAGCGCCGCCTGGAGCGCATCTGCGCCAAGATAGAGAAGGCCAACGACCACCAGCCCACCCTGTTCGAGGACGAAGATGGCGAATAACGATTACGAGGTCAAGGTCCGCGGCCGCTTTATAAAGTTGCCGGCCGTGGACGGGCTGTCGGAGCTCGAGATGGGCACGATAGTCTCACAGATCACCGACGAGATGACGAAGATAGAGGAAGAGCTCGGCATCGTCGATACCTCCAAGGTCGCGATCATAGCCGCCTACAGTTTCGCCGCGCGGCTCTACAACCTGCAGCAGAAGTCCGAGACCAACCGCGAGGCCGACACCAAGCGCCTCGACGTGATGCTGACCCGGCTGGAGAAGGCCGTGGACGGCGGGCAGACCGAGTAGAACATGAGCGGATCGCTTTTTGACGAAGAGAACGAAGCCCCCGGGACGCCTCCCGGGGCGGAGCGCGGACCGGTCTACGAGCCGCTGGCAGCGCGCCTGGCGCCGAAGGAACTCTCCGAGTTCTCCGGCCAGGACGACGTGCTGGGCGAGGGCAAGCTGCTGCGCCGCGCCATAGAGGCCGACAATCTCAAGTCCGCCGTGTTCTACGGCCCTCCGGGCTGCGGCAAGACCGCGCTCGCCCGCTACATAGCCTCGCGCGCCAACGCCAAGACCTTCGAACTGAACGCGGTGCTGGCCGGCGTGCCGGACCTCCGCAAGATCATAGAGTACGCCCGCGGCCTCGGCGGCGGGATAGCGCAGGGCCAGCGCGTGCTGCTGGTCCTCGACGAGATACACCATTTCAACCGCACGCAGCAGGACGTGCTGCTGCCCAGCGTGGAGAAGGGCGAGATCATACTCGTCGGCATGACCACCGAGAACCCCTTCTTCTACATCAACCAGGCGCTGCTCAGCCGCTTCATCGTCGTCGAGTTCAAGCCGCTCAGCGCCGCCCACCTCGCCGGCATATTCGACCGCGCCGTCACGCACCCCGAAGGCCTGGCGGGGCTCAAGCCCGAGTTCACGCCCGAGGCCAAGAAGTACCTGATAGACAACTGTTCCGGCGACGCCCGCCGGCTCCTGAACGCCCTCGAGCTGGCGGCGGTGACCACCAAGCCCGGCGCCGACGGCGTGCGCCGCATAGACGGCGCCGTGGCCCGCGAGAGCATACAGCGCAGGAGCCTGCGCTACGACCGCAGCTCCGACGAGCATTACGACCATATCTCCGCCTTCATAAAATCCATGCGCGGCTCCGACCCGGACGCCGCCGTGTACTGGCTGGCCAAGATGCTGGAGGCCGGCGAGGACCCGCGGTTCGTCGCTCGCCGCATCCTGATCTGCGCGTCGGAGGACGTGGGCAACGCCAACCCGATGGCGCTGGTGCTGGCGCAGACCGCTTTCAATTCGGCCGAGGTGCTGGGCATGCCGGAGGCCCGCATAATACTCGCCCAGGCGGCCATCTACGTGGCCTGCTCGCCCAAGTCCAACGCCTCGTACATGGCGGTGAACTCCGCGCAGCAGGAGGTCAAGAACGGCGCGGAGCGCGAGGTGCCCATGCACCTGCGCGACGCGTCCAAGGACGGCGACGCGCTGGGCCACGGCAAGGGCTACAAGTACCCGCACGACTACGACGGGCATTACGTGCGTCAGCAGTACATGCCGGACCCGGTGCGCTTCTATGAGCCGTCCGACCAGGGCTTCGAGATAGAGATCTCCAAGCGCCTCAAGCGGCTGCGGGGGGAGAAGTGACCGGCCCCAGGATCTATACCGTCGCCGAGCTGAGCCAGGGGATAAAGTACCTGCTCGAGACCAATTTCCGGGAACTGTGGGTGGAGGGCGAGATCTCGGGCCTCAAGGTGTCGTCGCTCGGCCACACCTATTTCGACCTGAAGGACGCGACCTCCAATATCTCCGGCGTGATGTTCCGCGGCTTCGCCCAGGGCCTCAAGTTCGAACTGCAGAACGGCCTGCTGGTGCGTGTGCGCGGCAATATCACCACTTACGACCGTCAGAGCAAGTACCAGCTGATGGCCAAGGAGATACAGCCGGCCGGCATAGGCCCGCTGCAGCTGGCCTTCGAGCAGCTGAAGAAGAAACTGGCCGCCGAGGGCCTGTTCGACCCGGCGAGGAAACGCCCCATACCGGCGCTGCCGCAGAAGATAGGCGTGGTCACCTCCCCTACTGGCGCCGCGATACGCGACATACTTTCCATACTTAAGCGCCGCTACGCCAACATGCACATCATCATAGCCCCGGTGAAGGTGCAGGGCGCGGGCTCGAAGGAAGAGATAGCCCAGGCCATAAACGACCTGAACGAGGGTTTCCCGGACATAGACGTGCTGCTCGTCGGGCGCGGCGGCGGCTCCATGGAAGACCTGTGGGCCTTCAACGAGGAAGCGGTAGCGCGGGCCATAGCCGGTTCCAAGATACCGGTGATCTCCTGCGTGGGCCACGAGACCGATTTCACCATAGCCGATTTCGTCGCCGATCTGCGCGCGCCCACGCCCAGCGCGGCGGCCGAGCTCGTCGTGAAGAGCAAGGTGGAGCTGGCGGCGCAGATAGCGGGCCTCGAGAAGCGCCTGCTGCAGAGCCTGCGCATATACTACGAGAACCTTTACGGCAAGCTGCGCCGCCTGACGTCGAGCCGCGTGCTGTCCAACCCGATGGCGCTCCTCGAACGGCCGGTGCAGCGGCTGGACCAGGCGGTGGAGGCCATGTTCGACGCCTCCGGCGAGCGGCTGCGCCGCGCCGGCGAGCGGCTGAACCTGCAGGCCGCCAAGCTGAACGCGCTGAGCCCGCTTTTCCCGCTCAAAAAAGGCTACGCGATCGTGAAGAACGCGCAGGGGCGGGCCGTGAAGGACGCGGCCACCCTGGCGCCCGGCGACAGGCTGGCGCTGCAGTTCGAGAAGGGCCGCGCCGACGCCGAGGTGATAGGGACCGGGGGCGCGCCGCAGAAGCCGGCCGCGCCCGGCCCGGCCAAAAAGAGCGGCCAGGGGCCGGCCCAGCAGCAGGGGACCTTATGGTAAAAACCCTTTTCTGCGCCGCGCTGCTGGCCGCGGCCGTACCCGCCTGCGAGGCTGCGCCGCTGGAACTTTCGCGCGGCAAGCTCGTCGTGAAGGCCAATATCAACACCGAGGTCTTCTACACGATAATGAACCTGTCCGCCTACTCGGCGGCGCTGCGCACCACCGACTATATGCCCGTCTACGCGGACATGGCCGCGCGCTTCGCGCCGTACAAGGAGCACCCGGCCGTGAAGGAACTGGAGGCCGGAGGGGTCCTGAACTGGGAGAACGGTTTCTCGTACAACGTGCCGGCGCAGTTCCCGCTCTATTTTACCGACCTGCCGGAAGGCCGCCGGAAGGCGGAATACTCCAAAGAGTTCCTGGACCGCCTGAACATACCCGGCGCCGGCCCGGGGGACCTCGCGAAGAAGGCCGCCTACATGGACGCCTACTGGGAGAAGGTGAAGGATTTTTACAAGGTCTCCTCGTTCGGCGCCTATTGGGAGAAGGAAAACCCCAGGTACGCGGGCTTCGTCTCCGAACTGTACTCGGTAATGCCGGCCACCGACGTGGTGAGGCTGCACGAGGACTACCACGCCAACCGCTCTTTCTCCAGCTTCACCGTGGTGGCCTCGCCGCTGACGCTGCCCTCCGGCGGCAACTACGGCCTCAGCGTAAAGAGCTTAGGCGGCGATACGGCCATATACAATATCATGAGCGCTTCGCGGCGGGGCGGCTTCGGCAACGCCGAGAACGCCGAAATGCTGGCCCTGCACGAGTTCGGCCATTCCTTCTGCAACCCGGTGGTGGCGAAGTATTACGGCGAGGCGGCTAAGTACGCCTTCCTGCGGCGCGGCCTGAGCGGCCGCATCGACCCGGCCTACGGGGACTGGCGCTCGGTGATGAACGAGCTGCTGGTGCGCGCCGTGCACGCGAGGATGGTGCTTAAGCTGAAGGGCGAGGCCGCGGCCCGGGACTTCCTTTGGACCGAGCGCGAGCACGAGGGTTTCGCTTTCATAGACGACTGGTACGGCCTGCTGGCCGGTTACGAGGCCGACCGGACCAAATACCGCACTTTATACGATATCTACCCCGGCCTGCTGGCCTCTCTGGAAGGCTGGGGCGTTTACGACGTACAGGAGCCGCGCCAGGCCGGGACCAGGATGTTCCGTTCCGTGCCGGGCGGGGTAAAGCTCGTGAACCCGGCCCAGGACGGCGCGGTTTACGCGGCCGGCCTGAGGAACGGCGACGTCGTGACCGCCGTGGACGGCGCGGCGCTGCCGGACGCCGCGGCTTTCCGTCTTAAAGTCCGGGAGTTCGATTCGCTGCCCGCCGGCGGGCACATGACCTTTACCGTGCTGCGCCCCGGCGGCGCCGCCGACGTGAAAGCCGAGCGCGCCATGGCCGTTTTCACCCGCGCGGTGCGCCTCGGCAAGGAGTACCGCAACGTCACCCGCCGGGCTCCCGGGCCGCTTGGCCTCTGGTGGGCGGGCTTCGGCCCCGGCGGCATGACCGTGGGCTTCGCCGCCCCCGGCGCCCCGGCCTACGCGGCCGGCATAAGGAAGGGCGACGTCGTCGTCAGCGCCGGCGGCATACTGCTGGACAGCCGCGAGGCCTACGATAAGGCCTGCGCCGAATGGGCGAAGCTGCCCGAAGGCGCCGTTATGGAATTCAAGGTACTGCGCGGCGGCGCCACGACCGCTTTAAGCGTGAAGAGCGCATGGGAAGACGTGACCGAGACTGTGAAGATACAAGGTTAATATGGCTAAAAAGAACGGCGGTTTCGAGGAAAAGCTGCAGAAGCTCGAGGAGATCGTGGGCAAGCTCGAGGACGAGGGCACGCCCATAGAGGAATCCCTGACCCTTTTCGAGGAGGGCGTGGCCATCTCCAGGGAACTCTCCGAGAAGCTGGAGGAAGTGAAGCGCAAGATAGAGGTCCTGAAGAAGGACGCCGCCGGCAAGCTGAAGCTCGAGGAGTTCGAGGACGAGGACAGGGAAAAATAAATTCCCTGTTGACATATCCGGGCGATTTTGTAAGATGGGGTGGGGGGACAGCAATGTCCCAAATAAACTATTGTAAGGCACCTGGTACCGCGCCATACGGCGCGGCGGCCTCGTCGCCTATATTGGGGGAAAAATGAACAAGAACATGAAGGTCAGTACCGTCGCCAGGCACGCCTATACGCAGCCCTACGCGGATTACCTGCGCAGCGGGAATCTCGATGAGGCCACGCGGCAGGTGGCGCACCAGATATACCTGAACCGCGGCAACAGGCCGGGGACGCAGCAGAGCGACTGGGAGGAGGCCGAACGCATCACGCGCGAATGGCCCGATACCATAACCGAGGCCTCGCAGGCGCACCTCTTCGACAAGGCGCTGTCCAAGACCAGGGAATGGCTGAAAGAGGTGGAGCAGGAGCTGGGCTACACCAACCCGAACGACGCCTACCGCGCGCTGCGCGCCGTGCTGCACGCCCTGCGCGACCGCCTGCCGGTGAACGAGTGCGCGGAGTTCGCCTCGCAGCTGCCCATCATGATAATGGGCATGTACTATTCCGGCTGGACCCCGGCCAATAAGCCGGAGAAGGTTCGCAACCTCGACGAGTTCCTGGACCACGTGGCGGAGCAGCTGCCGCAGGGCATGGACCCGCTGCGCATAACCCGCGGCGTGATACGGGTGCTCAACGCCCGCATCTCGGCCGGCGAGATGAAGGACGTGCGCCGCAACTTCCCCGAGAAGCTGCGCGACCTCTGGACCGAGACGGCCAACGGCCGCCGCTAGGCGCAGGCCGCGGCGGAGGAGGGGGCTTTATGGGGGCCCCCTCCTTATTTTGTACTATATCCACATGAAAACCCGCCTGGACGTGGCCTGCGTCGAGAACGGACTCTTCGAGAGCCGCGAGAAGGCGCTGCGCGCCATCATGGCGGGGCTGGTGACGGTCAACGGCAAGCCCGCGGACAAGGCCGGCCAGCCGGTGAGGGAGACGGACATCGTCGAGCTGGCGGCGCCCGGCTGCCCTTACGTGTCGCGCGGCGGGCTTAAGCTCAAGGGCGCGCTGGACAATTTCGGCATAAAGGCCGCCGGCCGCGTATGCCTGGACATAGGCGTGGCCACCGGCGGTTTCACCGACTGTTTCCTGCAGGAGGGCGCGGCGCGCGTCTACGCGGTGGACGTCGGGGACGGCCAGCTGCACGAGCGCATGAAGGCCCACCCGCTGGTGGTCTTCATGCCGCAGACCAACGCGCGCTTCCTGAAGCCGGAGATGTTCCCGGAGAAGCCTTCTCTCTGCGCGATAGACGTTTCTTTCATCTCGCTGAAGCTGATACTCGGCCCCGTGCTCTCGGTGATGGCCCCGGGCGGCGAGATAGTGGCGCTGGTGAAGCCGCAGTTCGAACTGCAGGCGAAGGACCTGAGGAAGGGGATAGTCAAGGACGAACCGACCAGGCTCGGTGTGATGGATTCCATGCGGGCTTTCCTCAAGGAAAGCCTGCCCGGGGCCGCCGAGCTGGGGCTGATGGATTCGACGATAAAGGGCGCGAAGGGCAACCTGGAATTCCTGTGGCGCCTGAGGAAAGGGGACTGACATGGCTACTTCGGCGGCGTCCGCATCCGGCGTAAAGGTTTCCGGAGGTACCGGCGGGAAATACGGTTTCGCGCTCGGCGCGCTCACCTCGCTTTTCTTCATGTGGGGCTTCCTCACCTGCCTCAACGACATACTGATACCGCACCTGAAGGCCGTGTTCACGCTGAACTACGCGCAGTCGATGCTGATCCAGTTCTGTTTCTTCGCGGCGTACTTCATCATGTCGCTGCCGTCGGGCGCCATCATAGAGAAGATCGGCTACAAGCGCGGCATCTGCGCCGGCCTCGTCACCGCCGGCCTGGGCTGTCTCTTGTTCTACCCCGCGGCCGCGCTGCGCTCCTACCCGTTCTTCCTCGGCGCCTTCTTCGTGCTCGCCAGCGGCATCACGCTGCTGCAGGTGGCGGCCAACCCCTATGTCACCATACTCGGCACGCCGCAGACCGCGTCGAGCCGGCTGAACCTGACGCAGGCCTTCAATTCCCTGGGCACCACGGTGGCTCCTTACCTCGGCTCCATCTTCATACTGGCCGTTTCGGTGAAGTCCGCGGCCGAGATAGCGGCCATGCCCGCCGGGGAGCTGGCCGTCTACCAGGCAGCCGAGGCCTCGTCGGTGCAGGTGCCCTACATAGGCCTGGCCGCCGCGCTTTTCCTGATAGCGGCCGTCTTCGCCGTGATAAAGCTGCCGCAGCTGGAAGCCGGCAGCGCCGACCCCGAGACCGGCAAAGAGGAGTACGACCCGGGCGGGGCCTGGGGCTACAGGCACCTGAAGCTGGGCGTTCTGGGTATCTTCCTCTACGTCGGGGCGGAGGTCTCGATAGGCAGTTTCCTCGTGAACTACCTGGGCCAGCCTTTCGTGGCCGGCCTGCCGGAGGCCGAGGCCGCGAGGTACGTCTCCTTTTACTGGGGCGGGGCGATGGTGGGCCGTTTCCTGGGCTCCGGCCTGCAGCGCCGGATCAATCCCGCCAAACTCCTGGCCTTCAACGCCTTCGCCGCCGCCGCGCTGACCGCCGTGACCATGTCCGCCGGCGGGGCCGCGGCCATGTGGTCCATACTGGCGATAGGATTGTTCAATTCCATCATGTTCCCGACGATATTCTCTCTCGGCATAGCGGGCCTCGGCAAGCATACAGGCAAGGGTTCGGGCCTGCTCTGCATGGGCATAGTGGGCGGCGCCATAGTGCCGGTGCTGCAGGGCTTCCTCGCCGACAGCATAGGCATACACCACGCCTTCATACTGCCGCTCCTGTGCTACCTCTATATAGCCTACTACGGCCTCTCCGGCCATAAACCGCGCCTCGCGGAGGAAGTGAAATAATGACGGATTACCGCCCCGCCTGCGTGGTCTGGGAACTGACGCTCGCCTGCAACCTGAAGTGCCTGCACTGCGGCTCGACGGCCGGCGGGCGGCGCGCGGCGGAACTGACACCGGAAGAAGCGCTGAAGCTTTGCGCCGACATGGCGCGCGCCGGCACTCGCGGCGTGGCCCTTATGGGCGGCGAGCCTTTCCTCAGGAAGGACTTCTTCGCCATAGCCTCGAAGGTGCGCGAACTCGGCATGGAGCTTTCCGTCATCACCAACGGCACGATATTCTCCGACGAGATCTTCGCCGGGCTGAAAGAACTTTCCCCGCGCGCGGTGGCCGTGAGCCTGGACGCCGCGGACCCGGCGCTGCACGACCGCATACGCGGCGTGCCCGGCAGCTTCGAAAAGTCCGGCAGGTTCATAGACCGCTGCCTCGCCGAGGGCCTGCCTGTCAGCGTGATAACGACGGTGCACAAGCTCAATATAAAGGAACTGCCGAAACTGCGCGACGCGCTGAAGGGCCGCGGCATAGCCTGGCAGGTGCAGACCGCCGGCGCCGAGGGCGGGCGGTTCAAGAAGGAATTCCTGCTTACGCCGGAGGAGTTCTATTCCGTCGGGCTCTTCGTCGAGGCCTGCCGGCGCGAGTTCTCGCCGGAGGAACTCCCCGTCATAGGCGCGCACGACCTCGGCTACCATTCCCTGCTTTTAAAGAACGTCTCGCTGTACGAGACCTGGGACGGCTGCCAGGCCGGCAAGGCCGTGGCCGGCGTGCGCAGCGACGGCGGGGTGCTGGGCTGCCTCGCTATCAACGACGACAGGTTCCTCGAGGGGAACGTCCGCGAGAGGAGCTTTTACGATATCTGGAACGACCCGGCCGGTTTCGCCTACACCCGCGGTTATAAAAAGGAACAGGCGGGGGCCAACTGCGCGGGCTGCGAGCACGCCGATACCTGCGGCGGCGGCTGCAACGAGATGTCGCTGATGAAGACGGGGGAACTTCACAACGACCCCTATTGTTTCCACAGGCTCGAAAAAGAACTTTTTAAGGACGAGCTCGCCAACCCGCTGAAGCGGGCGGCGCTGAAGCTCAGGGGGGCCGCGCCGGCCGCGCTGTTCAGGCGGCTGGGGCGGATGTTCTACGGGGGGAGGGGAAATGAAGATAAACATAGGATGCGGCTATAACAGGCTGGACGGCTGGCTGAACCTGGACGCGAGCCCCGATTCGGCGGCGGACCGCCTGATGGCGGCGCATGACCTGCAACTGTCCGCCAACAGCGCTTCCGAGATAAAGGCGCTGCAGCTGGTGGAGCACCTCGGTTTCTTCAGGTCCAAGTATTTCCTGTCGGAGTGCTGGCGGGTGCTGCGCCCCGGCGGCCTGCTGCTGCTGGAACTGCCCGACGTGGAGGGGACGTTCCGCGCCTTCCTCGACGGGGACCACGCCGCGCGCGAGGCCGCGCTGGGCTGGGTCTACGGCGCCGAGACGCCGGGCATGGGCCATGTCTACTGTCCGCCGGCCGAGCTGCTGCGGGAACTGCTGGGCGAGGCCGGCTTCGAGGTGCGGGCGGTATCCCGCTTCCTGTTCCAGCCGCACAGGCCGGCGCTGCGGGTGGAGGCCGTCAAGGAGGAGTCCGACTCGGCCGCGCTGAACGCCGCGCTGCGGCGGCGCCTGCTGGACAAAGGCCTGACCGGCCTGCCGTGCGAGGAGGAGAAGGCCGGGCTCGAGCTGGCGGTGCGCCGGCTGGTGTCGGCCGAAGGCGACCATGCCCGCGCGCTGGAGCAGGCGCTGATCTGCGCCCCGGCCGTGCTGGAATATTTTTCGCTGGAGGAGGAGAACGAGCCGCAGCCCTCGCGCGAGGCCGCGGCCTGCGCGAGGCTGGCCGATTGGGGACTGCAGGGCCGCATGGCGGCGGAGTACCGCTCGGCCGCCGAAAGGGGCCTCGCTCCCGAGTCCGCCTTCGCCGCGGCGCTCGCGCGCGGGCGGTCCCTGGCCGCTGCGGCGCTGGCCGGTCGCCAGCCGGACGGGCTTCCTCCTGCCGAAGCGGCGCCTGCCGTGTTCACCGCGGCCTCGGCCGCCGGCTGGCTGTACAGGCTCAAGGCCGTTGCGGGCGTCAAAAAAGCGCAAACCGTATAGATTTGCGAAGGATGGCCAAAATATTATAATCTTTTAGACATGGGGGCGGACTAGTATGGTCCGCCTCTGTCATAAGATCTGCAAATTGTACCCGCAGGGCGCTTAAGCCCGCGGGAATTCACAGGAGAAAATGAAATGAAAAAGACCGTACTGTTCGCGCTGCCCCTGGTTGCGCTGATGCTGGCCGTTGCCTGCAAGAAGCAGGAAGCTGCCCAGCCCGAGACCGCCCCTGCCGCCACCGAGCAGGTCGCCGGCACCGCCACTGAGGCTGCTGCCCCGGCCGCCGCTCCGGCTGCCACCCCGGCCCCGGCCGCTACCCCGGCTCCGGCCCCTGAGAAGAAAGGCAAATAAGCCCTTACTTTCAGACAGACACCCGGCGCCCGCCTTAAAACGGGCGCCGGTTTTATTTTGCTCTGGCAAAGCCCGCGGAAATTGATTAGAATTTAGAGATATTTACCAAGGGGTGGAAAATATGAAGAAACTCCGTGAACTGGGCGAACTTACCGGCCTGCGCCCGGCCGAGGTGAACCGTATCGCCAAGTGCGGCCTGCTGGGCCTGATGGCCGTGGGCATGGCCGCCCTGGTGGGCTGCTTCAAGGCGCAGAAGACCGAGGTCCCCGCGCAGGTGCAGAAGCCCGAGACCCTGCAGGACATGGCCAACTCGGTGAACACCAGCACCCCCACCGCCAAGCCCGAGGGCCAGTGCGGCCCCTACCCGGGCTACCCGTGCGGCACCCGCTACTACACCGTCAGCCCTTCCGACGTGCGGCGCCTCGCCTGATGCGGGCGCTGCTGCTCGCGGCGGCGCTGCTGCTGCCTCTTTCCGCGTATTCTTTCGAATGCCCCGCTTCCTCCGCCGAGAAGGCGGAGGACTGCCCGTGGGCCGGCGCGGCGCGCCTGCTCGGCGACAAGGCCGCCCGCGGCGAGACGCTCGAGCCGGTGTTCTCCTCCTACGTCCCCGGCCTGCTCCGGCAGCTGGACGCCGACCGCGGCGTCCCGGCCCTGCTTAAGCTCTGGGGCGAGAGCATAAATTACGACGAGCTGGCCGAAGGGCAGATAGTGGAGCCCGGCGTGCTGGCTTTCCTGCTTTCCCGCGCCGGCGCGCCTCAGGCCCGCGGCCGCGTGGCCCACGCCGGCGTGGAGCATACCTACGGCTACCTTTTCAGCCTGCTGCCCACCAAGTTCGGCTTCAAGCGCGCCCGCTGGGTGCGTCCCGACATCGAGGACGGCCTCGGCCTGCCGCGCGGCGCCGCCGGCCCCGCCCCGGCCGAAGGCACGCTGCTGGCCAACGTCACCTGCGTCGCCGGCGCCGTGGCGCTCGGGGACGACCCCGCCGCCTCGTCGCTGCTGTCCTCCGTGAGGCCGCATTGCGCCGCGGCGCTGCGTTCGTACGCCCCGCCTTCCCGCGCGCGCCTCACCGAGACCGTGCGCCTGAACGGCGGCCGTACCGTCTCGCTGCGCACCGACTTCGTGCCGTTCTCCGCCGAGCGCGGCGGCAA
>CALMZU010000086.1 GCA_937870775.1 uncultured Elusimicrobia bacterium
GGCGGCGCGGGTCTTCAACACGCGGCCGGCGCTGCTCGTGGCCGTGCTGGCCGGGCGCGGCGGCGAGATCGCGGCCGGCATGCCGGCCGGCTCGCCGGCTTGGGCCTACGGCGAGGCCGTACAGGCGGCCATGCTGCACGACCTGCTGGCCCTTGCCCGCTTCCTGCCGCTGCTGTTCCTGGCCTCGGCGCCTTTTCTGGCCTCGCGCTCGGAGCGGCTGCGCACCTGGGGCATAAACGTCTTCTGGGGCCTGGTGGTGCTGGCGCAGGCCGGCCTTATGGAATATTTCCTGACGGCGCGCGTGCCGCTGGGTTCCGACCTGCTGGCCTATTCCGCCGAAGACATAATAACCACCATCAAGGGCGGCCTGGAGATGAAGCCGGTGGCGGCCACGCTCATAGGCACGGCCCTGGCCATGGCCGCCTTCTGGGGCGCCCTGCGCGCCCAGCGCGCCCGCTGGCGCCCGCTGCTCAAGCCCGGCGCCGGCGCGGTCATACTGGCCCTTTCGCTGGCGGCGGCTTTCCTGCTGCCGGAGCGCCCGGCCTATGTCTCCGGCACCGAGGACGCCTACAATCTGGCGCTGAACAAGTCGGCATTCTTCTACGGCGAATGCGCCAGGTACGCCGCCCGCCGCCTGGCGGGCAGTACCGGCCTGGCAAAAGCCCCGGCCGGCGGCGCTTCCGCCTACGGCAGGCTGGACCCGGCCTATCCTTTCCTGCGCCCCGAGGACACGCCGGACACGCTGGGCCCGCTCTTCGACCTGAAGGGCGGCCAGCCGCCCAACCTGGTCTTCGTGATCATGGAAGGCATGGGCCGGGCCTTCAGCGGTCCCGGCGCGGAACTTGGCAGCTTCACGCCGGGCCTCGACGCTCTGACGGAGAAAGGCCTGTACTGGGACAATTTCCTGGCCGTACAGGGCCGCACCTTCGGCGTGCTGCCGTCGCTGTTCGGCTCGCTGCCGTTCGGCGCCAACGGCTTCGCCGCGCTCGGCGAGAAGATGCCGCAGAACATAACGCTGCTGTCGGTGCTGAAGCGCGCCGGCTACTCGGAAAGCGCCTACTGCGGTTTCGACATGGACTTCGACAACGACCGGCTGTTCTACAAGAGGCAGGGTGTGGACCGCCTGATTGACCAGGGCGGCTTCGGCCCGGGCTACAGGACGGCCACGGTCTGGGGCTACGCCGACGCGGACCTGTTCGACCGCGCGCTCAAGGACGCCCCGGCCTGGGGCCGTGGGCCGTTCATAACGGTACTCAAGACCTCGACGATGCACACGCCTTATTCCTTCCCGGGGCAGGCGGCCTGGGCGGCCCGCTTCGAGGCCCGCCTGTCGGAACTCGGCATAGCGGAGAAGGACCGCGCCGCCTACCGCGCCCACCGCGACATATACACCAGCGTCCTGTACGCCGACGACGCGCTGTCGCGCTTCGTGGCGGAATACTCCAAACTGCCGGCCTACGCCAATACCATTTTCGTCATCACCGCCGACCACCGCCTGCCCGAGCTGCCCATGTCGACGAGGCTGGACCGCTACCATGTGCCGTTCCTGGTGCTGTCGCCGCTGCTGAAGGCCCCGGCCCGCATCCGCGCCGTCTCCTCTCACTTCGACGTGGCCCCGTCGTTCCTGGCCCTGCTGTCCCACGGCTGCGGCATTCCCACACCGGCGACGGTCACCTGGCTCGGCGGCGCGCTGGACACGGACCTGTCTTTCAGGAACGCGCGCGACATCCCCATCATGCAGACCAAGACGGACCTGGTGGACTATATCTCCGGCACCCGCTTCCTCAGCAAGGACGTGCTTTACGACTTCGTGGACGGCATGAACATAGAACCCTCCGGCGACGCGGCCGCGCGCGAAGAACTGCGCTCCGAATTCGGCGCCTTCAAGGCGGCCAACGCCGCCTTCGCCGCCGCCGGCTCGCTGATGCCGGCCGGCGCGGCCGCCGAACTGCGTCCCTACGACGAGACCGCCCGCCTCGGCGGGGCCGCGGCCTCCTACGGCTCCGGCGGCCTCGCCGTGGCCGAGGTGCGCGCCCCGGCCGAGGCCGCTGGCGGGACCATGGAGATAGAGCTGGTCCTCTCCAATTACGCCGGGACGGATTCCCCGGCCTTCGTGCCGCTGGCCGTGGTCATGGACGCTTCCGGCGGCGAGGTCTCGGAGTCCTACGGCCCGCCGCGCGCGCTGGGCCACGGCGGCACCGTGACCATGAAGATGACGGTGACGGCCCGCGTGCCGCGCCCCGGCCGCTACTTCCTCACCGTTTTCCCCTCCGACCCGGAGACAGGCAAGAAGACCGGCAAGGGCCGCTACCGCGTGCCGGTGGTGTTCAAATGAGGAAAGCTCTGCTCCCGCTCTTGTTATTGTGCGCCGTCCCGGCCTCGGCCGCGCCCCGCGCGGTCTGGACCTGGGAGAAGGATTCCTACGAGATCCTCGAGTCGACGGCGGCCGCGGCCGCCGCGGAGGATTTCCTGCGGTCCAAGGGCATTGACACCATATTCCTTTACGCCGACTCCTACGGCGGGCGCTGCCTGATAACCGAGAAACCGGAACTCTACCGGGCCTTCATAAAGGACCTGCACTCGCGCGGCATGCGCGCCTACGCGCTCTTAGGCTCCGCCTACCTGCACACCGAAGCCTACGTGCTGCCGGCGAAGCGCCGCGAGGCCGCGGCCATGCTGAAGCGCGTGCTGCGCTACAACGCCGCGGCCAAACCCGGCGAACGCTTCGACGGCGTGAACCTCGACATAGAGCCGCACATCCTCGACGAGTGGGACCATTCGCGGGACCGGCTGCTGCTGGATTTCCTGGACCTCGGTCGGGCGCTGATGGCAGAGAAGCGCCGCTCGGGCCTGGCGCTCAAGATAGGGCCGGCCATACCGTTCTGGCTCGACGGGATAAAGCTGAAATGGAACGGCAGGCTGAAGCCGGTCAGCGAGCATACGCAGGACATCTACGATTACGTGGCCCTCATGGACTACCGCGACCACGCCGACGGCCGGGACGGCATGGTGCGGCACGCCTCCAATGAACTGGCCTACGCCGGCCGCCGCGGGCGCAAGGTCATGATAGGCGTGGAGACCACGCCGAACGAGATAAAGAAGGTTTCTTTCAACCACCTGACCGAGGCGGACATGGAACGCGAGCTCGCCGCCGCCGAGGCGGCGTTCGCGAAGAAGCCGGCCTTCGCCGGCTTCGTGATACATCATTACAGGGGTTACAGGGTCTGGCTGGACAGGCAGGCCGTTAACGGAAAGTGATACGTCCCTCAAGGCCCAGCGACCAGGAATGGCCGCGGGCCGTCGTGTATTTGCGCGCCCCGGAAAGCTTCACCGAGCCGTTCCGCCCGGCGTACCATTCCAGCCCCGCCAGGTAGCGGTCGCCCTGGTAGGAGGTCTGCGGATCGCGCAGGAAGCCGTGCTCGTAGCCAAGAGAGGCTGACCAGTTGTAGCCGCGGCAGCGGTTCCAGTAGGCGCCGAGCCAGTGGCCGCGGTTGTCCAGCGAATCATAACCGCCGGCGTTCTTCAGGAAATCCTCGAACTCGAAGCGGTAGCCCGCCGAGAATTCCTTCTGCCAGGGCAGCCAGCCGGTCAGCTCGGCGCCGAAGTCCAGCAGCCTGTTGTCGTCGGTGTAGAAGGTCTGGCCCGCCGACAGCGCGGCGCGGTAGCGGTCCTCCGAATAGCGGCGCAGGCCGGCGCTGAGGCGGTCCGTGTTCACGTAGCGCAGCCCGCCGTCGGCGGAGACGCTGTAGAACTCCTGCTGGCCGTGCGAATAGCCCGCCTGCCAGAGGTAGGGCCCGCTCTCGCGGCTGCCCCTCATGGACCAGGAAGCCATGCCGGTGCCGTCGGAGGTGTGGTAGAGTCCTGCGCGGCCGGCCCAGTCCCAGCCCGCGAGACCGAAGCCGGCCTCGGCGCGGACGGAGTTCTCGCGCAGCAGTTCGAAGTAGCGCGCCGAGCCGCCGGGGCCGCGCACGTAGCGGAGCTGCGAGTTGAGCGTCAGCGACAGGTCGGCGCCGAAAGCCCGCGCCGCGCCGTAAAGCCTGGCCCTGTCGAAGGACCTGTTCCCCACCGCCGAACCCTCGAGATCGGTCATTATGGAACGGCCGTACTCGGCCTCCCAGTCCGCCCGCCCGGCCTTGCCGCGCAGACCGGCGGAATAGAGCTGCTCCTGTATGTCGTAATAAGTGAAGCCGCGCCCGTCGTTGCGCTGGGCTTCCTCGCGTATGCCGGCCTCGCCGATGAGGTCCAGCCCGGCGCCGAGCGGCGCCTGGAAGCGCGCCGTGCCGGAGGCTCCCTCGTAAAGTATGCGCTGCGGGTCCGAGGTGTTGAGGCCCTCCAGCGAATACGAGCGGTAGGTCCGGGCCTTCGGCAGGACGCCGGCCAGCTGGCCGGCGGAATAGGAATCCATGCGGCGGCGGGAGGCGCAGTCGCGCGGGTCCAGCGCGGCCAGCTCGGCGTAGGTCTCCAGCGCGCCGGCGTAGTCGCCCTGCGAGTTCTGCACGCGGGCCAGCAGGCCCAGCACGTAGGCGTTATGCGGGTTCAGCGTGTTCCATTTGTCCAGCGCCCCGCGCGCCTCGCCGTAAAGCTTCAGCGACATGCAGCTCAGGGCCAGGCCCTCCAGCGCTCCGCCGCTGGCCGGGTTGGCGCGCAGCAGCTCCAGGAAATTCTCGCGGGCGGCGGCATAGTCGCCGGCGCGGCGCAGCTCCATGCCGCGGTCGTAGGAGGCGGCCGGCGCGGCGGACTGGGCGCGCAGCGGCGCGGGCAGGGCCGCGCAAAGCAGCAGCAGGCTCAGTAAGGCTTTCTTCATTTTATCCTGTTGAGGCGCTTCTTATAGACGTAGTTGGCGCCCTGGTAGAAGGAGACGGCTTCGTCCTCTAGCGCCTTGTCGTCGGAGGAGGCTTCCAGCGCCTGGGCGGCCTCGTCCCACTTGTAGGTCTTCAGGTAGCGCTTGGGGCCCAGCACGGCGAGCCGCCCGTCCTTCAGCAGGGCCATCTTCTGGAAGGTGGACAGGAAGGCGCGGCCCTCGGGCCTGCCGTCCAGCATGTCGCGGCCGAAGAAGCGGCTGTCGTAAGAGGCGCCCAGCAGGCCCAGCACCGTCGGGGCCACGTCCACCTGGGCGGACAGCGCCCCGACCGCGGCCGGCTTCACGTGGGCCGGCGAGTAGATGAAGAGCGGTATGTGGTAGTTCCTCACCGGCACCTCGGTCTTGCCGGCGGAGTTGGCGCAATGGTCGGCGGTTATCACGAAGACGGTGTCCCTGAACCAGGGCTTATTGCGCGCCGCGCGCAGGAACTCGCCTATGGCGTAGTCGGCGTACTTCAGCGCGCCCTTGCGGCTCATCGACGAGGGCGGTATGTCCACCTTGCCGTCGGGATAGGTGAAAGGCCGGTGGTTGCTGGTGGTCATCACCATGTAGAAGAAAGGCCTGCCGGCCTTGTGGTCGGCGTCGGCCTCCTTCAGCGTCTTCGTCAGCAGGTCCCCGTCGCAGACGCCCCAGACGTTGGCGAAGCTGATCTCGTCCTTGGCGAAATTGGCGCGGTCCACTATGCCGAAACCGTTGCCGGCATAGAACGCGTTCATGTTGTCGAAATAGCCGTAGCCGCCGTAGATGAACTTGTTCGTATAGCCGAGGTCCCGCATCACCGAGCCCCACGAAAAGAAGTTCCCGTTGTCGGGACGCTTCACTATCGACGTGCCGGGCAGCGGCGGGATGGAAAGGGTCAGGGCCTCGAGGCCGCGCACCGTGCGGGTGCCAGAGGCGTAATAACGCTTGAAGAACAGCGACTTCGAGGCCAGCGCGTCGAGGTTGGGCATCACGCCCCTGCCTTTGACGGCGCCGAAGGCCTCCAGGTACTCGGCGCTCATGCTCTCGCCAACTATCACCACGACGTTCAGGCGCTTGAGCGGCGCGCGCCCCTTCACGCGGCGGGCTATGTCCAGGCCGGCGTCGTCGAATTTCACGCCGGGCTGGGCCAGGCCGGCGCGCAGGCGGCCGAAGGCCCCCTCGGCAGGCATGACGGCGTAGAACTTCTCGTAGGGCAGCTCGTTGTTCAGGAAGGCCGAGCCGAAGGAATAGAGGCCGTTCATGGCGACCTCGTTGTCGTATTCGTTGGACGAGACCTGCGCCAGCCTGCCGTCGAGGGCGAGGAAGAGCAGGGCCGGGGCGGCCATGGCCGGCAGGGCCCAGGCAGCGCGGCGGCGCGCCGGGAGCGGAGAGGCGAAGGAAGCGGCTATGCGGCGGCGGAAGGCCCACAGCGCCAGCGCGGCGAGGGCCGTCACCATGGGCAGCGTGACGGGGAGGTTGTACGATTCCACGATGTTGCCGACCACCTCGTTGGTGTAGACCAGGTAGTCGACGGCGATGAAGTTGTAGCGCACGCCGAACTCGTAGAAGAAGTAATACTCGGCGGCCAGGTTGAAGGCCAGCAGGAAAGCCGCGCCGAAGAACAGGACGTGCGCCGCGCGCCTGTGCCAGGCGGAGGCGTACACCTTCTCGGGCAGGGCGGCGAGGTAAAGCGCCAGCGCGGCGCCGGGGTAGGCGAAGGCCGCCGCGTCGTAGACGAGGCCGGCGGCGAAGATCTTGATGAAGACGAACAGGCCCTTCTCCATCTCCGGCCAGGCCATGACGAGCAGGGTCAGCCTGGTCAGCAGGGAAAAGCCGAGGAAGAGCAGCAGGAAATTAAGGAATAGGCCGCGGCGGTCTTTGGTCATTCGTATATATTTTACAAAATAGCCGCCCCGGGCGGGGAGGCGTCAGAAGCCCATCGAGAGGCTGAACCTGCGGGTGGTGTCGAACTCGCCGAAAGGAGAGAAGGAATAATCCAGTTTCATGGCGCCCATGCTGAAGCCGAAGCCGCCGGAGACCGCGCCGGTGCCGCCGGCGGAGCCGGCCGCGTAACCGCCGCGCAGAGCGAGGTTGCCGGTGAGGCCGTACTCGGTGCCCACCGACACGGTGGTGCGGCGGTCGTAGACCTGCCGGCCCACCTCGGCCACCATGTTCACCATAGGCAGCACGGCCACGGCCGCGCCGGCGCTGACCGAGAGCGGCAGGCGCTCGCGCTTGTTCAGGAACTTGTACCCGCTGCCCATGTTGCGCACCGCGAGGCCCAGCGTCACCGGCGCGCGGTCCAGTTTCTTCACCGCGCCCAGGTCGAAGGCCACCGCGGAGGCGCTGTAGCCGGCTATACTGCTGGAGAGCAGCTTGGCGCCGGCTCCCAGCCTGTAGCCGCCGGCCATCCAGCCGAGGCCAAGGCCCAGGGCCTTGTCCGAGGCCGAGAAGCCGCCGCTGCTCTCGCGCGCGGCGCCCCTGCCGTCGAGGCCGCCGTGGTCCAGCCTGGTGAAGGACACGGCGCCGGTCAGTTTCCCGACGGGGAAGGCCGCGGCGGCGAAATCGTAGCCGCCTTCCAGCGGCAGTTCGGCGTGGGTCAGCGACATGCCGCGGCGGGCCAGGCTGAGGCCGCCGGGATTGTAGTAGAGAGCGTTGGCGTCGCTGGCCAGCGCGGTGCAGCCCGAGCCCATGGCGGCCGCCCTGGCGCCCGCGCCCATGTTCAGGAAGTCCGCGCCGCTCTCCAGCGCCTGCAGCAGCGCCGACGAGGGCATAAGGAGGAAAGCCGCCGCTAACAGCAGCACATAAGGCCTCGACAGCCAGTATACCAGGCTGTTGAAGAGGTCTTTCTTGGTGCCAGCGTCCAGCATAAGCCTACCTTACCACCGCGAACTTTCCGGCCTTCTTCAGTTTGCGCTCACCGCTCACCACCTCCGCCGAATAGTAGTACACGCCGCTCGGGAAATTCCCCTTCAGTTCCAGCTCGTAGGCGGTGGTCCCGCCGGCGGCCGACGGGGCGCCGTACACCGAGCCTTCCCAGGCCTGGCGGCCGGACACGGAGTACACCTTAACGGACATCCTGTCGCCGGCCGTGGCCGTTATATGCAGCTTCGGCGTAACGCCGGCGGCCGGGTTGGGGAACACGTAGGCCTCGCCGAGCGAGAAGACGGCCGACGGGGAGGAGGCCTGCGCCGAGGCCTCGTACACCACCTGGTAGGTGGAGAAATGGGACACGTCGGCGCTGACCAGTTTGGACGAGGCCGAGACCGCGGAGGGCAGCAGTTCCCACTGGCCCGAAGAGGAGTTCCAGTAGGCCACCTTCAGCTTGGCCTCGTCGGCGCCGGCCGGCAGGGAGGAGGCGGAATAAGGCAGCGAGATGGTGACCGGCACGTCGAACGTGGTGCCGTGCGGCCCGAACTCGAAAGCCTCCGACGCCGCCGACATAGAGCGGTCCTTCATGTCCTTCGAGCGCTTGTCCTTGTCGCCGGCGTCGACGGACTCCGAGTCCTCCGGCGCGGCGCTAAGCAGCAGTTCCGGGTTGCCCTTGAAGGCGCCCTTCGGGATGTTCACCTTCGCGCCGGAAGGGGACTCGCGCACGCCGGCGCGGGCCTCGGTGACGGCGGTGTAGAGCTTCTTGCTGGTAAGCGCGCGGTTCATGCTCTCGCCGCGGAAGACGCGGCCGTCGGAGAGGCGGCCGGAGAGCGTTACGGAGAAGTCCCCTTCCGGGATAAGGGCGGCCACGGCGGAGCGCGAGAACTTCAGCATCATGTAGCTGACGCCGGCCATCCCGGAGAACTCGGCGCTGTCGCCGCTGTACACCTTGGAGGTCCACTTGGGGTCGGGGGCCAGGTCGGCCGCGGCGCCGTTCACCGCCGAGATGCGCACGCTGTCCGCCACCACCGCCGAGGCCTCGGCCTCGGGCAGGCCTATGATCACGGTGACCCACTTGCCGTTGGCGCTCTTGTTTATCGTCGTCGGGTTCAGTTTCACCAGGGCCACCGGGTCGGTCTTTATGCGCGAGAAATATATGCCGCTGACCGGGTTCTCTATGTAGGAAAGGGCCCCGCCGATGGAGTAGATATAGTCGGCGGTGGAGGCTGCGGCCAGCGCCAGCAGGTTCTGCGGCAGCGCCTGCAGCGGCTGCCAGTCGCCCAGCGAGCCGTCGGAGGCCAGCGGCGAATAGTAGACCGAGTTCACCACGCCGCCGTCGAAACCGCCCATAACGTAGACGCTCTTTTCGGTGTCCACCAGCGCGTAGAAGTCGAGCCGGGCCGGCATCGAGGGCTGGGCCTGCCAGGCGCCCAACGTGCCGTCGGCGTTCACGGCGGCGGAATACACGGCGGCCGAGATGGAGCCGGCGGGCAGGCCTGAGGAATCGTACATCCTGGAGGCCGACGAACCGCCCAGCACGTAGAGCCTGCCCGAGCGGGCGAAGGACTTATGGCCGAACAGCGTTGACGGCAGGGATGTCTCATAGCGCCAGGCGCCCAGCGTACCGTCGGCGTTGAACGGGGCGGAATAGACCAGCGCGGTGGCGCCGGTATTGCGCAGCTGGCCGCCGGTAACGTATACGCGGCCGTTGTACACCGAGGCCGCGTGGGCCGAGACCCGCTGCGGCAGGGCGGTGGTGGACTTCCAGGCGGCCAGGGTCCCGTCGGCGTTGATCGACGCGAAATAGGCGGTGTTGCGCTGGCCAAGCAGGTTGGCCCCGCCGAGGGCGTAGATGCGGCCGTTGTAGGCCACCGAGGCGTGCAGGCCGAGGCCGAGGAACTCGGGCATCTGGCTGGCGGTGCGCCACGCCCCAAGCGTGCCGTCCTCGTTCATGTCCGCGCAGTAATAGACGTTATTAAGGTAGCCGACGCCGCCGCTCATGCTGCCGTCGCCGACGCCGCCGGCCACGTAGAGGCGGCCGTTCACTATCACGGCGGTATGGGAATGCAGGGCCTGGGGCAGCGGGGTTGTGGGCGAGAACTGCGCGCAAAGGAAGGCGGGCAGCGCTACCAGCGCGGCCGCTATCATCCCCACTGCAGTCCTCATTCGAAGCATATTCTTCCCGTGGTAAAAAAAAAGCCAAACAGCGGAACCGTAGGAACGGTATCCGCTATTCGGCAACCTGGCCGGCAAAAAGACACACTTACATTCGGCAGCCCGACCGGCTAAGACCTGTGTCTTTTCAGCCCCGCGGCTTTGCGCCCCCGGCATCGTGGCCGGGTTTGCTATTATCGTACCAATGGTATAGCAGGAAAAACAGGCTATTTCAAGGCCTTGTATCGCTTGTTACAAGTATGGCTGGCAGCAGTTCGCAGGCGTCCCCCTCCAGCCTTATGTCGGCCGCGCCGTCCTGGGCCGTGGGGCCCATGTTGACTATGATATACGGCTTGCCTGCGGCCTTGGCGGCCAGCGGCACAGAGGCCGCCGGTTCGACGGAGAGCGTGGACCCCACCGAGATGGCCAGGTCGCAGTCCCTGGCCGCGGCGAAGGCTTTCAGCAAATTACCGCCGTCCAGGGATTCCCCGAACATCACTACGGCGGGTTTCAGCCAGCCGCCGCATTCGCATTCCGGCGGTGCGCCGCGAGCCTTGAACTTCTCCAGCGCCTCTGCCATTGAGACCCAGGCGTGGCAGTCCAGGCATTCGGCGTAAAGGCCGGAACCGTGCAGTTCCACCAGCTTGTCGGTATGGGTGCCGGCCGCGCGGTGCAGGCTGTCTATGTTCTGGGTAACCACGGCCAGCAGCCGGCCGGAAGCCTCGAGGGCGGCTACGGCCTTGTGTGCGGCGTTGGGCGCCGCCGCTGCGAAGGCCGGGAAGGTCTCGGCCTTGTAGCGCCAGTAGTCCACCTTGGATTTCGTCGAGGAGATGAACTCGTCGTAGAGGACCGGTTCGCGTTTGAGCCATACGCCGCCGGGGCCGCGATAATCGGGTATGCCGCTGCCGGTGGAGATGCCGGCGCCGGTGAAGACCAGTATCCGGCGGGCCTTGCGCACCAGTTCCCTGGCCGCTTCGATGTCGTTCTTCATATGCCTCAGGGCGCTGGCGCCAGGCAGTCGGGCCCGTCGTGCGACGGGTCGTTGACCAGGTCGGAGACGCGGTAGGCGTGCATGCGCGCGGAGTCGTAGGCGCGCAGCAGCGGCAGCAGCGTCTCGCTGTCCTTCATCCTCGGGTCCAGCCACAGCGCCTCGTGGCGCGGCTCCAGTATCACCGGCATGCGGTGGTGCACCGGGCGCATCAGCGCGTTGGCGGCCGCGGTTATTATCGCGAAAGTCCCGCTCTTCTCCTCGTAAACCCCGGCCATTCCGAACAGTCCCTTGTCGCGCATCTCGAAGCGGTAAGGGGACCTGGCTCCGGCGGAGTTCTGCCACTCGTAAAAACCGTCGGCGGGTATTATGCAGCGGGTCCGGTAGAAGGCCGCCCTGAAGGCCGGGCGGGAGGCGATGCCCTCGGCGCGGGCGTTTATGAAACCCTCGCGTTCCTGAGGCTGGGCCGCGGGCGCGGCCGGCGCGGGCGGCGGGGCGTCCGGGAACGGCAGGGGCGCCTGCGGGCGTGGCGGCTGGGGCAGCGACCAGGCGGGCACGAAGCCCCAGCGCAGCAGCCTGAGGCCGCCGGCGCATACCGCCGGCACCTTGGCCGACGGGGCTATGTTCCAGCTGGGGCGCCAGTTGAAAGGCGGCGGCTTCACGCCGAATCGCTTAACGATCTCCGCCAGGTCCAGTGTCTGAGAGTATCTTCCGCACATATCCCCCCCGGGGAAAGTCGAAAACTCCTACAGAACGATTATACCACTTACTCCGGCCGCGCCGACCGCGGCGGCGGCAGGGTGAACTTGAAGGTGCTGCCCTTGCCCGGCGCCGACTCCACGCGTATGCTGCCGCCATGCGCCTCCACCGCCAGCTTGCAGAAGGCGAGCCCCAGGCCTTTGCCGCCCCATTTCCTGGGGCTTGGGTCGTCGAGCTGCACGAACTTCTCGAAGATGCGCTCGTGGTACTCCTCCGGTATGCCGGGGCCGTGGTCCCGCACGTAGAACTCCACGCCGCCGCCCTGCGAGGCGGATGCGCCGGCCTCGACGTCGGTTCCCGCGGGGGAGAACTTTATGGCGTTGGCCATCAGGTTCTCCAGCACCCGGCGCAGCAGCCCGGCGTCGCCGTAAGCCGCCGGCGCCGAGGCCGAAGCGCGCAGCCGTATATGCTTGCGCTCGTGCTCCACGGTTATCTTAAGCGATTCCACCGCCTGCTTCAGCAGGCGTTCGGGCCTGAACACATCGGGACGGAGCGGCATCTTGCCCTCCTCTATCCTGTTTATGTCCAGTATATTGGAGACCATCTTGCGCATCTCCTCGGCCATCGCGTTGAGGATCTCCAGGTTGTCGCGCTGCTCGCGCGGCAGCTTGTCCTTCATGGCGGAGAGCATCTCGCCGGCGCAGATTATCGACGACAGCGGGTTCTTCAGGTCGTGGACTATCGTGTGCGTCAGGAAGTCCTTCATGCTCTCCAGCCTGGCGCGCTCGGCGGAGGAAAGGGCCAGCGCCGCGAAGTCTGCCACCGCGCCCAGCAGGCTCTGCTCGTCCAGTCCCCACGGGCGCGGGGCGCCGGCGCGCTCGGCGCAGATGGCGCCGGCGGTCTTGTCGCCGCTGAATATGGTCGCCTCCAGGAGCGAAGCCACGCCGTTGGGCCTTATATAGGTATCGCGGAATTCGCGCACGCGGAAGTCGGACATGGCGTCGTCCACGACCAGTATCCGCTCCCCCTCCAGCAGGCGGAAATACGAAGGATAGTCGGCGGCGGCCAGGGCCATGCCCCGGCTATGCGAGCGCGAGGCCCTGTCGTACATCGTGCGGCAGACCAGCGCGCTCCTGTCCTCGTTGAAGAGCCAGACGCTGACGCGGTCGGCCTCAAGGGCCGAGGCGGCTGTCTCCGCGGCCTCGCGGAAGGCGGCGTCCACGTCGGTGGTGGCCGTCTTGCGGCCGTGGCCCAGCTCGGTAAGCGCGGCGTTGTAGACCTGCAGGCGCTCCTTGTTGACGCGCAGCTCGGTCTCTATGCGGCGGCGCTCGCTGATGTCGCTGAACGTAACCACGGCGCCGTTCACTTCTGCGCCGGCGAACATCGGGCGGGCCGAATACCGCACGTAGAAGCCGGAGCCGTCGCGGCGCCAGAACATCTCGTCGTGCGCGGCCATCTCGCGCTTCTCGGTGTAGGCCCCGAACATCGGGCATTCCTCCAGCGGGTAGGGGCTGCCGTCGGGCCTCTTGTAATGTATCACGTTGTGGAGGTTGCGGCCCTTCAACTCCTCCATCGTCCAGCCGAGCATGGCCTGCGCGGCCTCGTTCATGAACATGATCTCGCCGTTATTGTCCACGCCGATGATGCCGTCGCCGGCGGCGCTGAGTATCAGCCGGCGCTGTTCCTCGGCCTTGCGCAGCGACGCCTCGGCCTCCTTCTGCAGCGTTATGTCGTCGCAGCAGAGCAGGAGGCGCACATCCCCGCCTTTGCGTATCAGCGAGGAGGACAGCAGGAAATACAACTTTCGGCCGGCCGCGGTCTCCAGCACGGCTTCGCTGCGGTTCACGGGCCGCCCCGTGCGCAGCGTCGTGCTTACGGCGCGGCGCACCGGGCAGCTGCCGCAGTGGCGGCCGAGGCCGCAGCTGCCGCTCCTGGCGTTGACGCAGCGCAGCACCTCGCCGATCAGGCCGCCCTGCCTCGACGGGGAATTGGTGCGCACGACGTTGAGGTCCTTGTCCAGCAGCAGCAGCAGCACCGGCGTCCGGTCGAAGACGGCCTCCAGTTCGCCGCTGCGCTCCTCCACCAGGCGCTCGAGGCCCTTGCGGTACTCATCGAGTTCCTGCCTGGACTTCACGCGGGCGGTGACGTCGCGGGCTATGCCCTCCACGGATACCACCTTGCCGAACTCGTCGCGCACGGGGACATTGGCCACCTCCAGCCAGCGTATGGAGCCGTCCTTGTGCCTCGCCTCCACCAGGTAGGGTTTAGGCTGCGTGCCCCTCACGCTGCCGCGGGTGAAACTTATCACGCCCTTATTGACCGGGTTGGAGGTGAGCGTGCGCCTGTAGCTGCGCCTGAAGTACTCCGGGGTATAGCCCAGCACGTCCTTCACCGACGGGCTGACATAGGCGAAGAACCGGCCAGGCTGGTGCTGGAAGAAGAAATACTCGCTCCTGAGGCCGTCTATAAGGCGGCGGTAGCGTTCGCCGGAGGCCCCCGGGTCCAGCCGCGAATCCTGCTTTGAGGCCTGGCGCGCCACGCAGAGCACGCAGGGGCGCCCGCTGATGCTGCTGATATTGTAGCGGGCGTTAAGCGTAACAGGGCCGCCGATGCGGCGTCGGTAGGCGGTGCGGGTAAAGAGCTCGCCCTCGGCCTTCAGCCTTTTGACGCGCATGGAGAAGGTGCGGTCATAGGGCGGCGCCACCAGTTCGGTCACCTTTTTCGCCAGCAGCTGCTCTCGCGTCCAGCCCAGCAGCCGAGTAGCGGCTCCGTTGGCGTAGACCACGCGCCCGCCGCTGAAGACCATGAACAGGTCCTTCAGCCCGTCGAGCACCCTGCAGGGTTCGGTTCCGTCGGTGTTCTTTTTCATTCCGCTGAGCCTCCGGCAGGCCGTCAGGCGGCCCCCCAGGGTATTATCTCAAATTAAAGGGATAAAAAAATACCGCCCCCGGGCGGGGGCGGTATCCATGGGCCTGGCGGCTCAGTAAGAGGCTTTCAGCCGGGCT
Source organism: uncultured Elusimicrobia bacterium (assembly GCA_937870775.1). Taxonomy (GTDB): domain Bacteria; phylum Elusimicrobiota; class Elusimicrobia; order Elusimicrobiales; family UBA9959; genus UBA9959. The sequence continues at coordinate 14,540 of CALMZU010000086.1, forward strand.
ATGCGGTCCTCGAGCGGCGGGTGCGAGGCGAACAGCGCGAAGAAGCCGCGCTTGCCGGAGATCTTCATCGTTGCCATCGACTCCTTGCCGGTCAGGTCCACATAGGCTATGGTGCGCTGCAGCTCCTCGAGCGCGCTCACCATCTTCTCGCGGCCGGCCAGCCTGGCGCCGCCGGCGTCGGCGCGGTACTCGCGCCAGCGGGAGAAAGCGGCCACAGCTATCATGCCCAGCACGCTCAGCACCATCTCCAGCAGGAAGACCACCAGGTAGTTCGGGGCAGCGCTGCTGTCATCGTCGCGGCCGCGGTTGGCCAGGAAGAAGGCTATGACGCGGGCGAGGAACATCACGAAAGCGTTGATGATGCCCTGCACCAGCGTCATCGTCACCATGTCGCCGTTGGCTACGTGGGAGATCTCGTGGGCGAGCACGCCCTCGAGCTGGCCGCGGTCCATGCGCTCGAGCAGGCCGGCTGAAACGGCCACCAGCGCGCGGCTCCGGGTGGGGCCGGTGGCGAAGGCGTTGATCTCGGGGCTGGGATACCAGCCGACCTCGGGCATCTTCGGGAGTCCGGCGGCCTTGGCCAGGTTGTGCACCGTGGCCACCAGTTGGGAGAGGTTAGGATCGGCGGTGTTGGGGTCTATGACCTGCACGCCCATCATCCACTTGGCCATCACGCGGGACAGGCCCAGCGAGATGAAGGCGCCGCCCATACCCCAGACCAGGCAGAAGACCATCAGCGAGCGGTAATCTATGCCGCGGGCGCTGAAGTAGGCGCCTACGCCGAGCAGGTGCAGCGTGAACGACAGCGTCAGCAGTATCAGCGCGTTCACCGCGAGGAAAAGCATTATGCGTTTTGCGAACTGGAACATAGTCCCTCCTTAAAGGTCCTGCGTATATTTTATCAAAACCGCCGCCGTCTTTTTGCTATCATAAAAAAGGTTCAAGGGAGGACTTAAATGAGGAAATACACCGTATTGATGGCGGCCTTCATGCTTTTCGCCGGTTCGGCGGAGGGCTGGTGCGCCGGCAAGAAGATAGTCTGCGTGATGGACCTGGACGACAAGTCCGGCGACCACGGCGACTGGCGCAACATAGGCACCGGCGTCGCCGAGATGCTGGTCACCGCGCTGTCCGACACCAAGAAGTACACGCTCGTCGAGCGCAGCAAACTGGAGGCCATAATGGACGAGCAGAAGCTCGGCGCCTCCGGGGCCGTCACCGCGCAGACCGCGGCCAAGATAGGCCGGCTGCTCGGCGCGCAGTACATCATCACCGGCGCCGTGACCGAGTTCGGCATAAAGGATTCGAAGATAGGCGTGGGCGGCCTGGAAAAGGTGCTGCCCTTCGGCGGCGGCGCCAAGGTCTCCAAGACCAAGGCCCGCGCGGTCATCGACGTGCGCGCGATAGACACCACGTCGGCGCAGATAGTGGCCGCGGCCAAGGGCGAGGGCTCCAAGTCCAGCGCCGAGTTCTCCAGCGACCTCAGCATCGCCCCCGACTTCGACTTCGGCAAGGAAGGCTTCGACGAGACGATACTCGGCAAGGCCGCCCGCGAGGCCGTGGACACCGTGGCCAAGGAGCTGACGAAGAAGTTCGACGAGTCCGGCCCCGGAGCAGCCAAGATCATAAAGATCACCGGCAACCAGGTCTTCATCAACTCCGGCGCCGCCGACGGCGAGAAGGAAGGCAACGTCTACACGATATACCGGCAGGGCGAGGAAATGACCGACCCCGACACCGGCGAGTCGCTGGGTTCCGAGGAGGAGAAGGTGGGCACCGGCAAGGTCGTGAAGGTGACCCCGAAGTACTCCATCGTCGAGACCAAGGCCGCCGTGCAGAAGACCGACATCCTGCGCCCCGGCAAATAACCGTTCCCGTCCGTCACGAAAGAACGCGGCCCCCGCCGCGTTCTTTTTTT
>CALMZU010000087.1 GCA_937870775.1 uncultured Elusimicrobia bacterium
GAGACCCCGTCGGAGACGCCGGTCTCCAGCACGGTCATGCCGGGGCGCAGCAGCGCCAGTATGGCGGCGTCGGTGAGCGGGCTGCGGCCCGCGGCCGTGGTCTTGAAAGAGGGGCCGCTGCGGAAAAGGTTCATGGCCGCCGAGAAAAGGCGGCTCTTCTCCTCCGCCGGCAGCGCCGAGCGGCGGATGTTGTCGAGCAATTCGGGGCTGAACTTGAAGCGCAGCGCCAGCAGCAGCGCGCGCGCCGCCGGGTTGCCCAGCCCGGCGAGGTAGAGGCGCAGGAAGGCCGGGCTGTCGAAGCACGGTCCGCTGCGCAGCAGCAGGCTTTTCAGGTCGGGCATGGTCTTGATTGAAGCAAATATGCCGCCGCCGGAGGAAGCGCTACCAGCTCACCTTCAGGGAATTGTCCCCGGCGTCGTAGGCCAGGCGGTAGCGGCCGGCCTTAGCCGGGAGCGTGGCCGCCCGGGAACCCTTCATGCGCTCGCGGAAGCCGTCCGTGCACAGGTCCTCGAGCGAGACCATGCCGGCCGTCAGCCAGTGGTGCGTCCGCGTTATCAGCAGTTTCGGCGCGCCGAGCGCCGCCGTTTCCTTCAGCGAGAACCGGCCGCTGCGCGACGGGAAGGCCACCGTGGAGCCCTTGTACCCGACGTAGGAGCCGCCCTTGCAGAACACCGCCGCCCAGGACACCGCCGGCCTGGCGGCGCCGCCTTCCAGCCGCACGAAAAGCTCGGCCTTCGCGCCGAAGGCCCCGCCGCCGAAGTCGGCCTCGGGGAAATCCACGTCGAGCTGGCCCTTTTCCTTGTTCATCTTTATGCGCGTGGCCGACGTCAGCATCACGTAGCCTTCGCGCGAGAAGGGGGGAGGCAGCGAGCCCGGGGGCTGGTCGTAGAGCCTGAGCCGCTCGGGGCCGCGGTCCGGCGGCGCCGAGACGGGGCCGGGCAGGCTTTCGACGTGCACGCAGACCGGCTGCGGCTTGCCGCTGCGGTCGTAATCCTCCACGCCCCGGGCTATGATGTCGTTGTACGGCAGGCCGCGCTCCTTCCACGACCGGCGCGGCCGGTCGGGCCCGAGGTACACGGGCTCGGCGGAGAAGGCCGGCGCCGCGGCCAGGAGGAGCAGCAGGGCTGTGCGGAGCATCCTATGTTGTAGCAGAGGGCGGCCTCCGGCGCAAGGCCGGCTACCAGAAGCCGTCGCCCCCGCCGCGGCCGAACTCGTAGGGCTCGCGGGCCAGCGCGTCGCGGGCTATCAGCCAGAGGCTGGCGGCCACGACGGCCGAGCCGCAGAGGAAGATGAAGCGCGCCACCCCGTCGGTGTGGGCTATCAGGCCGGTGGCCGTAAGCAGATAGGTCCAGTCGTGCTCGCCGCCGCCGACGAGCGGCAGTTCCTGCCTGATGGCGTCCCCGGCGTAGATGCTGATGTTCAGCAGGCTCTCGCCTATCCAGAACAGGCACAGCTGCCAGCCTATGTTGGCGCCGCGCCGGAGCAGGTGGAAAAGGCAGACCGCCGGCATCAACAGCTGGAAGATGGTGCCCCCCAGCATCATGATGAAGCGCCCGAAGAAGCCGAGGAAGATATGGCCGGCCTCGTGCGCGGCGAGGTTCACGAAGTCGAGGAAGGAAAAATAATTCTCCTTCCTGAACCACTGCAGGTAGAAGACAAAAAGACCGGCTATGAGGGCGGCCCTGCCCCACAGGCGGAAGGCGGGGCGGACGGCGGCCGGCCCGGGCGCGGGGCCGGCCGCCGCGGCCTCGCGCAGCGTTTTGCGGGCCCTGGCCCCGGCCAGGACTTCCGGCGGCAGTCGCAGGTTCTTCTGGCAAAGGCCGCAGAAACCCGAGTCGGGCGGGTTGGCCGCGCCGCAGTAAGGGCACTTGACCAGCTCCGGCAGGGCTTCGTCTTCGGTCATGCGGTAATTATATAAAAAGGCGCCCCGCCTTTATAAACGCCCTGAAAAGTTGTTTAATATGAAATATGCTCAAGAAAATCGTTGAATCCATCATAGGCTCCAAGAGCGAACGCGCGCTGAAGACCATAAAACCGATCATAGACCGCATCAACGCGCTCGAGCCGGAGATATCCAAGCTTTCCGACGAACAGCTCAAGGCCAAGACCCCCGAGTTCAGGGAGCGCCTGGCCAAGGGCGAGACCTTGGACGACATACTGCCGGAGGCCTTCGCCGTCGTGCGCGAGGCTTCCAAGCGCACGATAAAGCTGCGCCACTACGACGTGCAGCTGATCGGCGGCCTGGTGCTGCACCGCGGCAAGATAGCCGAGATGCGCACCGGCGAGGGCAAGACGCTGGTCTCGACGCTGCCCGCCTACCTCAACGCGCTGACCGGCAAGGGCGTGCACGTGGTGACCGTCAACGACTACCTCGCCAAGCGCGACAGCCAGTGGATGGGCCCGGTGCACGAGTTCCTGGGCCTTACGGTCGGCTTCGTGCAGCACGACATGAGGAACGAGGACCGCCGCGAGATGTACAACCGCGACATCACCTACATCACCAACAACGAGGTCGGCTTCGACTACCTCAGGGACAACATGGTGATGAGCAAGGACGAGCGCGTGATGCGCGAGCGCAACTACGCCATCGTCGACGAGGTGGACTCGATACTCATCGACGAGGCCCGCACCCCGCTCATCATCTCCGGCCCCGCCGAGGAATCCACCGACAAGTACTACATCGTCAACCGCGTGATCCCGCTCCTGAACGTGCGGTTCATCACCGAGAAGGAAGAGATAGACGCCAAGCGCGAGGGCACCGACCTCGGCAAGGGCTACGACGCCATCATCGACGAGAAGGGCCACACCGCGACGATGACCGAGGAAGGCGTGAAGAAGGCCGAGAAGATCCTGGGCGTCGGCAACATCTACGACGACGTCTCCTCCGAATGGGCCCACCACCTTAACCAGGGCCTGCGCGCGCACCACCTGTTCAAGAAGGACGTCGCGTACGTCGTGAAGGACGGCGAGATCGTCATCGTCGACGAGTTCACCGGCCGCCTGATGCCGGGCCGCCGCTGGTCCGACGGCCTGCACCAGGCCATAGAGGCCAAGGAGAACATGCGGATCAAGGAGGAGAACCAGACCCTCGCGACGATCACGTTCCAGAACTATTTCAAGCTCTACAACAAGCTCTCCGGCATGACCGGCACCGCGATGACCGAGTCGGACGAGTTCTGGGAGATCTACAAGCTCGACGTGGTCGAGATACCGCCGAACCGCCCGATGGTGCGCCGCGACACGCCGGACCGCATCTACCGCACCGAGCGCGAGAAGAACAACGCCATCGTCGCCGAGATCGACGAGTACTGGCGCAAGGGGGAGCCGCTGCTCGTCGGCACGCGTTCCATAGAGAAGTCCGAGAAGCTCGCGGCGATGCTGCGCACCAAGGGCATCCCCCACCAGGTGCTGAACGCCAAGTACCATGAGATGGAGGCGCAGATCATAGCGCAGGCCGGCCGCAAGGGCCAGGTCACCATCGCCACCAACATGGCCGGCCGCGGCACCGACATCATACTGGGCGGCAACCCGCCCGACGAGGCCGAGCAGAAGCACGTCACCAGCGTCGGCGGCCTGCGCGTAATAGGCACCGAGCGCCACGAGAGCCGCCGCATAGACAACCAGCTGCGCGGCCGCTGCGCCCGTCAGGGCGACCCGGGCAGCTCCGTCTTCTACGTCTCGCTCGAGGACGAGCTGATGAGGCTCTTCGGCAGCGACCGCATCTCGATGATCATGGAGAAGCTGGGCATGGAGGAGGGCGAGGTGATAGAGTCCGCCCTCGTGTCGCGCCAGATAGAGGGCGCGCAGAAGCGCGTCGAGGGCATGAACTTCGACGCCCGCAAGCAGCTCTTGGACTACGACAACGTGATGAACAAGCAGCGCATGGCCATCTACGAGCTGCGCAACGTCATCCTCGACGGCAAGGAAGTCACCGGGCGCATAAAGAAGATGATCCGCGAGGCCGTGGAGGAGCAGCTGGACATCAACGCTCCGGCCGGCGACGCCGCGACCCTGTGGAACATGGAGGCCCTGAACGTCTTCCTGAAGAAGACCGTGGGCTTCGAGCTGGCCTACACCGCCGACGAACAGCACGGCCTGACCCGCCCGGCGCTGGAGGAGGAGGTCTATAAGCGCGTGGACGCGGCCTATGAGCAGCGCTTCAGGGACTTCGCCGAGCGCAACGTGGATTTCGCCGAGCTGCAGCGCATACTGCTGCTGCAGATCATGGACCATATCTGGAAGAACCACCTGTTCGAACTGGACCACCTGAAGAAGGGCGTGGGCCTGCGCGCCTACGGCCAGAAGGACCCGCTGATAGAGTACCAGAAGGAGTCCTACCAGCTCTTCGAGAGCATGCTGGGCCGCGTGCGCGACCAGATGGTGGAGTACGTTTTCCGCATACAGCTGCCGCCGCGCCCGGTGGCGCGGCCGGTGCCCCAGGCGGAGGCTCCCCGCGAGGAATCCTCCCCGGCTCCGAGGCTGGGCGGCCAGCCGGCGCAGCAGGCCAAGCCCGCGAACAAGTTCGCGGACGCCAAGATAGGCCGCAACGACCCGTGCCCCTGCGGCTCGGGCAAGAAGTACAAGAAGTGCCACGGCATCAACGCCTGAGCTCCGTTTGGGCTTAACGGGCTTGGACGCGGGGCCTGCCGCAGGGCAGGAACGCAAAACACGGCGTCGCGCACTGGCCTATGGCCGTGCCGCAACAGGCGCTATGCG
>CALMZU010000088.1 GCA_937870775.1 uncultured Elusimicrobia bacterium
TTCCCCTTTATAGGGGCAAGGCAAAAAAGATATCCTGTAGTTACGATCATGGACGAGATTAAGAGACGACGCACTTTCGCTATCATTTCCCACCCGGACGCCGGCAAGACCACGCTCACCGAGAAGCTGCTGCTTTACGGCGGCGCGCTGCATTTGGCCGGCACCGTTACGGCCAGGAAGAACCAGCGCGCCACGGCCTCCGACTGGATGGAACTGGAAAAGAAGCGCGGCATCTCCATAAGCTCGACGGTGCTGCAGTTCGACTACAACGGCTACCGCATAAATCTGCTGGACACCCCCGGCCACCGCGATTTCTCCGAGGACACCTACCGCGTGCTCACCGCCGTGGACGCCGCCATAATGGTGATAGACGGCGGCAAGGGCATAGAGGCGCAGACGCTGAAGCTCTTCGAGGTGTGCAAGCGCCGCCACATACCGATCTTCACCTTCATGAACAAGATGGACCGCCCGTCGCGCGAGCCGCTTGAGCTGATAGACGAGCTGGAGAAGGTGCTGGGCCTCAAGCCGTTCCCGGTGAACTGGCCCATGGGCAACGGCCCCGATTTCAAGGGCGTTTACGACCGCATGACCAAGCTGGCGCATATGTTCGAGCGCACGCCGGGCGGCGCCTACAAGGCGGGCCTGGAGACCGCGGGCCTTAACGACCCGCTGATAAAGGAAAAGCTCGACAGCGTGAGCTACCGCAATTTCATAGAGGAAGTGGGCATGCTGGAGCTGGCCGGCGAGGCCTACGACCGCCCGGCCGTGCTGGCCGGCGAGGTGACGCCGGTGTACTTCGGCAGCGCGGTGAACAATTTCGGCATACAGCTGATGCTCGACGGTTTCGTGGAGCACGCGGCCCCTCCCGGCCCGCACGAGTCCTCCGCCGGCGCCATACAGCCGGAGAACCCGGCCTTCAGCGGCTTCATCTTCAAGATACAGGGCAACATGAACCCCAAGCACCGCGACAAGGTGGCCTTCGTGCGCGTGTGCTCGGGCAAGTTCACCCGCGACATGGTGGTGAACCTGGGCGGCGCCGACAAGACCGTGCGGCTCTCCAACTCCAACAAGCTGTTCGGCCAGGAGCGCGAGACGGTGGACGAGGCCTACCCGGGCGACATCGTGGGCATAGTTGGCCACCAGGATTTCAAGATAGGCGACACCCTGACCGAGAACCCGTCGATAATCTACGACGAGATCCCGCGCTTCCCGCCGGAATGTTTCACGTACCTCTACAACCCGGTGCCGTCCAAGTTCAAGCCTTTCCGCACCGGCCTCGAGCAGCTGATGCTCGAAGGCGTGATACAGCAGTTCCACGTGAAGGACGCGCCTACGTCCAACCCGCTCCTGGCGGCGGTGGGCCCGCTGCAGTTCGAGGTGACCCAGTACAGGCTGGAGGCCGAGTACGGCGTGAAGTCGGTGATAGAGCCGGCGCCGTGGGCCTTCGTGCGCTGGCTGGACGCCGCCGACGCCGAGCGCCTGGACAGCGGCGCCATACACCTGGGCGACAACGTGAAGCTGGGCAAGGATTCCGCCGAGCGGCCGGTTATCTTCTTCCCCACGCCGTGGGCGCTGAAATACTTCGGCGACACGAACAAGGAGATAAAGCTCTACGAGCTGCCGCCCAAGCCGGGCGCCCAGGCCTGAAAGAAAGACCCCGGTCTCCCGGGGTCTTTTTTTTGCTAGCGCTTGTAGCCTATTTTGCGGATGAAGTCCCGCCGCCAGTCCAGGTCCTGCTCGCCCTCTATACCCTTGGGCTTCAGGCCGTCTATCACGCCCAGCACGCCGCGGCCGGCGCCGTTGTCGGCCAGCACCACCTCCAGCGGGTTGGCGGTGGCGGCGTACACCGTGCACACCTCGGGCAGCGCTTTAACGGCGTTCAGCACGTTTATAGGGAAGCCGCCGCGCAGCATGATGACGAAGGTGTGGCCGGCGCCTATCTCCAGCGCGTTGGCCGCGGCCAGTTCCTTGAGTTCCTCGTCGTTGCCCTCCACGCGCACCTTGCACGCGCCCGACGACTCGCAGAAACCCAGGCCGAACTTCAGCGACGTCGACGAGGTGACCAGCGCCTCGTAGAGGTCCTCCACTGTCTTTATGAAATGCGCCTGGCCGAAGATGACGTTCACGTCCTCCGGCTTGCGCATTGCTACTGTCAGCATCTGCATATTCCCCCCTCCTTGCCAGGCCGGCTCAGCTGCGCTTCACCGGCTGGTACTCCTTCAGCGGGTCCACGGGCAGCGCGTACGGGCCGTCCCAGGTCCTGTTGAAAACGTCCTCCAGCGCCTCGGCGGCGGCGCGGCCGCGCATGAACACGGCGGCGCCGCGGGTGGTCAGGAAATAGCCGGGGCCCCAGTTGTTGGTGGTGACGTAGGAAACCTCGCCGTCTATCACCATGTACTTGCAGTGCTCCACGCGGGCGAAAGGCACGAAGCCCGACTCGTGCTGCGGCAGCGACGAGATCTTCACCGAGATATTGTCCGTCTTGGACAGCGCCTTTATGTCGCGGTCGGCCTTGCCGCCCATGGCCCAGTCGGCGAAGACCAGGCGCACCTTGACGCCGCGGGCGGCCGCGTTGCGCAGCGCCGCGTCCAGCTCGGCCCAGCGCTTGGAGCCGTGCTCCATAAGGGAATAGGTCATCACCTGGCCGTCCACGCTCTTCTTCGCGGCCTTCAGGGCCTTGAGCAGTTCGTGTATCTCGGAATCGGCGCCCTTGGGAATGAAAGGCTCGGGGCTGAAGGCCAGGCTGTAGGTGACCTCGCCGCCGTTGAGCGAGGCTTTCTCGGGGTTCGCTGCGGTGACCGAGGCCTTGCCCTTCTTGGGGAACATGCGCCTAGGCTCGGCGCCGCCGGCCAGAGCCCAGTCGCCCTCGAACAAGAGCGAGAAGTCAGCCGCGGCGCGGGCGCTCTTTATGCGCAGGCCCACCTCGTGTATGTGCTTGAGCGAGCGCCAGTCGAAGTTCTGGCTGCCCACGTACACCTCGCGCCCGTCGACGACGAAGAACTTGGAATGCTGCACGCCGCCGCCGGCCTTCTTGAAATCCACCACGCGGGCGTCCACGCCCGCGGCCTTGAGCGCCGGCAGGGCCTTGGCGGTCTCGCCCATCATCTTGCTGTCCACCACCAGCCGCACCTTAACGCCGCGCCCGGCGGCGGCCTTAACCGCGGCCAGCACCGGCTCCAGCGCCTCGCCGGCCTGGTCCGCCACGTAGAACTGCTCTATGTCTAGCGTCTTAGACGAGGCCGAGATCATGTCCGTCCACACGGCCTGCGGGCGCGCGGCCAGCGTGGAGCCGTACACCGTGCCGTCCGGCACGCTTTCGGCGAACTGCAGCTCGGCCGCCTTAAGCGGCAGCGCGGC
>CALMZU010000089.1 GCA_937870775.1 uncultured Elusimicrobia bacterium
TGCAGCCAGCCCCAGAGCGTAGAGAGTATTTCCATTATTCCACCAGTTTCCTTTCCCCGCCTTCCAGCGAAGCCGCCGACCCGGTAACGCGCCCCAGCCTGTCGCCGAACCGCTCGGCGTGCTTCAGCGCGTCGTCGCAGCTGGTGCCGGCGTTCTTAAGGTGCTTGCCGGTGAGCTGCAGCTTCTCCTGCACGTCGGAGAAGTTCTTCTCCAGGTGCGCCAGCTCGCCCATTATGATCTTGGCCTTCTCCTCTATGCGGAAGCCGCGCAGGCCGTACACCAGCGCGGTCAGGTAGGCGTAGAAGCTGTTGGGCGACACCGGCACCACGTTCTTGGCTATGGCGTAGCGCAGCACCTCGTAGTCGGCGCTCACCGCGTCGCTGATCACCGTCTCGTAGAACACGTTCTCGGCCGGCACGTACATCATCGCGAAATTGAAGGTCCCCTCGTCGGGGTTTATGTACTTGGAGGCTATCTCGTCTATGCGCAGTTTCACGCTTTTAACGAATTCCTTCTTGTTCTTCGAGCGCTCGGCGTCGTCGTGCGACTCCACGTAGCGCTTAAAGCTCTCCATCGGGAACTTGGAGTCTATGGGCACCATGCCGCCGGCCAGCTTTATCACCGCGTCCACCTTGCCGCCGTTCTTGAACTCCCGCTGCGTCTCGTAGTTCTCGCGCGGGAAGATCTGCTTCAGCAGGTCCTCCAAGAGCAGCTCGCCCAGGTTGCCGCGCAGCTTCGGCGCGCTCAGTATGTCCTGCAGCGAGGCTATGTCGCGGCCTATCTCCTGCATGTTCTTCGCGGTCTCCTCGAGGGCGCCCAGCTTCTTCTGCACCTCGCCTATGACCTTGAGCTGCTCGGTGATATTGCCCTGCGTGCGGTTCATGTTCTCGCCGACGCGGTTCATGATGGTGTCGAGCTGCGCGCGCAGCAGCTCCTGCGACTGGTTGAACAGCTGCTGCTGCGTGGCCAGCGCGGCGTTCTGCGCCTTAGCCTGCTCCAGCTGCAGCGCGGCCAGCTGGTCCTTCAGCGCCAGCAGTTCAGGCGAGGACCCGGCCTCTTTCCTGCGGAAAAAAGCGAAAGCCGCCGCGGCCAGGGCCAGCAGCATCAGTATGTTAAGGGCGATTATAATGGATTCCATATTACCCCGATATTCTACGATTTGTCCCCGCCAAATAAAAATGCCGCCCGCGGGCGGCATCGCCGAAAAATCTGGTGGGTGGTACAGGATTTGGTCACAAGTCCCGGTCTCGCCGCCGCTCGACCGGGCTCGCGACCCCGGCTCGCCGCTGCGGCCTGCTGGCCTCGCGGCTCCGCCTTTCAAATCGCAACGGCCTCCGCTGGAGGCCGTTTTCTTTAAATCTGGTGGGTGGTACAGGATTTGAACCTGTGACATCTGTCGTGTGAGGACAGCGCTCTACCGCTGAGCTAACCACCCGGACTAACGTAAACATAATTCTACCAAAATTCCGGCCAACTTGGGAACCCGGCGCCGCCGGATTTAACGAAAAACCGCACGACCGCGCGCGGACAAGAATTCCCCGGCCGACTTGAGTATTATGGCCACTGGGATTTTGGCTTGCGTGCCCTCATTGATAAAGCCGATCAACTCCGGCGTCATTTTCCCCACAAAAGGGCGATAGTTTTCCAGCAACAGCACACGACCGGCGAGCAGCGCCGTAAACGTTCGCCCGCTTGCGGCATATCCCATTTTTTCAAATGCGCCCAGCCTATCCATAGCCATGGACAGCGCCTCGAGCCGTTCTTGCCCGGAAAGGTTGTTCAGCGACTCATATTGAGCCAGCAAAAATTCCAATTCACAAGCCCTTATATGGTCCGCCTCAGAAGGCTCCCCCTTCATAAGCGCCCCGGCCCGGACCT
>CALMZU010000090.1 GCA_937870775.1 uncultured Elusimicrobia bacterium
TTCTACCGAGATACCCATGCTTCCTTCAATTTACACCCGAAATCTTAACACAACCGCGAGGGAGTGACGAGGGGCGAGCACGGTGTGCGAGACCCCGTGCCCGACGGGCCCATGCCCACGCCTGGCGCCAGGGGCCGCCGCTTCTCATTGTGTGGCGGCAGCGGGGATGCTGTTTACTATTTATTATTTGCCGCTGTGTGTTATACCGCCGGGGAAGCCCGGCGATTTTAATTTTTGCCGGGGTTCTATCCCGACAGGCCCTTGTCGGATTGGTCTGCTAGGATATTGGTGCCTAAAAGGGGGTGGCGATATGACCGACTTGATTCTATTTGGGGAGATAGAACGGAAAATACTATTTATAAGAGGGCATCGGGTTATGCTGGACAGCGATCTGGCGGGACTTTATAGTGTTAGTACCGGGAATTTAAATAAGGCCGTATCCCGAAATATAGAGAGTTTCCCGCCGGACTTTATGTTCCAACTGACGCCTGCGGAGTATAAAGTTCTAAGATTCCAATTTGGAATCTTAGAGAAAGGGGCTCACTCTAAGTATCTGCCACGTGTTTTTATGGAGCAAGGAGTGGCCATGCTCTCGAGTGTTCTTAAGAGCAAGCGTGCAAGAATGGTCAACATCCATATCATTCGGGCCTTCGTTCGCCTCAGGATGCTCATGAACACTCACAAGGAACTGGCCCGCAAACTGGAGGAGTTGGAGAAAAAGTATGACGCACAGTTTAAGAGCGTGTTTGAGGCGATAAAGGCGCTGATGGGGCCGCCGGAGGATACAGGGGGAGAGCCGAAGACTGTGCGGGGATTTAAGCCGTGAGCGTTGTCAGGAGTGGTGCCCGACGGGCGCATGCACCCGCCTGGCGCCTTTAGCGGGCGGATTTCATTGGGAATTCGCTTTGTTTACGGGGGGGAAAGATGTAGAATATTAGTTCCGGGGCCGAGGTCCCGGCCGTCGTCGCGCAGGGCGCGGGCGGTAATTACAGGAGGCAGAGTTTGTACAACGATAAGAGAGTCAGGATCAACCGTTTCATAACGTCCCCGCAGGTGCGCCTTATAGACATGCACGGGACCATGCTCGGCGTAAAGCCGCTGGCCGAAGCCGTGGCCATGGCCAAGGGGGCCAACCTCGACCTGGTCGAGATATCCCCGCAGGCCAACCCGCCCGTGTGCAAGGTGATGGATTTCTCGAAGTTCCTTTACGAGAAGGACAAGCAGGAGCGCGAGAACCGCAAGAAGCAGAAGGCCGGCGTGCTCAAGGAGATCCGCCTTAACCCGCGCATCGCCACGCACGACCTGCAGACCAAGATCAAGCACATCGAGGATTTCCTGAAGGAGCACAACAAGGTGCGCGTCACCGTGGTGTTCCGCGGCCGCGAGAACCAGCACAGGAACCTCGGCGAAGAGATCCTGATGGCCATAAAGGACAACCTGTCCTCCGTCGGCACCGTCGAGGGACGCCCCTCGATGATGGGCAACCGCATGAGCATCATGCTGGCGCCCAACGCCCACGCGCTGAAGCCCGTCGCCGCGCCCAAGCCGGCCGCGCCGAAGCCCGCCGCCCCGCAGGCCGCGGCGCCCAAGCCGTCGCCGGTGCTGCCGCCGCAGGCCCAGCCCGAGCCGGAGCAGAAGCCCGGAACCCCCGGCATTTGAGCCGGGGGGCTTTCCAAGAGGCTCCGGAATAGATATAATAAACGGATAAGCCGATAAGCAGCTTACATATTTTCGTCAACGAGAGATAAACTATGCCTAAAATGAAAACCCACACGGGTGCGAAGAAGCGCTTCAAGAAGACCAAGTCCGGCAAGTGGCTCCACCGCAAGGCCGGCCTGCGCCATCTGCTGACCCCGATGTCGGCCAAGCGCGGCCGCAACCTCCGCACCGCGAAGGTCGAGGAGAAGAACTCCAACGAAGGGCGTGTGCTCGCGAAGTACATGCCTTACGAGTAAGATCTGAGTACAGGGCCGGCACCGTGCCCCCGGGGCCGGCAAATCGAAACAAGTATCAGGACTAAATCATGAGAATAAAATACAGTGTAGCTCGCAACAAGCGCAAGAAGAAGGTTTTAAAGCTCGCCAAGGGCTATTACGGCAACAAGGGCAACCGCCTGCGCCAGGCCAAGCAGCAGGTCAACAAATCGCTGACCACCGCCTACATACACCGCCGCGACAAGAAGGGCGACATCCGCCAGCTGTGGATAGTCCGCCTGAACGCCGCCGCCCGCGAGGAAGGCCTGTCCTACAGCAGGTTCATCGACGGTCTGAAGAAGGCCAACATAACGCTGAACCGCAAGATGCTGTCGGAGATCGCCATACGCGACCCTCAGTCTTTCAAGCAGCTCGCCGAGATAGCCAAGAAAGCCGTCGCGGCGAAATAAGGTACACGCCGTGAACGCCACGGAGTGGAAGGAAAAACTGTCCGCAATACGGGACAGTTTTTCCGTTTCTATAGCCAAGAAGCCCGCCGAAAACCCCGAGGCCCTGGAACAGCGTTTCCTCGGCCGCAAGGGCGAGCTGGCGCTCCTGCTGCGGGACCTGAAAGACATCCCGCTCGAGGAGCGCAAGCCGCTGGGCGCTCTTGGCAATGCCGCCAAGCAGGAGATGGAGGCCAAGCTCGCCGAGCTTAAGGGCTCCGCTCCCGCCGCCGGCCCCGCCGTTAAGGCGGACCTCGACCTCACCATGCCCGGCTGGCCGCTGCCGAAGGGCACGCTGCACCCGCTCACCCACACGATGAACCGCCTGGCCGAAGGCTTCCTGAAGCTTGGGTTCACGATGGCGGACGGGCCGCTGGTCGAGGACGACTACCATAATTTCGAGGCGCTGAACTTCCCGCCGTTCCATCCCGCGCGCGACATGCAGGACACCTTCTACGTCGCGGCGAAGGACCAGGGCGGCAAGGACATGCTGATGCGCACCCACACCTCCCCGGTGCAGATCCGCGCGCTGGAGAAGGCGCAGCCCCCGCTGCGCGTCTTCCACACCGGCCGCGTGTTCCGCTCCGAGGCCGTGGACGCCAGCCACAGCTTCGCCTTCCACCAGATAGAGGGCCTCTACGTCGACAAGAACGTCAGCATGGCGGACCTCAAGTGGACCGCCGCCACGTTCATGAAGGACCTGTTCGGCTCGGGCGTGAAGACGCGGTTCAACCCGTCGTACTTCCCGTTCGTCGAGCCGGGCGCCGAAGTGGACATGAGCTGCATCTTCTGCAAGACCGGCGAGCGCTGCCCCGTCTGCAAGGGCACCGGCTGGCTCGAGGTGATGGGCGCCGGCATGGTGCACCCCAACGTGCTGAAGGCCGGCAAGTGCGATCCGCAGAAGTGGAGCGGTTTCGCTTTCGGCGGCGGCATAGAGCGTTTCGCGATGCTGCTGTTCGGCATACACGACATGCGCATGCTCTACGAGAACGACCTGCGCATGCTCAAGCAGGTCAACCTGTAAGTACTTGGGACGACGACGGGGACGGGTTAGCAAAACCGTCGTCGAGCCCGGCGCTTGCATAAGCGCGCCGGGCGGGTGGCCGAAGGCCACTGCAGTGTACCGAGCGAGGCCACGGTGTGGCCGAGCGTGTTTTGCGTTCCGTCCCCGTCGGCGGACCTTTTGTACGGACGGTAAATGCTATGAAGATACTGTATTCCTGGCTGGCTGATTTCATCGAGAACCCTCCGACGCCGGAGGAGACCGCCGCGAAGCTCTGCCGCATAGGGCTCAAGGTGGAGGAGATGAAGCGGACCGGCGCGTCGTTCACCGGCGTGACCGTGGGCCTTATCGAGAAGATCGACAAGCACCCCAACGCCGACAAGCTCTCGCTCGTCGACGTGAACGACGGCAAGGGCGTGATGCGCGTGGTCTGCGGCGCCAGGAACATAGCCGTCGGCCAGAAAATACCTTTCGCCAGGGTCGGCGCCATGCTCGCCGAGGGCGAGCTGAAGAAGGCCAAGATCCGCGGCGTGGAATCCGAGGGCATGATCTGCTCCGCCGACGAACTGGGCCTCGAGGGCTACGACAATACCGGCATACTGGTGCTCCCGGAGAACACTGCCGTCGGGCAGAACGCCTCCGAACTGTTCCCCAAGGGCGACACCCTGATGGAAGTGGAGATGCTCCCCAACCAGGGCCACTGCCTCTCGCATTACGCGCTGGCCCGCGAGCTCTGCCTCTTCTACGGCCTCAAGCTCAAGGAAGCCAGGGTTTTCGACGGCGCGGCCTCCGGCTCCGTCGTGCCCGTGACCATAGAAGTGCCCGACATGTGCCCGCGCTACACCGCCATAGTGGTGAAAGGCGTTAAGGGCGCGCGCACCCCTGGCTGGATGGCCGACCGCCTGCGCGCCGTCGGCACCAACCCCAAGGGCAGCATCCTCGTCGACGCCTCCAACTACGTCATGTACGAGCTGGGCCAGCCCACGCACTGCTTCGACCTCGACAGGCTGGGCGGTCCCGCCATAAAGGTGCGCCGCGCCGTGGCCGGCGAGGCCTTCACCGCCCTCGACGGCAAGGCCGTAAAGCTGGACCCCGGCATGATGGTGATAGCCGACGCCGGCAGGCCCGCCGCGCTCGCCGGCGTGATGGGCGGCCAGGACACCGCCGTCTCCGACGATACCGAGGCCATCCTCATAGAGTCCGCCCGCTTCAGCCCGCCGGTGATACGCCAGGCTTCCAAGGCCTCCGGCATAAAGAGCGAGTCTTCCTACCGTTTCGAGCGCGCCACCGACCCCGAGCTTACCCTCAAGGCGGCCCGCCGCCTGGCCGGCCTCATACTGGAGGCCGCGCCCGCCGCGAAGGTGGAGCAGGTCTCCGACGTGTGCCCCGTGAAGTACCTGCCGCCGGTCATAGACGTGGAGCCGGCGAAGGTGAACGCCATACTGGGCACCGGCATAGCCGACGGCGAGATCTACGCCTGCCTGAAGGCCTTCCAGCCGGACCTCAAGGATTCCAAGCCGTGGAAGTTCACGGTGCCTTCCTACAGGCAGGACATAGAGGGTATCTGCGACGTGGCCGAGGAAGTGGCCCGCTACGTGGGCTACGACGTGATCCCGTCCGTCACTCAGATGCCGATGCTGCCTTCGGCGATGACCCAGCTCTGGACCCTTTCCTCCGAGCTCAAGACCACGCTGGCCGCCCTCGGTTTCAGCGAGGCCTACAACTACGACTTCCTGTCGGCAAAGGAACTGAAGGCCTGCGCCCTCGCCCCCGAGGCCGCGCTGGAACTCAAGAACCCGCTCTCGTCGGACCTGCAGTACCTGCGCCCGTCGATGCTGCCGGGCCTGCTTAAGACCCTGCGCTATAACCTCAACCGCGGCCGCGAGTCGGTTATGGTCTTCGAGACCGGCACCGTCTACGCGCGCGCCGGAGAGGGGAAGGCCGAGGATACCGTGTGCGCCGGCCTGATGTACGGCGATTTCCCGGAGAACGGCTTCTGGAAGGGCGGCCAGCCGCGCGCCGACTTCTACCACCTGAAGGGCGTGATGACGCGCCTGTTCGCCGGCAAGCCCGGCTTCCGCTTCGAGAAGCCGAAGAAGGCCCCCGCCTATTTCCAGCCGGGCCTGTGCCTGGAGATGAAGATGGGCGGCGCCTGCGCCGGCTATATCGGCAAGCTGGACCCGAAGGCCGCCGCCGCGAACGACTTCAAGGACGGCAATATCTTCTGTTTCGAGATCCCGCTAGGCGGCATGGCCGGGGCGTGGAAGACCGAGTTCTGGCAGAAGGTGCCCAGGATAAAGTCCTTCTCTTCCTTCCCGCAGAACTGGCGCGACCTTTCCGTGGTGCTGGAGGAACGGCACGAGTGGTACGACCTGGAGAAGTCCTTCTCCGGCGTGCAGGACCTGGCCTCGGCCAGGCTGGTGGACGTGTTCAAGGGGAAGAACATCCCCGAGGGGCACCGCAGCCTGACCATAAGGTTCACCTTCTCGTCGATGGAGAAGACGCTTAACGACGCCGAGGTGGGTGCCCGCATGACCGCGATAACGGACAAGCTGGCCAAGAACTTCGGCGCCAAGCTGCGCGCCTGAAGTCCTGCGCGCGGCGCGAAGCCGGGCCCCCGCGGGCCCGGCTTTTTTATTTGCGTCTTGCGCGCGGGGCGGTCATATGGTAGAAATTACTCATGCTCCGCCTTCTGCTGGCCGTACTGCTGGCCCCGGTCTGCGCCAGGGCCGCCGGCCCTAACTATTTCACCGCCGTGCTCAACGGCGACTCTTCCGGCGTGCAGGCCGAATCCTGGCAGGCCCTGCAGAACATGGTGCGCCTGGCCGACGGGCAGGGCGCGCGGCTGACGCTGCTCTTCTCTCCCGATTACGCCCTGTACATAGCCACCGACGCGGCGCGCCTCGCCGAGCTCCGCTCCTGGAAGAACGCCGGCCACGAGGTAGGCGCCTGGTATAATGGCGCCGGCGACACTAAGCCGCTGGCGGAACTTGAGCCTTTCATAAAGACGGCCTGCGCCGAGAGCGGCGCCGGCCCGGCGCCCTCCCCGGCACCGGCCTACGGCATATGCGGCCTGGCCGCCGGGCGCGGCGACGGCGGGCCGGCCTTCCCTGGCGTGAACGATTATCTCTACGTTTCCAGCGGCTCGCCCAAAATGCTGTCCGGCGCGCGGCCTTACGACAAGCAGGGTTTCGAGGAGGCGAAGGCCTCGTTCAACGGGATGAAGGCCGGCCTTTATGGCGCGGTGTTCCGCAGCCTGCCGTCGGAGTACGGCGCTTTCTACGCCTGGCTGGGTTTCCTGCGCATGGCGGACCCTGGCGGAGGCATGAGCCGTACCGTGTTCTCGGCGGCCGCCGGCGGCCTGCTGGCCGAGAAGGAACTGGCCGCGCCGCAACCGGAACCCAAGCCCAGGGACGGCCCTAAGAAAAAGAAAACGGCCAGGAAGCTGCCCAGGCCGCTACCAGTGGAGACCGCGCCGGAGGAGCCGCGGCCGGAGGCGGCGGAGCCGGGAAAGGCCGCGCCTAAGCTGAGGCCGGTGCAGTCCTTCTACGGCAAGGTGGGGAACAACGATTTCATGCCGCTGGGCAAGAAGGCGGCCGGCTATTGCGGCGACGGTCTCTGCGACGCCGTGGAGCGGGCCAACGCCGCCTGCAAGGCGGATTGCGGGAAATAGGTATACTGTCCCCGGTAAAAGGAAAAGGCCGGGCTTGCCCGGCCTTTCCTTTTGACGACGGGGACTCAGGCTTTCAGCAGGCCGCCCTGGCGCAGCAGCGCCTTGGGGCTGGGCGAGCGGCCGCGGAAGGCCTTGAACACCTCGGCCGGGTGCACGCTGCCGCCGAGGGCCAGCACCGTCTCGCGGAAGCGCGCGCCGGTTGAGGCCAGCGCCTCAGGGTCCTCAAGGCCCGCCTCCTCGAAGGCGCCGAAGGCGTCGGCGCTCAGCACCTCGGCCCACTTGTAACTGTAGTAGCCGGCCGCGTAGCCGCCGGCGAAGATGTGGGTGAAACCGCAGAGGAACCGGTCCTCGTCGAGCGGCGGTATCACCGCGGTCTTCGCGGCAACTTCTTTCTCTATGGCCTTTATGTCCGGGTCCTTGGCGGCGTGCAGCGCCATGTCGGTCATGGCGAAGCTGAGCTGGCGCAGCATTATCATGGCGGCGCGGAAGGAGCGCGCGGCCTTTATCTTCTCGAAGGTCTCGACGGGAAGCGTCTCGCCGGTCTTGTAATGCTTGGCCA
>CALMZU010000091.1 GCA_937870775.1 uncultured Elusimicrobia bacterium
CCCTGCTCGCCGTCCACTATCAGCGTGTCGCCGCTCTGTATCTGGCGGCTGATGTCGGAGAGGCCGACGACGGCCGGGATGCCCATGCTCTGCGCGAAAATGGCGGTGTGGCTGGACTTGGAACCCAGGTCCATGCAGAAGCCCAGCACCTTGTTGGACTCGCGGATATGCAGCGTGTCCGAAGGGTACAGGTTGTGCGCCACTATGATGACAGGTTCCTTCAGCTCCTTCAGCGAGGTCTTCTCCGAGTTGACCAGGTTGGAGATGATCTTTTTGCCCACGTCGAAGATGTCGTGCTTGCGCTCGTGGAAGAACTCGTCGTCGATCTTCTCGAACTGTTCCTCGGCCTTGTCGAGGATCTCGGACAGCGCGAACTCGGCGTTCATGCCCTTCGAGGAGATCAGTTTCGGGACCTCCTTCGTGATCAGGGGGTCCTGCAGTATCAGGTGGTGGGCGTCTATCAGCTTGGCGTGGCTCTTGCCGAGGACGTTGAGGATCTTGGACTTTATGCCGTCGAGGTCCAGCTTGGTCTTGTCGATGGCGTCCTTGAAACGCTTCACCTCGGCCTTCACCTTGTCGGCGGAGATCTCCTTCTGTTCTATAAGGATGTTCTCTTCCTTTACGATATGCGCCTTGCCGATGGCGATACCGAGGCTGGCGGCCACACCTTTTTTTATAAGCATAATTTTCCCGTGCCTGTCAGTCCGCCGCGAAGCTCACTCCTCGTCGAACTTGCGCGCGAAAAGCTCCTCTATGGCGGTCACGGCCTCGGACTCGTCCTTTCCCCTGGCGGTGACCTCTATCACGCTGCCCTTGCCCGCGGCGAGGGTCATGATGCCCATGATGCTCTTGGCGTTGACCTCCATCCCGTCCTTCACCAGCTTTATGTCGCAGGCGAAGCGGGAGCAGGTATTGGCTATCATGCCGGCCGGGCGCGCGTGTATGCCCAGCTCGTTGATTATGGTGATGTCTTTTTTGATCATAAGTATAGTCTGAACGGCTCCACTCCGAAGATCGAGAAAACCAGCAGCGAGGCGGCCAGCACCACGCCGACCGCGAAGAACACCGACTTGCCCGCCGCGCGGCAGAGGCGGTGCAGGCCCAGCACGGCCACGGGCAGCGCTATCTTGAGCGCCGCGCGGCCGGGGCTGCAGGAAAGGCAGCTGGCCCCGGCCAGCACGCCGAAAGAGATCATGGCCAGCGCCAGCGCCATCACGAAGCCGGCGGCGCTGAGCAGTTTTATGTGGCGCGGCCAGTTCGCGGCGTCCAGCGCGCAGTTGGGCGAGCCGCCGCAGCGGTAGCCGGCCTCGAGGCCGCGCCAGCGGGTGTACACCGAGACGGCCGAGTAGACCAGTATGCCGGCCAGCGGCCCGGCCATGAGCAGCCACACCGACACCGGCGCGTCCATCTCCGGGAAAAGCCAGCCGTAGAAGCCGCCGGCCGCCCACACCAGCAGGCAGATCTCCGCGGTCATCGGCTTCAGCCGTCCCCAGAATATCCTGTCGCCTATGGCGGCGAAACTGGTGGCCAGCGCCTGCTTCACCCCGGCCATGCTCTTGAGCGCCGGGGCCGGGTCGGCGGCGGCCGCGGCCGACTCCTCCAGCCTGGCCACGTTGCCCAGCACGAAAGAGGCCATGTAAGGCTGGGTGTTCACTATCTGCAAATGCCTCCGCCGCGCCTCCTTCAGGCGCTCCGGGTCGGGGTAGAAGCGGCGCAGCGCCGGTTCCAGCGCGAAGCAGAAACCGAAGTTCTGGAAGCGCTCATAGTTCCACGCGGCCTGCAGGAAGAAGGAGCGCAGGAACATGGCGCCGAGCGGCGCCTTGCCCCCGTCGGGGGCGGCGCAGCAGGCCGGTCTTGCCGGCGTCTTGTTCGCTTCGTTCTCAGCCATTCTTCTTATAAGCCTGCGTCCTGAACCTGAAATAAAGACCGCAGAGGCCCAGCCAGGGCATCAGCGAGTAGGCGAAATCGGTGGCCGGGTACAGCGCCCAGATGCGGGGCAGCAGCCCGACGGCGGCGCAGAGGAAAGTCCAGGCCAGCACGTAGCCGCCCAGCGCCGCGTTCTCTATGATCATCGCGCGGGCCAGCCAGCGGCGCAGCGTCAGCGTGCCCGCGGAGAGTTCGCGCTCGACGACGGCGTTCCACTCGGAGCGGGCCGCGCGGAGCCTGTATTCCACCGGGGAATAGGCCACGCCGGCCAGCATGCCGGCGAAGAAGGCCAGCGAAGGGGCCAGGCCTCCGGCCGAATAGGCAAGCACGCCCACGGCCGCGGCGGCCGTGCCGTTCGGCGGCACCACGCCGCCCACGGGGATGAAATCCATATAGATCAGTTCAAGCAGTATGCCTATGCGGGCGCCCTCGGCGGGGCAGCCGTTGAGCCAGCCGAGCAGAGGCCCGACGAAGGCCGGCCGCGACAGCAGGACCTGGCCGGCCTGCACGGTATCCAGGCCGAGCAGGCCCGCCAGCGCGGAGGAGAGCAGGGTCCTGAGAAGCGAGGTCACAGCGGCTTCACCTCCATGGAGAAGGTAAAGGCCGCGCCGGGCTCGAGGCGGCGGCGGACGTTGGCCAGCAGCACGCTGCCCTGGTAGGTCTTCTCGGCGCCGGCCTCGCCGCGGCTCACGGTGTCCAGCGGAAAGCTCCACAGGTCGAGCGGCTCGGAGAATTGCAGGTCCACGCCGCCGTAATAGGGATCGGGGAAGGCGCGGGCCGTAACGCCGCGCAGTTCGCCGGCGGGGCAGCAGTCCCTGTTCGAGAAGGCCAGCGCCAGTTCGGCGCCGAACCAGGTCTCGCGGGCGGCGCGGCCGGTATTGGTCAGGCGGTAATCCGCGCGCCACGAGCCGTCGTGGCGCAGCAGCACGTCCTTCTCCACGCGCAGGTCGTGCCCCTCGCCGCCGGACCAGACGCGGCCGTCGCGGCGGAACTTCAGCGTGAGCCCTTCGGCCGACTCGGAATGGCGGCAGGTATAGGCGCCGTTGACGAAATCCCCCTCCTCGGTGTACGAGACCTTCGCGAAGGTCTCCGGGGTGGTGTCGGCGCGCAGGAAATGGTCCAGCAGGCTCATCCTCGGGTGCCAGTCGTAGGCGAGCTCCTTCTTCAGGGCCTCCTCGGCGGCGCGGCGTTTGTCGTCCAGCGCGATGTTCTTCGCCGGGCCCTCGTGGTAGGCCTCGGGGTGGCGCCAGACCACCGAGCCGAGGTTGAAGCCGCGCGGCTTGTAGTCCCATTCGAACATGCCGCCCCCCTTCGCCGGGGAGAAATAGAAATTGGCCTTGTCGCCCTCGGCCAGCAGCTCGGGCGAACCGTCGGCGTCCCAGTCCTCGCGCGCCAGCTCGAAGCCGGGGCGGCGGGGCAGCGCGGCCTCGGCGGCCAGCGCGTTCTGGTAGACGGCCATCCTTATGTGAGGCAGGTACACCCCGCCGAACACGCCGTGCCAGTAGCCGCAGTTGCACTGCGCCTTGTAAAGGCTGTCGGTGCCCAGGCCGGAGCCGGCGGCGCGCACCTTGGCGCTGGCGCGCAGCATGCGGCGGTACATCCTGTTGGCCTCGGGGTACTTTGAGAAGAAATTCCTGAAATAGCCGCCGCGCAGGAACTGCCTGAAATCCTCGGGGGAATCGTCCCACAGCCCGGCGAGGCGCCGCGACCGGCCGGCAGGCAGCGCCCACTGGGAAAGCTCGTGGTACGACGTGGTCGGCAGGTAGGCCAGGCCCTTCGACGGGGCGGCGAGGCAGTCGGAGAAGCGGGCGGTCCCGAGCCAGGAGGAATTGGCCTCCAGCAGCGAGAACATCCGGTCCAGCCAGCCGTTCTTGTAGACGTGGTCGTAAGTGCCGGGCCACAGGCCGAACTTCTCGCCGTCGTCGGCCATCACCAGCGCGGCGTCAGTGCCCTCGAAGCCCTTCAGGTAGTCGACGACCTTCTGCGGCTCGGCGAAAGGCATCAGGTAGCGCAGCCGGTGGCTGATCGGGAAAACGTCGACGTGCCGGCCCGAGTGCTCGGTGGTGAAGCGGCCGGTCAGGTCCTTCTCGTCGAAGCCGGCCGCGAAGAAATGGGTGTCGTCGAGCGCGGTGTAGCCCACGCCCATGCGGGACAGGGAGGCCGCGAGCTCCGGCTCCCAGACGCGCTCGGCGAGCCACAGGCCTTTGGGGTCCGCGCCGAAGCGGCCGCGCACGTAGGCGCGCATCTTCTCCACCTGGCCGCGGCGGTCCTCCTCGGGCAGCAGCGCGAGTATAGGCTCGTAGTAGCCGCCGGAGAGTATCTCCAGGCGCCCGGCCTTCACCAGCGCGGCCAGCCTGTCGAGGTAATCCGGGTGCGCCTTCTCCAGCCAGTCGTAGAGTATGCCGGAGAAATGGGCGCTGACGCGCACGCCGGGGTGCCTCTCCAGCACGTCGAAGAAGGGCGCGTAGCTGCGCGCGTAAGCCTCCTCGAGCACGCTGTCGAAGTTGCCCACCGGCTGGTGGTTGTGCACCGCTATTACCAGTTTTACCATTAAAACTTTTCCGTTACGCTATCGCCGCCATCAGGTTCACAGGACTGTCGGTAGGCACGCCGCGCCCTTCTATCTTTATGCCGGCCGAGCTCAGCGCCTTGAGCGCCGCGCAGTCCTCGTCGCTGAGGAAGATGGCCTTGCCTATGGAGAAATTCTTGCCGGCGGAATAATGCATGCCGCCGATATTGAGTTCCGGGATCTTAAGCCCCTTGCCGGTCAGCGCCACCGCCTCGGCGAGGCCGGGCAGCAGCAGCAGCACCTTCTTCTCCGACGACGAGGCCCCGGGCAGGTACGCGGAAGCCTCGTCCACCGTCATGATCTTCAGGTCCACCTCTTCCGGCGTGGCGAAGCGCATGATGGCGCGGCGCATCTCGTCGCCGGCGATCTCGTCCGAGACCACCGCGAGCTCCTCGGCGCCCAGCGCGGGCACCCAGCCCTCCACCACCTGTCCGTGAACCAGCCTGTCGTCGACGCGGTAAAGTATTATCATAGCCCGGTCCTCACTTCTTCATCAGGAGGCTCTTCACCTCGCAGATGGCCTTGCGGCCGTCCTCCAGTATCTTCGCCACGAGCCGGTCGAAATCCAGGGAGTTCCGGTAGGCGAACGCGGAGGTCATCATGTTGATGTTCACGCCGCAGATCACGGCGCTCTTCTGTATGTCCTTCGACAGCGGCAGCACCACGTTCATCGGCGTGCCGCCGGGCATGTCTATCAGGAAGATCAGCCCGTCGTCGGAGCGCATCTCGTCTATCGCCTTCGCGGCGGCCTCTTTCACGCGGTCCAGCGTCATGCGGGCCGAGATCGAGACGTTCTTGAGGCCGGCGGGCTGCGCGCCCACTATGCCCTCGGCGGCCTCTATCAGGTAGGCGCCGAACTCCCCGTGGGTTATGACGATGAGGTTGATCATATGGAAATCCGTCCAAAAAAACGATCCGCGCCGGGCGGGCCGGCTATTTGCGGATATCCCGGTGGTATTCCGAGACGGAGAAACCGCCGGCGGCCAGGCGCTTGGCCAGCTCGCTGGCGATGTAGACGCTGCGGTGGCGTCCGCCCGTGCAGCCTATGGCCACGGTCAGGTAGGACTTTCCCTCTTTGATGTAGAGCGGCAGCAGCGACTCGATCTGCTCGGTGTAGTTCTTCAGGAAAGCCTTGAAGCCGGGCTTGCACTTGAGGTAGTTGCCCACCGGCGCGTCGAGGCCGGTCTTCGCGCGCAGCGAATCCACGTAGTACGGGTTCGGCAGGAAGCGCACGTCCATCACGATGTCAGCGTCGAGCGGGATGCCGTACTTGTAGCCGAAAGAGATCACCGAGAGCTTCATCTCGGCGGTGCGCTTGAGCTCCATCATCCCGGAGAGCGTCTCCTTGAGCTCGCCCAGCGTGAGCTTGCTGGTATCTATCACCTTGTTCGCGCGGGCCTTCAGCTCGCGCAGCAGGCGGCGCTCCTCGGCCACGGCGGCGGCGATGTTCTTGCCGAGCGGGTGGCGGTGGCGCGTTTCGGAGAAGCGCTGCATCAGCACCGAGTCGGCGGCGTCGAGGAAGACCACCTTGTAGTCGAGGCCGATGCGGCCCAGGTCGTCGAGGGTGCGGACGAAATCCTTGAAGAAGCGGCCCTCGCGGATGTCTATGCCGAGGGCGACGTTCCTGAGGTAGCGCCTGTCGCCTATCAGCGACGCGAACTGCGGGATCAGCGCTATCGGCAGGTTGTCTATGCAGTAGAAGCCCAGGTCCTCGAA
>CALMZU010000092.1 GCA_937870775.1 uncultured Elusimicrobia bacterium
CGAATATTTTTACGTTGCGCCAGTGCTTAATCAGCGATCCAATAGTCCCAAATGCCCCCACCGCAGCAAAGAACAGGAATATTAGCGACAACAGAGACCGCGGATAAATGAATAGCAGCAATAGTGAGCCACCGGTCACTATTGCCCCGGCTTGCCACGGAGCATCGGCCAGCATCTCTATTAAATCTTCAAAAAGACTTTTGTGCCGCATTTCCCCTCACAAAAGCAACCATTTGAAAAGTTTACAAAATTTCCGCAGCGGTCCATTCTACTCCTGATGCCGACATCAAGGAGTTTACTGGCTCTTCTTTTCAGCGTTATCCGTTGTCACATTATTTTTAAGTTTGAATAATTCCGTGGCATAATGAATAGCAGTTATTATTGCCTGTTTGGAAACATCAATAACTCCAGATTTACTCTCCAGATCATTCATATCTTTCTCCAACTGATCCACAATAACGCCCAGATCCAAAGGGCTTAAGCCCTCATTGGGGATATTCATCTTTCGCCCTTTGATTTTAAATTCCATCATCCTGTCTGCCATAAAAAGTCCTCCCGATTGTCTCACAACGGCAAGTCTCTCTGCCGCGTATCCGCCAGCCTGTTGGCTAACGGTTTAAAAGTACAGGTGCGGGGATTCCAGCTTAGGTTATAGCGGGCGCGGCTCATGTTCCAAACCGGCTCGGCTATAAACTCGCGTTTGGCGTTGCGCTTCAGGCAAAACAGCGCGCCAAGGTCCCCCTCGGGCAGCCCCATATGCCGCAGGGCGTCTAGCGTAAAACCCTCCGGCACCTCCAGGGTACAGGCCACCGTGGCGCCAAGCTCAAGTGCCAGCGCAGAAAGCTGCGCCCCCGCGCGCCCGCCGTGCAGCATCGGGTTAAGCGGGTCTATCAGTATAGCGTCCAGGCGCGCGCCGTCTTTGGCCAAATGCTTTGCCACGCCCATGGCTTCGGCCCATACTCTTTCAACCGTTATGCCGGCGCCGCCGCGCAGCCACAGTTTGCTTTGGGCCACGCTACCGGCGGCCTGGGTTAAAGGCGGCCAAGCCTCGCGCGGCAAAGAGCCGGTGCGCAGCTCGGCGTAACTAAGCCCACTCTGGGCGGCCAGCAGGCGCTCAACAAAACGCTCGGGCGAGGCGCAGGGCGTAAACGCTATAGCGCTCAGCTTATGCCGCAGAATATTCTGAAGCGCGGCAGCCATAAAGCCGGTTTTTCCTTCCCCGGCGCCGCCTGCCACCACGGTAACCTCGCCGCGGCCAAAAATCCCCACCGGCCCAAGCACACCGGGCGGCATAAGCGTGGCCCCGCCAATAGTTTTGCTTCTTTTCTCTATACTGGCCATAACGCCAACCGCCCAGTCCGCGCCGCACATAAGGCCCTCGATCTCTTTTTTCATATTCCCTCCGCCAATATTCTGCCATGCGCGCGCGACAAGGGCTTGTCGCGCCGGCGTTTTGTATAATGGATTTATACAACAGGGGGACACATGCCGCAAGAAGACTCGCTTAAAAGATTAGGCCGCATACTAAGCCTGGTGGGCAGGCTTAACTCCGGCCGCGTAAAAGTAACAGAAGTAGCCAAAGAATTCGGCGTGGATAAGCGCACCATACAGCGCGACCTGACCATGATACACAAGGCCGGGTTCTTCACCGAAACGCTTGGCGACGGCTGGTACCAGTTCGCAGAGGGCGTAAGCCTGCGGAACCGCCAGCTCTCCAACGACCAGTACAACGCCCTCAACGCAATGGCCGCTTTCTCTAAGAACGTGGGCGGCGGCCTTTCCGGCCGTTTCGACAAACTCTTTCAGCACATAACAAACTACACCCCCTTCGACACCTACATAGTGCCGGTAATGCCCAAGATAATTTCAGACAGCATTCCGTACATGAAGGAGATCGAGGAAGCCATAGACTGGGGCAAGGAACTGGAAATAGAATACCAGGGCCGGGAAGACGGACCCGTAAAGAAGCACCATATCTGCCCGATTAAAGTGCTTATCGACAACGGCTTCGCCTATATTTTCAGTTTCTATAA
>CALMZU010000093.1 GCA_937870775.1 uncultured Elusimicrobia bacterium
ATGTGGAACGGGCAGTTCATCGGTTTGGCGTAATAATTCATGCCGTCTATATCCATAGGCGCGTACATGGAGTCTTTATAGAACGACAGGTGGCCCGAAGTCTGCCACAGGTTTTCCCGCCCGATATGCGGCGTGTTCACCAGGTCGTAGCCGCCTTTAAAGTGTTCAGCCTTCCAATAGGTTTCTATTTCGTGCCGTATGCGCGCGCCGTTGGGATGCCACAACACCAGCCCAGGACCGACGGTCTCGTTTATGCTGTATAGGTCCAATTGTTTTCCCAGCTTCCGGTGGTCGCGCCTGGCCGCTTCTTCCTGTTGTTTAAGATAGGCATCAAGTTCGCTCTGGGTTTCAAAGGCCACTCCGTAGATGCGCTGCAGCATGGTGTTCTTCTCGCTGCCGCGCCAATAGGCGCCGGCTATGGAAACCAGTTTGAAAGCCTTGAGCCTGCCGGTATGCTCCACATGGGGGCCCTTACACAGGTCCTCGAACGTGCCGTTGCGGTAAATACTTATTACGCTGTCTTCCGGCAGGTCGTTTATCAGCTCCACTTTATATTTCTCGCCCTTTTCGCCGAAATGCTTCAGGGCTTCTGCGCGGGGCAGCTCCACACGTTCGAATTTCTGCGCCTGCCCGATTATATGCTTCATCTTCTTCTCTATCTGCGGCAAATCCCCGGGAATAAAGCGGTGTTCCAGGTCGAAATCGTAGTAGAAGCCGTTCTCTATGGCCGGGCCTATGCCGAACTTCACGCCGGGCCAGAGTCCAGCCACCGCCTGCGCCAGCACGTGCGCCAGCGAGTGCCGCATTTTCCGGAGATCGTTGTCTTTTTGTTCATCACGCATATGATCAATTATTTTTCCTTTGTTGCCGCTATCTTTGAGCGTAATTTCCGTTTCAACCCGGAAGCTTTACCGTGCATGATATGCAGGATGGTGGAATCCACTTTCCCCATGCCTATATTGGAGACATAGGCCAGGTTCTGGATGCTTTCTTCGGCCGTCCGGCCGATAAAACCCTCCGCTTCGGTAATGCCGTAGCCGCAGGCGCCCATTTGAGCCGAACGAATGGAGGAATCGGCGGAGCTCACCACTTTTAGAGCGCAGCCGCTCTTGGCCCCGTCGCAGAGCATGCCGCCCAGATCGCTGATCAAATTGTTTATAGCGAGGCTTATGGCTTTAATATCGGCACCCG
Organism: uncultured Elusimicrobia bacterium; assembly: GCA_937870775.1. Lineage (GTDB taxonomy): Bacteria > Elusimicrobiota > Elusimicrobia > Elusimicrobiales > UBA9959 > UBA9959. The sequence continues at coordinate 1,192 of CALMZU010000093.1, forward strand.
CCCGCTGGTATACAATAGCGGCGGCCGCGCCTATGCCCGCGCCTATCGCGCAGCCGCACATAGGCGAAAGACTGCCGGTAAATACTTTCACGTAAGCGTTAAGCAGGTGGGACAGCGCTATGCTCCGGCAGATCTTCTCCTTCTTTATTTTAAATACTTTCCCGGCATTATACGGCACCAAAATGGCCACTATGCCCTGGTTGCCGCTTTCCCCGCTGGACATCACCGGCAGCGGCAGACCGTCCATGCGCGCGTCGGCGGCGCAGGCTACCAGTATTTTAGAGGATGAGAACACATCGTCTGTCAGGCAGCCGCGCTTTTGCAGGTCCACCAGGCAGTTCCCTACTTTTTTAAGCCGCAGCCCCGCATTCGCCGCCGCTAAATTCATTTTCACGCCTTTGGCGATATATTCAAGATCGGCGGCGTCAGCGGCCTCCGCCATTTCCACCATGGACTTCAGGGTTAGTTTCGCCAGAGCGCGTTCCAGTTCCCTGTTTTTCCCCGACGCCGCCACCGGCGCGTGGATAAGGCGCTTGCCGTTCACCTCCAGCAATGACACATGCGTATGCGTCCCGGAGATCTCGCAGACGACCCCGGACTTTCCGTATTTGACGACAGTTCGTATAAAGATACCCGGGAGCGCTTTTTGTTCTACCGAGATCTCCGCCCCGCCCTTCCCTATCAGCGCCTTGGCTTTTTTTACCATTAACGGCGTGGCCGCCGAAAGCAGTTGCATTCCCAGTTCAGGCCGGGCGAGCAGCGCGCCCATCACGCCGGCGAGCAGATTTCCTTTTTCGCCTTTCGTGTTCGGGATATTTACCGCCATCCCGTTCTTATAAGTGGCGGCGTCGAGGAAAAACCGCATTTTATCCGGCTGTTTTCCCAAAGCTTTGGCCGCAGTGGCCGCGCAAAGGGCTACCGAGACCGGCTCCGTACAGCCGAAAGCGGGATAGACCTGTTTCCTGAGTACTTCTTTTAAAATATCCATGTTCACTTATTCCCTTATTATCACCATCTGGTGAAAAAGCCGATATTGGCCGACAGCACTTCCCGGTCCTGCACCTCGCTCATTATTCTTTCCGATATACGCATCAATTCCCCTTAATTCATCATCAGGATCTCCGGCTTGAACATCAGCAGCAGCCCGAGGATCAGCATCAGCACGCCGCTTACCCCTTTAAGCGCTTTACCGTGAGTTTCCGTCATTTTATAGCGGCCCAACGTGCACACGAACAGTGAAACGATAACCGCCAGAGGGATCACATAGGCCGCGTTATAGACGGCCATATACCCGTACTTCTGCCAGGCTCCCGCCTGTTTTGCCGCCAGGACTTTTGTAAAAATAGCCGGCAGCCCTATAGTACAGCCAAGCTCGATAAGGTTTACGAACACCGCCAGCAGTATCGTGGCGGAGACCATTACCGGCACTTCTTTTTCATTTATTATGCGGCGGATCCTTTCCGCCACCCTGACTTTTTCTCCGTCGGCTATCATCAGGGAAACTCCGCGTTTAAAGAAAAATATTTCCTTGATGTTTACAAGTCCCATGCCCGCGGCGATAAAGCCCAGCGCCAGTGTGATCCAGCTGGCGTGGCCTATTATCAGGAACAAGTTGAACCA
>CALMZU010000094.1 GCA_937870775.1 uncultured Elusimicrobia bacterium
CGGACCCATCCATAAGCGAGTGCCAGTTATAAGAGCGTTCAGTCAAGATGCAGCCTCCTCATGGCGCGGCCCAGGTCGGCCGCGAAGCGGGTCTTGAGCAGCGCGGCGGGGCGGCCCAGCGCGCGTTCCAGCCCGGGGTCCAGCCGCAGCGAGGCCGCGGCCCCGGCGGGCTTGCCGCCGCGGCCCATGTTCTCAACCACGCCCAGCACCGGCGCGCCCATGCGGCGGTAGAGCTCCAGCGAACGGCCCAGCACCTCGCGCGCCAGCACGGAGGGCGTGGTGACGGCCAGCACCTCGGCGCGGCCGGCGAAGCGCAGCACGTCCAGCGCGGCGTCGTTTATGCCGGGCGGCATGTCCAGCACCAGGAAATCCAGTTCCCCCCACTGCGTTATGGCCAGCAGCTCTATGATGGCGTCGGAGACGTTGGCGCCGCGCAGCGGCACCGCGCGGTTCTCCGAGAAAAAGGAGACCGACATGAACTTCACGCCGGCGCAGAGCGGCGGCTCAAGGCCTTTCTCCTCCCTGGGGAAAAGCCCCTTGGCGCCAAGTATCACGTGGTCGGAGGCGCCGGCGAGGTCCAGGTCGAAAAGGCCGGTCCGCAGGCCGCGCCCGGCCAGCAGCAGCGACAGCGTGGAAGCGGTCACGCTCTTGCCTATGCCGCCCTTCCAGCCGGTCACCGCTATGATGCGGCGCACGCCGGCCAGGCGCTGCGATATGACCGACGGGCGGGGATCGATGTTCATTTCTCGCCCTTTATATAACTGATATGCACGCCGCGGCCGGCGGCTATCTCGAAGTCGGGGCTGCCGCAGGCCGGGCATTTAAGGAAGGTATGCGCCATCTCCGGCACGAAGTGTATGAACTCGCTCTCGTCCTTGGTCTTCCGCAGGCCTTTCAGCGGGAACTCGTGCGAGCAGGCCTTGCAGCGGAAGGCGGCCGGCTCCTTTATGATCTTGAACCGGCAGCGGGCCGCGGCCGGGAACTGCGCGCGCAGCTGCTCCAGCGCGAAATCGAAGATCTCGCCATCTATGGCCTGCAGCTCGCCGAAGACCACGCCGGCCTCGGTAAGCTTCCTGAGCTTCTGAGCGCCGGCGTGTTCCACCGCGGTCTTTATTACGGATTCGGCTAAAGCCCATTCGTGCATGGGACTATGATACAAAATGCCCGGCGCGCCGGGCCATGGCTAGCGGGACTGCACGCTTATATAGGTACCCTGGCCGTCGCGCACCAGGTCCAGCACCACGCCTTCGGCCAGGCTGGCCCGGGCCAGCACGCGCCCCATCGACGCCGGGTCCTCTATAGGCTCGCCGTTCACCGCGCGCACCAGGTCGCCCGGCTTCAGGTAGCCGGACAGGCGCGAGTCGTCCTTCACGGCGCGCACCAGCGCCCCGTCCTCGTAGACGAAGCTGACGCCCTCCCACTCGGCGGCGCCGGTGGCCGCGCCGCGGCGCCCGGAGGCCGCCGCCGGGGAACTTTCCTCCGCCGGGCGTTCGCCCAGTTTCACGCGCAGCGCGCGCTTAAGCCCGCGCCGCAGGTAGACCAGTTCCAGCTCGTCGCCGGGCCGCCCGCCGTAGGTGCGGTAGAAAAGGTCGTCGTTGGTCTCCACCGGCGCCCCGTCGCAGCTTAGCACTATGTCGCCGCGCCTGAGGCCGGCCTTCTCCGCCGGGGAGCCGGGAGCCACCACGTTTATTATGGCCCCGCCCTCTGAGGAAAGCCCAAGCCGGGAGGCCATCACCGGGTCCACCGGTATAAGGGCCAGGCCCAGCCAGCCGCGGCGCACCTTGCGCCCGCCGGTAAGTTCGTCGAGCACGCGCTTTATGTCGGCGGCCGGTATGGCGAAGCCCATGCCGGCGAAGGTGCCGGTGGGCGAGGCTATGGCGGTGTTTATGCCTATCACCCGCCCGTCGAGGTTCAGCAGCGGCCCGCCCGAGTTGCCGTGGTTTATCGCCGCGTCGGTCTGTATCAGGTTCTGGTACTTGCGCCCCTCCACCGGCAGGCTGGCGTTCAGCGCCGAGATTATGCCGGAGGTCACGGTCTGCTTGAAGCCGAAGGGATAGCCGACGGCCATCACGAAGTCGCCCACCTTCGGGCGGCTTCCGCCGTCGAGTTCCAGGTAAGGGAACGTGCCGCCGCCTTTTATTTTCAGCAGGGCTATGTCTATGGCGGGGTCCGCGCCGGCGGGCTCGGCCATGTAGGTCTTCTCCACGCCGCGCGCGTCCTGCGTTACTATGCGTATGCGCACCGCGTCCTCCACCACGTGCCTGTTGGTAAGCACGTAGCCGCGCGGGTCTATGATGACGCCGGAGCCGACGCCGGCGCTGCGGTAGCGGTAGAGTTTCTCCGACGGCATGGCGTAGCCGAAATAATAGTCCGGCTCCAGCACGGACTGGGTCTCTTCCTTTACCACCTGCACGCTCACCACGGCCGGCCCGGCCTTGGCCGCGGCGGAATTGAAGGCCTGCTGCAGCGCGGCTATGTCCTGAGCACGCGCGGCCGGCGCCGCCAAGAGAAGAGCGGCAAAAAGCATGTTCTTCATCGCTGTCCTCCTTAAAAACGGAACTTTTCGGTATATATTTATATTTTTCGGCGCGCCGCGGTCAATCCCCCCCGGCCCAAAGGCCCTGCCGCCGCCGGGACCTAAAGCCTTGCCTTCGGCGCGGCCGGGGGCTACAATATGTGCGGAGCTCAATATGAAGAACCTCGCCCTCGCCATCTGCGCCGCCGCCATTTACGCCGCCCCGCTGCCGGCCGCCGAGCCGCAGCCGAAAGAATGGACGGTGATGCTGTTCATGAACGGCAACGCCGGGCTCGAGCCCTTGGACGACATCAACGAGATGGAGGAGGCGGGGCCGGGCAAGGGCCTCAATATAGTGGCCGAGGTGGGCATGCCCGGCTGGACGAAGGATGGAAAGCCCTGGGCCGGCTCGCGCCGCTTCCTGATAGCGAAGGACCCCGGCAAGAGCAAGACCGTGGTCTCGCCGGTGATCTACGAGGAACAGGGCACCGACATGGGCGACTGGCGCCGCGTGGGCCGCTTCGTGGAATGGACCAAGGCCCGCTACCCGGCCCGCCGCTACGCGCTGGTCTTCTGGGGCCACGGCGCCGGC
>CALMZU010000095.1 GCA_937870775.1 uncultured Elusimicrobia bacterium
ATGAAAGACCTCATTCTCGACTTTGAAACCCGGTCCCCCGCTAACCTCGACGACGTAGGCACCGTGGCATATATACTCCATCCGCAAACGGAGATAATGTCTATGGCCTACGCTGTAGGTGATGGCCCGGTACATCTGATACGCCGCGGAGAATTCGCTACCAAGGTCCCTAAGGCTGAAGTCTTTAAAGACGTGCGGCTTGAAGCGCACAACGCGCTGTTCGAGTATTGCGCCTGGAATTACATATTGGCTAAGAAGTTCGGATGGCCTGCGCTCTACGACCCGAAACAGTTGTCATGCACATTGGCCCGAGCGGCTATGTGCAGCTTCCCGTTAAAACTGGAAAAACTTTCGTTGGCCCTGGACCTCCCGGTTAAGAAGGACATGGAAGGCAACCACATAATGAAGAAGCTGTCAAAGCCTATAGGGTTTAAGCCTGACGGTACTCCGGTATACAACGAAGACCCCGCACTCTATGAGCGCATGTACCAATACAATATCAACGACGTGATAACTGAGCGTCTTGCGGCCAAGGCCCTTCCCGATTTGTCGCTGGAGGAGCGTAAGGTCTGGGAACTGGATCTCCGTATAAATCTTCGCGGCGTTAAACTCGACGTTGACTTGGCGGCCAAAGCCCGGGACCTGGCCGAGCATTTTACTGAAAAGCTGAATGGCCCCCTTAAGGCTATGACCGGAGGATTTATAGACAAGGCCTCCCAAGTCGCGTCCCTCATTTCTTGGTTAGAGGCCCACGGTATAGAAGTCCCGGTGCAGGAGGTTAAGAACATAGAGACGGGCGAACTGGAACTGAAGAAGTCCTTAGGCAAACAGTCCTTGGCTGAACTGCTTACCCGCAAGGACCTCCCCCAAGTAGTAAGAGACGTACTTGAAATACGCCGGGAGGTAGGCAAGTCCTCGACGGCCAAATACGAAACGATGGTGAACATGGCTATCCCCTGCGATAATCGCGCGCGTGGCACCCTGCAATACCACGCAGCCGCTACGGGCCGGTGGGCCGGCCGCAAATTACAGCCCCAGAACTTACCCCAGGGCACCTTAACTGAAGATGAAATTGAAACCGCTATACCGGCCATACGGCAGGGCAACCCCGACCTTATAGAGATGATGTATGATAAACCTATGGCGGTTCTATCATCGTGCATACGCGGCTGCATTATACCGGAAACCGATAAGAAATTCGTCTCCGGCGACTACAGCGCCATAGAGGCCCGCATGGTTTTCTGGCTGGTAAACGACCCATTTGCCTTGGCTAAATACCAGATGGGCGTGGACCTCTATAAAGATATGGCGGCCTTCGTTTACAAGAAGGACGTTAAGGCTATTGATAAACATGAGCGCCAACTCGGAAAAAAGATAATTCTCGGTTGCGGATACGGCATGGGCCATAAGCGGTTTCGCGGCTCTTGCATGGAGGACCCCTTTTCCCCTTTCGACCCTGGCGAGGAATTGGCCCAAGCGGCCGTAAGAGGCTACCGCGAAAAGTATAAGACCGTCAGAGATGAATGGTACCGGGTAGAGGACGCCGCGGTTCTTGCGGTAAGAAACCCAGGTCGGCGTTATACTTGCTGCGGCGATAAGGTCACATTCGGTATGTCCGGCGATCGCCGTTTCCTTATATGCCGCTTGCCTTCCGGCCGGGGGATTCGCTACTATATGCCTAAGGTAAAGACCGAGGAAACCAAAATAGGAATAAAGGACGTTATCTACGTCACAAGCGAAAACCCCAGAACTAAGAAGTGGCAGTTGCTACCTACCTATGGCGGAGCGCTGTTCGAGAATATAACGCAGGGTACGGCGCGGGACGTTATGGCTTATGGTATGCTCAACTGCGAGGCCGCCGGGTACCCCGTAGTCCTCACAGTCCATGACGAATTGCTTTCGGAAGTACCCGATATACCGGCCTTTAGCAAGGATAAGTTCCTGAAGCTCATGTGCGATTTACCGCCCTGGGCCAAAGGGTTCCCCGTAGTCGCTGAGGGCTGGGAAGGTTACAGGTACAAAAAATAGAGGAGAAATATAATGACAAAACTTGATAGCACCATAAAGGAAATGCTGCGTGATAGGCGAAAACGCTTCGGCAGATTGTACAGCCGCACTTGGCTGACTGAGCGTAAGGGCGTAGTCTTCACCGTGCGGGTAACGATAGGCGACAAACTCAACAACCCCGGCAACAAGGAGAACTAAGATGGCTACCCCTTTCAACGGAATTAACTTCACTAAGGCTCCGCGGTGCCCGCTGTGCCATAGGCAGATGGAGCGCGCCTATGACTCAGTTCGAGGAATACACGTCTGGGCCTGCCACATCGATAAGATAGCCATAAACGTGACGGACCCCTTCGTAGGCAAATGGGAGCGCGCGCACG
>CALMZU010000096.1 GCA_937870775.1 uncultured Elusimicrobia bacterium
GCGCTCGCGCGGCAGCCGCTGCTGCTTCGACGAGATCTCGAGCCCCGTGGCCTTGGAACTGTAGGAAACATAAGCGCAGTTATCGTCAGTTCCCCCCGCCTTTTTCTTCTTCCGCCGGCGCGTTTTACTGAAAATCTCGCGTGAGTGCTGCCTGTTTTGTTTATAATATCAAAAACAGGCCGCGCTTTCTCGTTTTTGCGCGCGGTTCTTCCACCGGGCGGGGCGCCGGCTGGTGAGCGGCATTGTTAATCTTCAGGCGAGGGCGGGTCTATGTTGTCGTATTGATCAGCCAGCGGGTTAAGCTGGCTATCTTCATCCGGCGGGCCGCGTTTTGCGGCGTATTGGACCGGCGACGGGCTGAACGCTGGAAATTCTGTCGGCAGGCCAAAGTGGTTTAAGAGCCGCACAAGTTCTTTATCTTCCAGTATAACCGCCACGGGCTTAAGCTCTAACCGGCATTTGGGGCAGATTAGCGGGAACACCTCAAATACCCGCGCCAGGCAGGCGGCCCAGGAGCAGGCCTTCTTTTTCAGCTTTTCGGTCCTTTCTGCAGCTTTAATCTTTTCAACTTCCTTGCCTGCCTGTTCCGTAAGCGCAGCCCTCAGCGGAGAGCGCGGCGCCAGAGCGCCGTAGTAATGCACCAGGTTCTTATGCGGCGGCGGCATGAGCAGGCCCCAGCGCCGCAGGAATTCAACAGGTTTCATCGTCATTATCTCGGGCTGGTTGTCGTGCCTTTCCGCCCTATAGATGACTATCTTTGACTTTGCCGCGTAGATGAGCCGCTTCAACGACAGGGCCGGGCGCGAACAGTAGCCCAGCAGCCGCTCAAGGCCGGGACGGTTGTCAGGATAGATTACCACCTCTTTATGAAGCGAGAAGCCGGAGTTCTCCCAGTTAAGCATCTCCCCCGCGGCTTCCGGCGGCAGGCAGCCAAGGCGCACTAAGCGCCGCAACAGTTTACGGCGAATAGCGCAGACTATGTTTTCCAGTTCCTGGTCGTCCGGGCCGTCAACACGGCGGAACAACAACCTATTTAGCCCCAGCGCGTTAGTCTCAAGGATAAAAGTCCCGTCTGAAACTACAGCGTGGATATGTATATGCAGATTGAGCGCGCCGCCGAAGCGCTGTATGAAATGCAGTTGGGCGGGGACGCCCGCGGCCTTTTGTTTAAGGTAACGGTTAATTTCATGCGCCAGAAGTTTAGACAGATAGCCGGACAGCTCCGGGCGGGAGTTAACAAAGTACCGCAGCCGTTTGGGGATTACCAGCACCCACTGCCGGTAGCGCGCAGGCGGCAGCAGGCGGTCCAGCGCGGCCGCCACCATTATCGCCGAGCGCTTGGCGTCACAGCTGGGGCACAGGCCCCTGCGCTTGCAGGAGAAAGCCACAAAGACGTCGTACCCGCATTCCGGGCAGCGGTAGCGCACGGCGCCGTAGCGCAGCACGCCACATTCGCTGAATTTTTCCAGGGCGGCTATTACGGCAGGATGCGGGCGCGGTTTGCCGGAAGGCGGATCTTTCAGCCAGGCTTCGAACTCTGCCAGGTTGTCCAGCACCAGACGGTTGAGCGGGTTCTTTAGCGGGTTGCGGGCGCGGTATTCGCCCGGTGGCTGGCAATTACGCGCGGCGGCGGGTTTGCTGCCGCCGGCGATAACCGCGGAGTCCAAAGCGCACATGTTCCCCCCGTGAACATACTGCCGTGAAAAATAGTATAGCAGGTCACCCCGTCAAGGGCGTGTCGGTTGCCCGGCTGCGATAAACTGCTGCAGGCCGGAGGCGGTATGCCTGGCGGCACGAACCGCGCGGTCAGCTGCCGCGCCCCGGTCCCGCTGGTTTCCAGATAGCGAAGGTGCTCTTCGCCCCCGGCAAGGCTTCCAACGCCGGCGGCGTGGCCACCTCGGGCCTCGAGATGAGCCAGAACAGCCTGCGCATGAGCTGGAGCCGCGAGGAAGTGGACAAGCACCTGCGCAGCATCATGGTGAACATCCACAACGCCTGCGTGACCGCCGCCAAAGAGGCGGGCATGCCCGGTAACTACGTGGCGGGCGCCAACATGGCCGGCTTCAAGAAAGTAGCCGAGGCGATGATGGCCCAGGGCCTGGTCTAATACAAGTTAGACCCTGACCTAAAAAGAGGGCGGAGCCAAAAGCTCCGCCCTCTTTGTTTTTTTACTCCGAATTGGCAGTGTTAATACTCAGGCAAAGGCGGGTCTATGAAATCAGGAATCAGCGTCCTCTAGCACCTCTTTCATCTAGTTATAACTTCTGTGCGGACTTTGGTTGTGTCGAGTTATTTTATACTACAGTGGTGGGTGTGGAAAGACAATGAGAACAATAAACCGCAAAACAATATCCCGAGTACCACAAGAATTTTGTCGAGATGTCTAAGCCGTTCTCTCTCAAGGAAAATCGTGGTGTAGTATATAATGGCGAGAAACCCGGCCATAATGAATATAGG
>CALMZU010000097.1 GCA_937870775.1 uncultured Elusimicrobia bacterium
CGCCAGGGCCACCGCGTCCGCCGTGAGAGAACGGTTCTTAAAATCCGCGCGCACTTTGCCGGCGGAGAAGCTTCTTAACCTGAGCAGCGGCCTGCGGGAGACGCCGTCGGAGAGGACCAGTGAGTCCACGGAAAGGTCCAGCTCCGCCGTTACTCCCCCCCCGGCCGGCAGGGCCGCGGCGCCCGCCAGGGACAGGGTGCCGGAGTCTATGCTGACCGCCGCCGGCGGCGGGATAAGCGTTGAGAAAGGGGCCAGCGGCAGCCGGTCGGCCCGGAACTTCAGGGCGCCCGCAAAGGGTTCAAGGGTTACTTCAGCGCCGGCTTCCAGCGCGCCGGAAGCCACCGGGGAATTAAAAGAAAGCGTCGCGCGCCCGCCTGGCGCCGGCGGCAGCGGTACCTTAAGCGCCAGGCTGCCCGGGCCGGTCTCCAGAAGGAGTTCCCCGCCGCGGGCCTCGCCGCGGCGGCCGGGTTCACCTTCACCCGCAACGATTCCAACCTGGCCCTTTACGATTATGTCCGCCGCCAGCTCACCCTGCGGCTGACCGTGTCTTTCTGATCCCGCCGCGCCCGGTTTTTTAGCCGTGCCGGGGTTGCCCCGCGGGCCCTTGACAATGTTCCCGGACTGCCATAGACTATATTTATCTTTATGAAAGCCCGGCTCTATACGGGGATAGCGGCTGTTTTCGGCGCGCTCCTGGCGGCGGCGATCTTCCGCCCTGTCCCCCCTGTTTTTCCGGCTCCTCCCCGGGACCTGCGCGACGCCTTGGCTGACTATTCCGCCGCCGGGCAGTTAGGCGCGGATAAGGACGCGTCCGCCCCGGCTCCAGAGCCGAGCCCGGTTAACGCCCTGCGCCCCGCCGCCTGGAAAAGTGACCCGCGTGTTCTGCTGGCGGAAAATTATTCCAGCGACGATATACTGGCCCTGCTGGACGCCACGGCCCAGGGCCGCGAACTCCTGGGCGGTTTCGCTGGCGGCCGGGCCGCGGCGCCGGCTTTCGCCCTGTATTCAGGGTTAAGCGCGCGGGAGAAAGAATTCGCCCGCAAGGCTTTTTTTACCGACCAGGAGAACATGGTGGCCATGTTCGTGAACTCCCCTAAGTTCAGGGGCGGGCGGCCCCATGTGATCTTCTATAAGGCGGACTGGCCGTTGTTCGCCGCGGCCTGCGTGGCCGCTCACGAACTGCAGCACGCGCTGGACTCTTACGCCCCGTGGCATACTTCCATAGCGCGGCTGCGCGCCGCCGGAGCGGAAAAGCTGGAGAAGGCCTACGCTTCGGGCCGCTTCGGCGCCGCCGACATGCAACTGGAAGAGGCCCTCCACGGGCTGGGTTACGCCGACACTTTTTTTACCGAGTACCTGGCCTACTCGCGCGGGGCCGCGCTGCTTGCCGAACTGTCCGGCGGCGACCAGGCCCGCAGGGCGCGGATGCTCGACATCATGAAACTCAAGAACGAAGGCCGCACCGTGGTGGAGGACGACCCGCTGCATAACCCGGCCGACAGGCAGGATTTCCTGGCCAGGTATTTCTGGGAAGGCAACCGCTCGCGCTTCAAGGCCGGTATTGAGCTGATCTTCGGTAATGAGAAACTGTTGGGCGAACTGCGCGCCGCCGGCTTGCGGACGGCCCTGGATGAACTGTCGGCCTATCGCGACGCGCCGGAGCCGGTCTACCAGGGTGTCCACTCCCTGCGCTAGCCGGTTTCGCCCGGCGCAAGAAAAAAGTCCCCCGCTAACAGCGGGGGGCTTTTTTGCGGCCGGACCTCTACTTCGTTAAAGGCGACAGCCTGTAGAAGAAGCGGTTGTTGCCCACGCTGAGGGTGCCGTATTCGTGCCAGGGCCCGCCGTCCATGGCGAACACCCGGTTGCCGTTGAAGCTGATCTCCAGGGCGTTGAAGACGGAGTTAGAGGGATTGGCGACGCCGAAGACGTCCTGGTTGAACTCCGCATCCCTGGCACCGCGCAGCAGGTCCAGGTTGAATTCCCCCACCAGGCGGCTGCCGCCCATTTCCTTTACCAGCAGTTTGATCCTGGCCTTGCCGGCGTTCTTGTCCACGCAGATAAGGTCGGGGGTGCGGCTCCAGGCGTCCAGGCTGTGGGACAGTTCGTAGCAGGCGCTGTAGTTCTCGCCGGGCCAGTTGTAATTGGCCGCCGAAGCAGCCCCCAGCCCCGCCGCCAGCGCCAGGACGGCGAGCGCGGCTATCAGCAGGTTTTTCTTAGCGGATTTCTTGTTCATTGTATTCTCCTTGTTATTAACTCTATCTGTTTTTGTTGAAAACGGCCGCGCTGTGCTCCAGGCTGGCTTTCGTTTAGCGCAGGTCGCAGAAGTAGCCCCATTTCACGCCGTCGCCGCCGAAGTAAGAGGAAGCCGAGTTCTCCCTGGTGACGTGGACGGATTCGGGGCGCGCCCGGCCCTCTGTCAGGTCCTGCGCCGAGGCGGCGTTGGGGGTGAAGATCTGCACATTTATGCCCTTGGCCAGGCCGGCCTGCAGGTAGTTCTGCAGCGACACGTAGGGCGTGTAGGGCGTGGGCGCGCTGCCAACGGCCGTGCCAGCCGCGTAGTTGCCCGGCTCGTCGAAGCCTTCCAATATGTAGCTCGCGGATATAACCTCGCGCGGGCTGCCGTGGTCCGTGTCCGTGTAGGTTTTAAAGTTCCGCAGCGTTAACGCGCAGGCCCTGCCTGTGGGCAGGTCGAACTGCCGTGTGGCCCTGTTGTAGGCGTACAGGGTACCGCGGGCGTTGATCTGCCCCGCGGCGCGCGGCGAGCGCTTGCCGGCGGCGCTCCACCACCAGGAGCGGGCCGAACCCGGGCCCAGCGCTATGGGCGCGCCTATACCCTTGCCGGCCAGGCCGTCCAGCACGCCGGCCCAATCCCAGTCCGCGTAGCCGGCGGCCAGGGCGGCCAGCTGCGGGTCGGCGTAGAAAGCCTCCACGGCGTCCACTATGTTGAAGTACCCCAGTGCCTTAAGGCGGCCGGCGGCCGGATCCTGGTTGTACAGGTATACATAAGGTTCGTCTTCGGAGGTTATCACCAGTATCAATTGCGGCCCCGCGGCCGAATACGCGGCGTTGCCCGGCGCTATGCCGGGAAAGGCTTGTTTGGCCAGGCGCGCGGCGCGGTTGGCCGCGTCGGGGCCCAGTCGGTAGGCCGACAGCCCCAGGTTGCCGCCGTTAACCGGCCCCAGGTCCGAATCCGGCTGGCCGGCTACGGCCTTTATGGCGGCGGCGGCCGCCTGGTCCAGGGTGGCGGCGCGGACCGCGGTTATAGCCGCCGGGGGCGGTTCGGGCAGGGGCGGCAGGGCGGAAGGGGTGTCGAAAGAGAACCCGCCGGCCGCGGCGGCGCTTCCCCCCGCCGCCAGCGCCGTTAAGGCGAGGGCGGCGAAGAGGAAACGCTTGCTGGTGTTGTTTGTTTTCATTTTTTTCTCCCGTCGGGTAATTTATCCTTCTTACTTTATGGTCACGGTGCACTCGGCGCCGGCGGCGTCGAAGAAGCCAGCGGGGGTCTGTATGGCTATCTCGGCCATGGCGGGCCAGGTGCCGGGGGCCGGGGCGGTGAAACCATCTACGGCCAGGGCCAGGCCGCCGTTGGCGTTGCGGAAGCTCCAGGTGTAGGCGTTGAACAGTTCGGAGTCGTAGCCCTCGAATTCCTTGACAAAGGCGCCGGAGGCCGCCATGGCGCCGTCCTTGAAGAGGATGAAGGGCGACAGGCGCGGGCTGCCGGCCATGCCGTCTATGGTCACGCCCAGCGTCCAGCCGTCCTTGCTGCAGCGCAGCTGCGCGCCCTGCGAGGAGGTTTTAGAGGCCGTCCGGCCGTCGTTACGGTAAGGGCGCACGGCGGATACCGGGTTTTCCCCTTCCAGCACTTCCCTGAGGTGCACCTGCTCGGCGCCGCAGGAACTGTCGGTGACAACGGTTATGAAGTATTCCCCCTTGTAGATATAACCGGTCAGGGTGTAGATGAAACCGCCGTCGCGGGTCATGCCTTCCACTATCATGGTGTCGAGGTCTATGTCGCCGGCTATGAAGCCGTAGGCGTTGGCCTTGGCATCCAGCGCCAGCCGGGCGTAAGAGGCCGCCTCGTAGGCGCAGGCGTGGTTGTAGGCCTGGTGGGCGGCCGGGGCCGCGGGGGCCGGGATGGTTTCCGAGGCCTGGGCCGCCTTCCTTATATCAGAGGCGTTCACGGCCAGGCTGTCCAAGCCGGCGGCCTGGGCCGCGCCGCAGAACCCCAGGAACATCGCCGCAATCATCGCGCTTTTCTTCATTTTGTTTCTCCCTTTTATTCTTTGCTCCGCCTCGCGGGCCCCTTGGCTGGGCGCCGCACCGGGCTATGCCTATATCCTAATAGTTCCCGGCGTTAATCGCCTGAGGCCGAGTACCCGGCACCTCTTTGTTTTACGCCCCAGGCGTTTTGCCCGGGCGGCTTAGGAAGGCGGCATTCCCGCATACGGCGCTTTAGCGCCCCGCAGGTTCGCTAGTACGCCGGGCGCTGTGCTAGAATATTAGCGGCGGAGACTGCCGCCGGGAGGAACTATGGGCAACGAATTTTCAACTACGCTCGCGCGGCTGCGCCGCGAGGCGGGCTTCCCCACCGCTTACCGCTTCTTCTTCGACAACGGCGGCGAGCGCGGCTTCGGCCTGACTTACCGGCGCTACCTGCTGATAGAGCAGGGCAAGAACCTGCCGCTCGCCGATAAGCTGGAAAAGATACTGGTCGGGCTGCGCCTGCCGCAGAACACCCCGGCCGCGGCCGAACTGGTGAAAGCCTGGCTTAAGGGCCTGGCCGGCGACGAGGTTTACGCCCATATCTTCGAGCCGCTGTTCGCCGGCGGCCCGGCCCCTGCGCCGGCGCAGCCCGGGCAGGAGGCGCTGCGCCGCTCGCTGGCGGAGAAGAAGTTCCACATGACGGGCGAGCAGCTGGCCGCCACGGTGGCAAGCTTCGAGACCTACAAATGCAGTATGGCGCTGGAGAACGACGCCGGCGCCTGGACGCCGGCCGCGCTGGCGCGTACGCTGGGTTTAAAAGAGCCTGTCGCGCGCCGGGCGCTGGCGGCGCTGGCCAAGGCCGGGCTGGCCAAGCCGGCGGGCAAGGGCGCTTATAAGTCTGCCGTGGCCGGGCGCCTGGTGGAGTACCCCGTCACCGCCGCCATGCGCGGCGATGTGTACGCGCGGCTCAAGGGCTACCTGAAGCGGCTGGAGGACGAGGGCAGGGTGGAATATTCCAGCATGGGCATGCTGCGGGCCGACGCGGCCGCGCTGAAGGGCTATTACCCGCTGCTGCATTCGGGCGTGGAGGCTTCCAACGCCTACGCCACGGTGCGCAAGACCAAAGAGTCGGCGGCTTTCTTCGTGATCGGGCGCGTGCTGCGCCTCTGGGACTTTTGAAAGGCGGCGGGCCTTAGAGGAGAATTGTCATGAACAAGAACCTTGTTATAGCGCTGCTGGTTCTGGCCGGGGGCGCCTGGTATTATTTCCGCGGCACGGGCAAGAGCGAGGCGCCGGCGGCAGGCGTCATGTCCGCCGACGGCGTTTATACCGACGCGGCCGCGGGGTTCTCCGTGGCCTTTCCCGCCGGCTGGAAGGAAGTGCCGGCTTCTTATATCTCCGCCGCCAACGGCTATAAGTTCGCGCTGCCGCCGGACCCCAAGGCTTCGCTGGTGGTGATCCCACCCGGCGCCGGTAAGGCCGCGTTGGTCTTGTTGCCTACCCGGCGCAAGCCCGAAGATATGTCCGCTTTTGCCCGGCGCTTTATCTCCGCCGTCACATCCTACTCAAAACAGGACCTGGGTTCTGACGCCGCTGGCCCGGCCGTAACCGAACTGCCCGCCTCGCCCGGCGCGCCCCGCAGGCTGACGGGCTACGCCAAGCTGGAAGACAACTCTCTCTCCCATTTCTGTTTCTTCGAAGGCAAGGATAGCGTGTTCATCCTCTACGGCCTGGCCGAGCCCGGTTACGATCCCGCCCTGCCCGCCGCGCTGGACTCCATAGCCGCCGCCATCAAACGCGTTTAGAAGCAGCGTCCCCTGCCGGCTTAGAAGTGCACACCTAAAAAGACAACGAAGGGATTCCATTTAAACTCGCTAAATCCGCCTGACTGTTTAAAGGTCGGGAACCCCGCAAGCCGGACGCCAAGTTCGATTTTACTGGTCCCCGAAGGGATATATATAGACGGCGTAATTTCCCAGGTCAGCCCGGACCAGCTCTTCTCGACCTGGCCGGCCGGAGGGAGGCCAAGGACAGAGATAAAAGAACCTCCGTTGGTCCACTCCTCTCTCATCGTTGCGTGCGCGTAGCCGACTCCGGCCGCTATAGAGAAACGATTTTCTTCGTCAAGTTTAAAGGTTTTTGCGGTTTAAACTGTAGGCAACATAAGCGCGGTTATCGATAATCCCCCCCGCCTTTTTCCCCTTCCCCGGGCGTGTTTTTTAAAATTTTCGGCTGAGCGGCGCGCGTTTTGTTTATAATATCAAAAAACCGCCGCGTTTTTTATTTTTTGCGCGCGGTTTTTCCGCCGGGCTAGCGCCAGGCTGTTAGGGTATAAGCGTTAATCCTCAGGTGAGGGCGGATCTATGGTGTCGTATTGGTCCGCCTGTGGGTTAAGTTGGCAGCCATCGTCCGGAGGGCTGCGTTTGGCGGCGTATTGGGACGGCGCCGGACCAAACACCGGGAATTCAGTCGGCAGGCCGAAGTGGTTTAAGAGCCGCACCAGTTCTTTATCCTCGAGTATAACAGCGACCGGCTTAAGATCCAGCCGGCATTTG
>CALMZU010000098.1 GCA_937870775.1 uncultured Elusimicrobia bacterium
CGTAAGCTTTGCGTTCCTGGGCCAGTTCGGCCTGCAGCGAGACCAGCTGCGCCTGCCTGTCCTCGGCGGTCTTCTTGAGCCCCTCGAAGCGCGACAGCGCGTCGGAAAGCTTCGAGCGGAAATCCTCCAGCGTCTTGCGGTACGCGTCCTCCTGCGTCTGGCGCAGCTGCGAGGACGTCTCCAGTTCCTTGTTCTTGCGCTCTATGATCTCGCCGTAGCGGTCCGCCTCGCGGCGAAGGGCGGATTCCAGTTTTATGCCGGCGGCGGCTTCGCCCTCGGCGAGGCGCGCGGTCAGCGCCGCGATCTTCTCCTCGAGAGTGCGCTTCTCGGCGGCGGCGCCGGCGGCGTCGGCCTCGCGGTCCGCGGCGATCTTGGCGATGTTCTCCTTGGAGCGCAGCAGCTCGGCTTCGCGGGCGGCCAGTTCCTCGTCCATCGCCTTCTCTTTCTCGGCGTACAGGCGCTGCAGGCGCTCGCGCTCCATCAGCACCAGTTCCTCGCGCTCTATCTTGGCGGCGTCCAAAGCGCCGGCCAGCTCGGCGATCTTGTCGTCGCGCAGGCGTATCGTGTCGCTAAGGCGGGCGGTACGGTCCGCCAGCTCCGCGGCGCCGCGGGAGCGTTCCTCGGCGGCGGCGGCGCGGGCGTCCTCGGCGCCCTTCTGGCGCGCGGCGCGTATCTCGTCGCCGGCCTTCTGCAGCGCGAGGCGCATCGTGTTGATCTCGTCGTCCTTGCGGGCGACCTCGGCGGCGAACTCGCCGCTGCGGCCGTCCAGCTCGGCGTTGAACTTCTGCTTCTCGGCGGAAAGGCGCTTCTCGGCGTGCACGGCCTCGTCGGCCAGCTTCTGGTCGTACTCGGCCTTCAGCCTGGCGCGCAGCGCGGCCATCTCGGCGGCGTGCTTCTCGCCGAGGCTCTCCATTTCGCGGCGCATCGCGGCCTGCTGGTCCTTGAAGACGGCGCGGTCCTTGGCCATCTCCTCGAGTTCCTTGCGCAGGTGGGAGATCTCCTCGACCTTCAGGCGCAGGCTGTCCTCGTAGATGCGGCCGGCGGTCTCTATCTCGGAACGGAGGGCGGCGCTGTTCTTCTCCAGCTCCACCTTCAGCCTCACGTCGTATTCGCTCTGCAGCTGCTTCTCGCGGAAAGAGAACTCCTCGATCTTGACGTTGTACTGGGTCTGGACCTGGTCAACCTTGTGGGAGAAAGCGTCGCGTTCGCCCTGCAGGGTCTTTATGGTCTCCTCGAAGGTCTTCAGGTTGCGCTGCAGGTACTCTATCTCGTCCTGGCGCTTAGCGAGGTCCTCGCGGTAGCCGTGCTCGATCTCCTGCAGTTTCTCGGCGAAGCGGTTGCGCTCGTGCTCGACGGCGATCTTGAGGCGCTTGGGAATCTCGGCTTCCATCTCGCGGTAATGGTTCTTCTCCGCCTCCAGCGCGTCGGAGGTCTTGGCGAGGCGGGACTCGTAGTCGGCCTGCTGGTGCTTCTTCTCGGTCTCGAGAGTGCGGATCACGCCCTCGAGGCTGGCGATGGCGTCCTTGTAGCGGTTAAGGTCCTCGTCGCGGCGCTTCATCGCCTCGGGGAACTCGGAGAGCTGCTTCTCCAGCAGCGACACCTTCACCTTGAGATCGTCTATCTCCTGGTTCTTTTCCAGGAGCTTCTTGTCTATATCCAGTTCTTTCTGCTTGAGAGCGCGGTCGCGTTCCTCGGTCTCTTTCTGCCAGCTGTCCTTGGCCCACTTCAGCACGGCCTCCTGCTTCTTGAGCTCCTCGGAGATCGTGCGCTCGCGCTTCTCGAGCTCGTCCACCTTGTTCTGGTAGCTTGCCTCCAGCGAGGCCTTCATCGACGCGGCCTCGTCGGCGGACTTGCGCTTCTCCTCCTCGAGCCTGGCGCCGTATATGCGCTCCGCCTCCTGCTGCTTGGCCAGCTGCTCCTGGCGCAGCTGCCACAGTTCCCCCTCCACCTGCGCCCACTTCGCGCGAAGTTCTTCCGACTTCTTCTGGTACTCTTCGGCGAGGCGGCCCTCTTTCTGCTTCATCGCCTCCTCGCTGCGTGAGATCTTGTCCTCCAGTTCCTTCTCGCGCTCGGTCAGGCGCTCCAGGCGGGAACGGAACTGGTATTCCAGCGAACTCTGGTGCGACTTCATCTCCTCCTCGTGCACGCGGGTGGAGCGCTCGATATCGGCGTTCTTGGATTTGAGCTGGTTCTCGAGGAATGAGACCTGGCTGGATTTCTCCTGCAGGTTCTGCCGGGTCTTGAGCTCTTCCTCGTGCAGGGAGCGGATCTTGTCCAGCGCCCAGCGCAGCGCCAGGCGCGCCGTCTCGACGTCGTTGATGGCCTGTTCGTTAAGCGAGGATTCGTCGAATTTCTCGTTCATAATCTCCGGCGGCCTGCGCCGCCTCCTTTACCGTCAGGGCAACACCAGCACCTGACCCTGTTTCACTTCGCCGCCGCGGCCGAGCGAGCCGGCGTTGGCCCTGTAGATCTCGGGCCAGCGGTCGGGGTCGCCGTACACGGAGGCGGCTATGCTCTCCAGCGTATCGCCTTCCTTCGCGACGTACGTGCGGCGGGCGGCGGGCTGCGGCTTGGCCGGCGCCGGCTTGGGCGCGGCCGCGGGCTTGGCCGCGGCGCGGGCCTTTATGGCCTGCATCTCGGCGCGCGACTTCTCAAGCTCGCTCTTGAGGGACTCTATCTGTTTAACTATCTCGGGCTGTACCGCGGGCTGGGCGGCGGGAACGGCGGTCTCGGCGGCGGCCGGTGCGGCCGGCTGCACGGCGGGCTGCGCGGCCGGCTGCACCGGCGCGGACTGTACCTGGCGGCCGACGGCGTCCAGTTTCTGCTCGAGCGCGCGTATCTGGGCCTCCTGCGAGGAGGCCTTGTCCTGCACGCGCTTCAGCTCGGCCGCGGCGGCCAGTTCGGCCGCGGACTGCATGTCGGCCTCGGCGCCGAAGCGGAAAGAGAAGGCCAGGCGGTGCGACCCGATGGTGCCGGAAACGCCGCCTATGGGCAGGCTGAAAGCGTAGTCGAAGGCGGCGAGGCCGAAGCGCCCGCCGAGGCCGAGGTTGACGCTGCGGCGGGAGTCGTTGCCGGCGGAGAAGCCCATGCGCAGCGCGTAGCGCCTCTGGAAGGAGTACTCGGCTCCGGCGGAGACGTTGAAATCCTGCCCGGCGAAAGCCGCGTCGAGGGCCAGCAGGCTGGTGCGGAAAGCGTAGGAAGCGCCGGTCCTTACCTCCACTGGCAGGCGGTCGGCGGAGGCCAGGCCGAGGTCGGGGCGGTTGAGGTTGCGCAGCGCGAGACCAAGACCGTACCTGGGCGCCGGGCGGTAGAAGAAGCCGAGGTCGGCGGCCAGGGCGCCCTTGGAATAGCCGTCGGAGAAAACGGGATCGACCGCGGTGTAGTCGTCGGAAACGTAGCCGCGGCGCAGGTATTTAAGGCTGAGGCCGGCGCCGAGGCCGCGGTACACGCTGGTGGCGTAGCTGACGGAGTAGGCGCTCTCGGAGAAAGCCTCGCTGAGGCGGGTGTCGTTCCAGGAGGCGCCGCCGACGCCGCCGTACTTCCCGGAGAAGGGCAGCGCCAGTCCGAAATAGCCCTGGCCTATCTTGGAATCGTCGCTGAGGCCGGAATACAGGCGGCCGTACACGGCCGTGAATTCCGGGGACTGGGTCTCGACAAGGGAAGCGGGATTGGAACAAAGGGACTCGGCGCCGCCGGTCACGGCGGTGAAGGCGCCGGCCATGGCGGAAGCCCTGGCGCCGCAGGAAATATCGGACATGGTGGCATTAGCTTTCATAGAAGCCAGCGCAATAAAGCAGAATATCGCCGCGATACCTTTTGTCACAGTTATAATTCTACATTTTAACTGTTTCATAAATATTACCTGAACGTTACGCCGTTAAAACGGGGCCGGCGGGCCGCTTAACGCGGTCCCGCCACTGCCCATCCCCCCGCGCGCAGGACTTACCTCGCCAGCACCACCGTGCCGTTGTACACTTTGTCGCCGGCCTTGAACTGGTAGATATATATGCCGGCCTGCGCCCTGCCGCCGCCGGAGCGCCTGCCGTCCCACGACAGCGAGGCCTCCGAGTTGTAGCTGCCGGGGAGCATGGAGGCTATCTCCGCGCCCGACAGGTCGTATATCTTCGCGCCGCTGATCTCGAGGCCCTCGGGGTTCTCGTAGAGCACGTTGAACTCGTCCCAGATGCCGTCGCCGTTGGGGGTGAAGATCTTGCGCGGCACGGTCTGCGTCACGCGGAACGACTGCGGCCTTATCACCTGCTTCACCTTGAAGACGCCGGTCTTCGCGGTGAGCACGGTTATCGTGCCGCTTGTCGGGTCCACGACGCCGCCGATCTTCACGTCCTCGACGCCGTTGTAGTAATAGACGGCGTAGTCGTAGGAGGAATAGGTGGCGCTTATCGTGACTCCCGAGGTGCGGCTGACCGGCAGCGTCAGCGTGACGTCGCCGGGGAAGTTCAAGCCGGTGCGTTCGTTGCCGTCGGAATCCGCGAAGTAGAGTTTATAGGAGGCGAACACCAGGCCGCTCTCGTACTGGGTCTGGCGCGCGAGGCGCGGGGCGAGACCCGACGAGCCGAGCGAGGCGGCGGTCTCCGGGGAAAGGTCGGCCGCGGCGCGCAGGTCGTCCGCCACGGTGCGGGCGAGCTCGCCGGAGTTCTTGAACCAGAGCGAGGCCGGGCTGCGCAGGTTGTACTGGTCCACGGCCTTCACGTAATACCAGCGCACCGAGCTGACCGCCTCGGTATAACTGAACGTCGCGCTGGAAAGGTTCGCCACCAGCGACGCGGTCCCGCCGATCGCCGTGCTGCGGTACACCTCGTAGCGGCGCACCGACGTGGTGCCGCCGTACACGTCGTAGAGCACCTGGTCCCACGCCAGCGTGAAGCCGGCGCCGGACACGGAGCCGCGGGCCACCGGGGCGGCCGGGCTGGCCACGTTGAGCGCCAGCGAGATGCTGCCCAGGTCGGAATACACGGTCTCCACCGAGGAACTGTTCCTGGCCTTGCCGCGGACATAATAGGTCATGTTCGTGTCCAGGCCGGAGAAGGTCGCGGAGGAGGTGGTGATCCAGCCGGACGAGGTCGGGTAAGAGAAGTCGGTGTACGACGAGACCTGCACGTAGTACTGCGTGCCGGCCGCGTTGTCCGCCGCGTAACTGACCGAGAAGCCGTCGCTGGACATGTCGGAGAAGCCGGTGGCCGTGGGCGGGTAGGCCATGGTGACAAGCTGCGCTATATTGCCGAGCCCGCCGAAGACGGTGACGTCGTCGCCGATGTACACCGCGGCGTAGTAATTGATGTTGCCCTGCAGGCCGGAGACGCCGTAATATTCAGAGGCGCCGGCGAGCGCGGATGTGGAGAACTGGGAGATGTACGTTGAGCTGGAGAACACGTGCGCCGCGTCGGAGGAATAGTCTATGCGCAGCATGCCGGGGTTGAGGTCGCCGGCCGCCGCGTCGTCGCCGGTCATGTTCCAAAGCAGGGTTATGGCGCCGCCGGTGGAAGACTGTATGGTCAGAGAGCTGACCGGGTCCGGGGCTATGGCCGTGGTGTAGAAGGCCGCGGTGGACGAGAGGCGGCCGTATATACCCGAGCTGTCCCTGACGCGCAGCGAGGTATAGTACTGCGGGCCGGGGACCAGGTGCGAATAGGTGCTGATATCTATGGTGCCGGTGGTGAGACCGGTAAGCGTGAGCGAGGAAATTATGCTCTCGTAGTTGGCGTAGGTCACCGGGAAAGTGGCGATCTTCACGACGACGGTGCCGGCCAGGCCGCGGAAACCGTCGCGGCCGACGCTGGTGAAGCTGACGCGCACCTGTCCCTCCCCCACCGGCTGGGTGGTGGCGACCAGGTCGTAAACCACGCCGGGGCTGTGGCTGGTGGAGGCGTGGCCGGACAGCACCTTCTTCGACGCGCCGGCCATCTGTATGCCGGACACCTCGCCCATCACGGACTCGAGTATCTTGGACGTGCCGCTGGAGATGCCCAGGCCGGCGCTGACCGACCGGGTCTCGAGCGACCCGGCCGCGCGCGCGGTGACCGCGCCGCACATAAGCGCGGCGAGGCCCGCCATCACCAGTCCCAAGTTTTTATAGTTCATATAACCTATCCGGTTTCACCTTTGCATTACCAGGTGCCGGCCGTGAACGACGCATAACCGCCGACTTCAGCACTGGTGGAAATGCTTACCACATTATCGGTGGTATCGTAGCAGAACATCCCCACGGCGGTCGGAGTTAGGCCATCGCAGGAAGCTGAGGTAACGAGCGAGACCGAGGCGGCCACTACGCCGGTAAGGCTGGCGCCGCTTATGGCGGGCAGGTTGCCGGTCAGTTTGGTAGCGTCCAGGTTACCGGTAGCGTCGGTTATCTGTATACCGCTGCTGCCGGCCTTTATCACACCGCGCACCTCGGCGTCTCCGGTCAGCGTGGCGCTGGAGGCGGTTATCCCGCCGGTCAGCGTCACAGTGCCGCCGTCTATGCCGTAAGTAACGGCCAGGCCTTCCGGAGCGGTTATCGTCTGCTTGCCCGTGAAGGTATTAGCGGTCAGAACCGCGGCGGTGTTGGTTATCTTAGAGGCGTCAATGGAACCAGCCAGCATGCTGTTGGTAACCTTGCCGGCGCCTATGGAAGTAGCACCCTGCGTTCCGCTCACGTCGCCGGACAGGCTGCCGCTGAAAGAAACGGCGGTGGTCGCGTTCGTCGCGGTGGTGGCCGTGGCCGCGTTGCCGGTTATCGACAGCGCGTACGTCC
>CALMZU010000099.1 GCA_937870775.1 uncultured Elusimicrobia bacterium
ACCGGGGTAAGGCGGGCGATCATAGCCGAGAGCGATCTTAACGATACGCGTCTGGCGTTGCCGGCCAGGGAAGGCGGACTGGGGATGGACGCGCAGTGGTCGGATGATTTCCACCACGCGCTGCATACCGTTCTTACGGGAGAACGCTCCGGCTACTACGAGGATTTCGGGACTTTCCAGCAGCTGGGGAAGGCCTTCTCCGAGGGTTTCGTCTACACATGGGAGTGGTCGCGCCACAGGAGGCGCATGCACGGTTCTCCGTCATGGCGCCTGGACACTTCCGCGTTCGTGGTATGCGCGCAGAACCATGACCAGGTCGGCAACCGTATGATGGGAGACAGGCTTTCCTCGCTGGTTTCCCGGCGGCGCCTTAAAATGGCGGCCGCGGCAGTACTGCTCTCCCCGTACATCCCGCTGCTGTTCATGGGCGAGGAGTACGGCGAAACCGGCCCTTTCCTGTATTTCACCAGCCACGGCGACAAAGGCCTGGCGGAGGCCGTGCGCGAAGGACGCAAGCGCGAGTTCTCCGCCTTCGGCTGGAAAGAGGAACCGCCCGACCCGCAGGACGAGAACACCTTCTCCCGCTGCCGCCTGGACTGGGGCAGGACGGCCTCGCCTGAAGGCAGGGAACTGCTGGCCCTTTACAAGGCGCTCATCGCCCTCCGCAAGCACGAGCCGTCGCTGCGCCCCGGGCCCAGGGAAGGGATGGTGGTGCGCTGCGCCGAGGACAAAGCCACCATATCGCTCTTCCGGAAAGGGAGTTCTTCCGCTACCTTCACTATATTCAATTTCAGCGACAAGCCCGTTTCGCGCGGCCTGCCGCCCGGCAACTGGACCACGCTGTTCGACCCCGACGCCCCGTACGCCGCGCCTTCGCCGGCGGCGGAAATCGAGCTGCCCCCGGAAAGTTTCCGGGTATACAGGAGAACGGAAAGATGAACAGGAAATACGCCTGCATACACGGACATTTTTACCAGCCGCCGCGAGAGAACCCGTGGCTCGAGGAAGTGGAGCTGCAGGATTCGGCCCGTCCCCACCACGACTGGAACGAGCGCATCACATACGAATGCTACGCGCCAAACACAGCCTCCCGGCTGCTCGACGGGGAAGGGCGCGTCATCGACATCATAAGCAACTACTCGCTGATGAGCTTCAACTTCGGTCCCACGCTGCTCTCCTGGCTGGAACGGCGCCATCCGGCGACCTACGCGGCCATCCTGCAGGCCGACGCCATGAGCCGCGGGAATTTTTCCGGCCACGGCTCCGCCATGGCGCAGTGCTACAACCACATGATAATGCCGCTGGCCGCCCCGCGCGACAAGCGCACGCAGGTGCTCTGGGGGATAGAGGATTTCAGGCACCGTTTCGGCCGCAGCCCGGAAGGGATGTGGCTGCCGGAAGCCGCCGTGGACCAGGAAACGCTGGGGATCATGGCGGATAACGGAATAAAATTCGTGGTGCTGGCTCCGGGACAGGCCAGGCGCGTGCGCAAACTGGACACGGAAGAATGGTTCGACGTGGCGGGAGGCAAGGTGGACCCGCGACGCCCCTATCTCTGCAGGCTGCCGGAGAACAGGAGCATCGCGCTGTTCTTCTATAACGGGCCGCTCTCCAGGGAAATAGCGTTCAACGGCATGCTCAATGACGGCGATCTCTTCTTCCGGCGCATGTCGGAGGTTTTCGACGCGGACCCGGGGGAAACCCAGCTCTCGCATATAGCCACCGACGGAGAGACCTACGGACACCACCACCGCTACGGAGACATGGCGCTGGCCTACTGCCTTTCAAGTCTGCGCGCCAGCCCGGACATAAAGCTAACCGTTTACGGCGAACTGCTGGCGGAATGCCCGCCTGACTGGGAGGCCGAGGTCTGGGAGAATTCATCCTGGAGCTGCGTGCACGGCGTGGAACGCTGGCGTTCGGACTGCGGCTGCAATTCCGGGAGCAAACCGGACTGGAACCAGAAATGGCGAGCGCCGCTTCGCGCGGCTTTCGACTGGCTCCGGGACAACCTGGCGCAGATATACGATCGCCGGGCGGCGGGCCTGATGCGCGACCCCTGGGCGGCCAGGGACTCATATATTTCTCTTCTGCTGGACAGGTCTCCGGAAAAGCGCGCGGCTTTCCTCAAGGAACACCAGGCCAGGGAACTTTCCGCCGAAGAGACGCTGACCGTGATGCGGCTGCTGGAAATGCAGCGCAACGCCATGCTGATGTACACCAGCTGCGGCTGGTTCTTCGACGAGATATCGGGCATAGAGACGGTGCAGGTCATCAGCTACGCGGCTCGCGCCGTACAACTGGCCCGCCAGGCCTCCGGCGTAGACCTGGAAGGGGCGTTCCTGGACCTCCTGGACCGGGCCCCCAGCAACCTCCCGGACCCTGCCACCGGCAAGGGCATCTACGAGCGATACGTAAAACCGGCAATGCTGGACCTCCTGCGCGTGGGCGTGCATTACGGCGCGTCTTCCGTCTTTGAAAAGGAACCCGGGGACGGCGCCATCTACTGCTACGACATGAAGAAACGCTCGCTGGAAGTGCTTGAGTCCGGCCCCCAGCGGCTCGCGGTCGGCATGGTGGACATCAGTTCCCGCATAACAGGGGAGACGAACAGCGTAAGTTTCGTGATGCTCTATCTCGGCGGCTACAACCTTCTGGGGGCCGCGCGCGAGTTCATGGGGGAAGAGGCCTTCTCCGGCATGTCCGGCGCGATGCGGCGCGCCTTCACCTCTGGCGACCTGGCGGAAATGACGCGCAGGATAGCGGCGGATTTCCCGGAAGGCAGCTATTCCCTCTGGCATCTCTTCCGCGACGAGCAGCGCAAGGTCATAGACATGATATTCGCCTCCGCCCGCGAAGAGATGCTGGCCTCTTTCCGCCAGATATACGGACACCATTCCTCCATATTCGACATCACGGCACGGCTGCGCACGCCGTTGCCTGAACCTTTTCCGACGGTGGCGCAGGCGGTGCTCAACGACGACGTTTCCCGCGCCCTGGCGGCCGTCCCAGCCGACACGGCCTCGCTGGCCCGGGCTTCGCAGCTTATACGCCGTTTCGGCCTGACGGTCGACCGCCCGGCGCTGGAACTCTCCGTGTCCGCTTCGCTCAACGCGCTGGCGGACTCATTCGCCGCCCGGCCGGATGACTGCCCGGCGCTGTCTTCGCTGGCGGCCCTGCTGGACGCCGTAGCCCCTCTGGGATTGGAGCTTAATCTCTGGCGCGCGCAGAACATATTCTTCCGCACCGGACGGCCTATGGCTTCGGCTAAACGTTCATGGGCATCGTCGGGCAACGCGGAAGCTGCGCGCTGGCTGGAACTCTTCGCCGGCGCGGCCGAAAGACTTAACGTGAGGTTGTCCTACTGATGCGCCCGCTTGCGACATACCGGGTCCAGTTCGGCGGCGGCTTCGGCTTCGCCGCGGCCGCGGCTCTCTCCGACTACCTGGCCTCACTCGGCGTAAGCCACCTTTATGCAGCACCTGCGTTCAAAGCAAGGGCGGGGAGCCAGCACGGTTACGACGTTGTCGACCCGGCCGCGATCAACCCGGAGCTCGGCGGAGAGGCCGGGTTCCGGGCCATGAGCGCCGCGCTGCGCGCGGCCGGTCTTTCCATCATGCAGGACATAGTGCCCAACCACATGGCCTACAGCAGCGAGAACGAGGCGCTGATGGACGTGCTGGAAAAAGGGCCGCATTCCGCCTTCCGCGGATACTTCGACGTGGATTGGGAACACGCCTACGAGAACCTGCGAGGCCGCCTGCTCGTACCTTTCCTCGGCTCCTTCTACGCGGAAGCCCTGGAGAGGGGGGAACTTAAGCTCGTATACGATGAGAAAGGGCTTTCTCTCAATTATTATTCGCTGCGACTGCCGGTGCGCATGGAGAGCTGGCGCAGGGTTTTCGGCCAGGATGCCGCGGGCCTGGAGGAAAAAGCCGGGCGCGACAGCCAGGCGGTATCAGCCTATATAGGCACCGCCGGCCTTTTCCGGGACCTCTCCGCCAGACCCGGAGAACCTTATCCTCAAGGCCAGTTCGACCACGCCCGCGGCATGATGCGCGCCCTCTACTCTTCAGAAGAGCAGGTAAAGGCCTTCGTGGACGCCCGCCTGGCGGCGCTCAACGGTGTTCCCGGCGACCGCGCCTCTTTCGACGAACTGGACGCGCTGGTCTCGGAGCAGTTCTACAGGCCGTCCTACTGGAAAGTGGCGGCCGAAGAGATAAACTACCGAAGGTTCTTCACCATAAACGAACTCATCTCTCTGCGTATAGAGGACCCGGATGTCTTCAGGCTCGTGCACGGCAAGGCGCTGCAGCTGGCGGCCGACGGCTGCATATCTGCCCTGCGCATAGACCATGTCGACGGACTTATAGACCCAAGGAGATACCTGGACCGCCTGCGGGAAGCGGCCGGGCCTGAGATCTACCTGGCGGTCGAGAAGATACTGGCCCCGGGAGAACCGCTGCCCTCCGACTGGCGCATCCAGGGCACGACAGGCTACGACTTCATGAACTGCGTCAACGGCCTTTTCTGCATGAAGGATTCTGAAAAGGACCTGACCCGGACCTATTTCCGGTTCACGGGCTCGCAGGCGAAGTTCGACGGGCTGGTCTGCGCAAAAAAGCGCATGATCATCAGCCGCCACCTGGCCGGGAACATAGACAACCTGGCGAATATGGTAAAGAAGGCCTCGGCGAACGACCGTTACGGCAGGGACATAACGCTTTACGGCCTGCGCCGCGCCCTGGTTGAGGTAATGGCCAATTTCCCTGTCTACCGGACCTATATAACACAGGAGGCAGGCCCTACAGAAAGGGAGCTTGGCTACATCCGCTCCGCCGTGGCCCAGGCGCGCCTACGCCTGCCGGAGTTCGGCTACGAGTTCGACTTCCTTGAGGCCTTCCTCACCCTCGGAGTGCATCCCTCGCTTGAGGACGAGAAACGCCGCGATATCGTGGCCTTCGTGATGGCTTTCCAGCAGTACACCGCGCCCCTTATGGCCAAGGGGTTCGAGGATACCCTGCTCTATATCTACGCCCGCCTCACGTCGCTCAACGAGGTAGGCTCGGCGCCTAATCTCTTCGGGTTCACATCGGAAGAATTCCATTCCTTCTGCGCGGAGCGCGCCGTCCTCTGGCCGGCCACGATGAACGCTACCGCCACCCACGACACAAAGCGCGGGGAGGACACCAGGGCCAGGATAAACGTTATCTCGGAACTCCCGCGGGAGTGGGCGGCGGCCCTGCGCCGCTGGGCCAGGCATAACCAGGCGCGCAAGCGCCGCAGGCCGGACGGCTCTGAGATGCCTGACCGCAACGACGAGTACTTCATCTACCAGACGCTGCTGGGCTCGTGGCCATCCGACGGCAAGGTATCCCCGGATTTCATCGAACGCATAAAAGCCTACGCCATAAAGGCCGCCCGCGAGGCCCAGGTTAACACCAACTGGATAAAACCCGACGCCGACTACGAGGCGGCCTACTGCGCGTTCCTGGACAAGGCACTTTCGGGCGATCCGGAGGAGGACCCGTTCCTGAAGGACTTCATCCCTTTCTCACGCAAGGTTTCCTTCTACGGGGCATTTAACTCCCTTTCCCAGACGCTGCTCAAGACCACGGCGCCGGGTCTGCCGGATTTTTACCAGGGCAGCGAGCTCTGGGACCTGAGCCTTGTGGACCCGGATAACAGGCGACCGGTGGACTACGCCCTGCGCCGGGACCTTCTGGCCGGGATCCAGACCGCCTATGCCGCCGCGCCGCAGAAACTTATGTCCG
>CALMZU010000100.1 GCA_937870775.1 uncultured Elusimicrobia bacterium
GCCGCCAGGATGGTCGGCAGGTCGTTCGGATGACGGCGCTCGTAGACTATCTTGTCGGTTTCGTCCAAGATAACCAGCACGCTGTTGTTGGAATGCAGGTCGATTGCGGCGTATAATCTCATAAGTGTTCCCTCCTCAGGTTTGTAACTTTGTTCTTAGACAAAACAATTTTACACAACCTGCTGGAGGGGACCTCTATATGATTGTCAAGGAGCGGTGTGCGGCCGCGAAGTGGCCACGCCTGCGACGACATCTCGCGGATAAGATCCGCCTACCGCTTTCAATGGCGGTAATTACAAGATAACCTCGGGATGTTGCGCAAAGTAGTCTGTAATTTCATCCTGATAGGCCCGCCAGATTTCAAGTCTGGCAGAAGCCTCCCGAAAGGGAGGCTTTCTTATTTTCCCCCTTCACGAAACCGCGTTTTTTTGTATGATAGGCGGAGTCAGGGTTAAGGGGGATACAATGGAAAAATCGAAGAAGATCATAGGCGCGGGCATAGCGCTGGCGGCCATAGCCGCCGCGGCCACTTATTTCCTTACCGGGAAACGCGGCAAGGAGAACCGGGAGAAGATAGAGGCCTGGACGCTCAAGATGAAGGGCGAGGTGCTGGAGAAGATGAAGGAGATGGAGGACGTGAACCGCGAGGCCTACCACGCCCTTGTCGACGAGGTGGCCGTGCGCTACCAGCGCACCCAGCGCGTAAGCGCGGCCGAGATGAAGCACCTCACCGAGGAGCTGAAGTCGGCCTGGGGCCACATCAGCAAGCAGATAACGCGCTGATCAACGCTAAGAAAGACAGCCGCTAACGAACATAGTGGCAGGTATAGCCGCCGGGATGTTTCTTGAGGTAATCCTGGTGGTATTCCTCGGCCGGCCAGAACTTCCCGGCCGGCTTTATCTCCGTCGTTATAGGCCGCTTCCACAGGCCCGAGGCCCTGGCCCGCGCCACGGCGGCCTCGGCCTCCTTGCGCTGCGCCTCGCCGTGGTAGAAGATGGCGGAGCGGTACTGCGAACCTATATCGTTGCCCTGCCTGTTGGGCGTGGTGGGGTCGTGCATCTTGAAGAACATGTCCAGTATGGCGCCGTAGCTGGTCTTGGCCGGGTCGAAGACTATCTCTATGCTCTCGGCGTGTCCGGTGGAGCCGGTCTTCACCTGCTCGTAAACGGGATGCTCGGTGCGCCCGCCGGTATAGCCCACGGTGGTCTTCAGTACGCCGGGCTGGGCGCGCAGTATCTCCTGCATGCCCCAGAAGCAGCCCCCGGCCAGCGTGGCGGTCTCGGTCTTGTTCTCCATGTTCTTCTTCCCCTTCCCGGCCGCGGCCGCGCCGCACAGAGCGGCGCAAAGAGCGGCGGCCAGCAGCGTACCGGCCTTCACAGCGAAAAGGCCTCGTAATGTATGTTCTCTTCCGGCATGCCCGCGGCTTTAAGGCCGCGGCGCAGGGCGGCCATCATGGGCGGCGGGCCGCAAAGGAAGGCGTCGCGCCCGGCGAAGTCCGGCGCCAGCCGCGCCAGCATGGCCGCGTCAACCACGCCTTTCTCGCCGGTCCAGCCGGGCTCGTCGGCCAGCACGTGCACCACCTTCAGTCCGGCCTTCTCCAGCGCGGCCAGCTCGTCGGCGAAAACTATGTCGGAGCGGCGCCGGTTGGCGTACACCAGAATGCAGTCCTCCCCCTCGGCGGTCAGCTGGCCGGCCAGCGCGCGCAGCGGGGTTATGCCTATGCCGCCGGCCACCAGCAGGGCCTTGCGGCGGCGCATGCGCGCGGCGGTGAATACGCCGTAGGGACCGTCCAGTATCACCGGCGTGCCGGGCTTAAGCCCGGCGTGCAGGCGGGCGGTGAAATCCCCCAGCTTCTTTATGCTGAAGCGCAGCCCGCCGCCGGGCTCGCGCGAGAAAGAGAAAGGATGCGCCTGCCAGCGGAAATAAGGCGCCCAGAAGCGCAGCAGCGCGAACTGGCCGGCCTCGACGCTGAAATTATCCAGTTCCCTGCCCTCCAGCTGCACCGACATCACGCTGTCGGTCTCCATGCGGGTGGCGGCCACGGTAAAGCGGTGGCGCCTGTACAGCCACAGCGGCTTGAGCAGCCTGAACCACAGCAGGTTCGCGGTCACGAAAGAAAGTATCAGGTACCAGTCCCCGGCGAAAAGCCGGCTCTCGGCGTTGATGTCGCCGCCCAGCTCCAGCTGGTGGCCTATGGAAAGGGCCAGGCCTATATAGGCGCCCAGGTGCACCGTATGCCAGGTCTCGTAACCCAGCCGCCGTCGGGTAAAAGGCAGCGACAGGAACACGGCCAGCAGTATCAGGGCTTCGCCGGCGGCCGCGGCCAGTACGTCCTCCCAGCGCAGTACGTCGAGATACTGGGCTATGAAGCCGGAACCGTTCTGCAGGGCGTGGTGCCAGACTATGAGCGGCGGGTGTACCAGCAGCGCCAGCGGTACCACTAAACCGAAAACGTGGTGCCAGCGGGTAAGCCGGTCCAGCCCGACGAAGGGCTCCAGCCACGAGGCCCTTGACACCAGCAGCAACTGGGCCAGTACGCCCAGCGCGCCGGTTATGCCTGCCAGCCGGCCGAAGGCCAGCAGCAGGCCGGGACCGTCGGAGAAAAGGCTGCCGGCCGGGGCCGTGGCGCTGTTGGAATACCAGGCGGCCAGGGCGGCGGCTGCGGCCAGCGGGAACAGGACCAGCGTGAATCTTTTCATAATGAACGCCGGCGCGGGAACAGCCCGCGCCGGCTTTAAGGTTACTGCACCTCGGTGAACTTCTCCCGCGGGGCGGCGCAGACGGGGCAGACCTTCAGCTTCAGGTCCATCGTCGTGTAACCGCATACCTGGCAGACCAGGAACTTCTTCGCGGCCTTCCAGCCGTTCAGGTCCTTGAGCGCCTTGGCGTAGTACTGCGCGTGCATCTTCTCGGCGGCCATGGCCCCCTTGAAGCTGTACATCGCGGCGTTGTTCTTCTCGGCCTGGGCCTTGGCCGCGAAGGCCGGGTACATCTGCTTGGCCTCGTGGTTCTCGCCGTCCATGGCCTCCTTCAGGTTCTCCTTCGTGGTCTTCACGACGGGAGCCTTCAGGTCGGCCTTGGGCACCGCACCCAGCGACTCTATCACCTTGGCGTGCTTGGCCGCGTGCAGGCCTTCGGACATGGCGGCCGCGCGGAACAGCGAAGCCGCGCCGAGGTACCCCTCCTGCTGCGCCTTGACGGCGAAGGCCTCGTAGCGGGCTTTCGCGTTGGTCTCGCCGTTGTAGGACGTCTGCAGCATCTCCAGCAGGCTGGCTTCCGGCTTGGCCGGGGCCGTTTTCTTTTCCGCCGCCGTGGCGGCGCCGGCCAGCATGGCCAGCGCGCAGGCGGCTATCAGCGTTCTTTTCATTTCCCCTCCCCCTTTCTTTTCAGTCCCTTAAAGGAACTTGAAATCCAGTTTCACGTCGGGATGCAGGCTGCGCCCCACTGGGCAGGCGTCCACGCAGGCGGCCAGCTTGGCGCGCTGCTTCTCGGTGAGCCCTTCCGGCAGTTTTACCCAGCCGGTGAAGCGGCCTATGCGGCGCGGGCTTTCGCTCATATGCTTCTCTATCTCGAAGGTGGTACCCTCGAAACGTATGCCGTCGCGCGCCGCCACCTTGGCCATTATGGTCAGCACGCAGGAGGCCAGCGCGGCCGCCGCGAGATCGGTGGGAGAGAAGCAGCGGCCCTTGCCGCCGTTGTCCAGCGGCAGGTCGGTCATGATCCTGGTGCCGGTGAGGCCGTGGACCAGTTCCACCTGTCCGTCGCCGGCGTAAACTGCCTGTATCTTGAATTCCATGTCTCCTCCTAAAACCCTTCCGCATTTATTATAATATTTATCTCGCGAAAGTGAACCACCCGCAGGAGGTCCCTATAATGAAAAGCAGATTAGCGCTGATACTCACGGCGTCGGTATTCGCGGCGTCCTGCGCCCCGAAAGCCCAGGAGGCGGCCCCCGTTCAGGAGCCCCAGGCCTCCGTAAACCAGATACAGGAGACGAACCCTAATATGGAAATACTCAAGAACCCCTCCAAGGCCGTTGAAAAGGCCCCCGAGACCTTCAAGGTGAAGTTCAGCACCACGAAGGGCGACTTCACGGTGGAAGTTACCCGCGCCTGGGCCCCGCTCGGCGCCGACCGCTTCTACAACCTCGTGAAGAACGGCTATTTCACCGACGTGGCCTTCTTCCGCGTGATCAGCGGCTTCATGATGCAGTTCGGCATACACGGCGACCCCGAGGTCTCCGCCGCCTGGCGCCCGGCCCGCATACAGGACGACCCCGTGAAGCAGAGCAACGCCCGCGGCTACATCACCTACGCGATGGCCGGCCCCGACACCCGCACCACCCAGCTCTTCATCAACTTCGGCGACAACTCCCAGCTCGACAGCATGGGCTTCTCGCCCTTCGGCAAGGTTACCGAGGGCATGAACGTGGTGGACAGCATCTACGCCGGCTACGGCGAGGGCGCGCCCCGCGGCATGGGCCCCGACCAGGGCCGCGTGCAGCTGGAAGGCAACAAGTACCTGAAGGCCGAGTTCCCCAGG
>CALMZU010000101.1 GCA_937870775.1 uncultured Elusimicrobia bacterium
CGGATCCGGGGTGCCCGGTCCTCGTCGGCTCTTCCCCCGCTCCGGTCCCGGCGCCGGCTCCCGTACAGCCGCCGTCCATCCCGCCCGCCGCGGCCGCCGGACTGCAGCTGATGAACATGGCGGTCCCCGACGACGTACCGGAAACGCAGATCTCGTCGCTGGCCCCGGCGCAGCCCGTATCCCCCGTAATTTCGGCCAGGCACCAGGCCGCCGCCGCTCCCGCGCCGGCGGAACCGCCGCGGGAAGCGATAAAGTTCGAGACCATGCAGGACGTCTTCACCGCGCCCGGCGCTCCCACCGAGGAGGAAAGCCGGCAGGACAATTTCATCTCCCGGGCTTTCAAGCTGGCTTCCGACCTCGAGGACGAACTGGGCAGGAAGGTCTACTTCAACCTCGACGGCCTCGAGGAAGCGGAGAAGCGCCTCAGGCTGGCTTTCATAAAGAACAAGGAAGCGCCGCAGGCCAACCTGGAAAGGGTCAAGGACACGGCAGCCTTCGTCTGCTATTTCCTGCAGGAACGCAACAAGGGCCGGCTGCTCAAGCTCACGGAGTTCGACCCATGGGGCTGGCCCATGATCTTCGAGCGCCCGAACGCGAAACTGGTGACCTACCCGGTGCAGCGCGTCTGGAAGCTGCTGTGGCAGGAGAACCTGCCCGAGCCCGGCTGGCTGGCCAAGTACTCGGCCTGGATAGGCGACAAACTGAGCGAAACGGCGCCGCTCCCCTGCGGGCTGGCGGCCGTTAAGGCCCGCGCGATGAGCCACCCGGAAAGGCTGGCCGACGCGCAGACCGAGCACAAGAGGATGATCATCCTCGCCTCCTCGCTCGCCGAGACCTCCGGCATAGAGATCGGCCGCGCCGGCATCATCAAGATACAGCTGGCGCTGCGGAACAATTTCAAGCAGGGCATACCGCCTACGGCAGACGGCTGGAAACTGCTGCGCTGCTACGGCCACCTGCTGGCCGCCATACTGGCGAAGGAGTTCAAGGCCGCCTGGTACAACACCGACGGGGACGACGGCGGCTGGTCCATGCAGACCCCGTGGAAGACCTTCGTGTTCCCGCTGGGCAAGGTCTACAAGACCGCCGCCAACGGCGAGGACCTGCCGGCCTATTTCGAGGCGCTGGCGCAGGACCGCGCCAGGACCATAGGCGCTTGAACTTTTTTTGACTTGATTACGCGCGCGTTTTTAGTTAATCTTTCCGTAAAGGCGTACGAGCAGAAAAGAGAACAGGAGCCGTCATGCTGATCCCGATACTCTCATACTTGCTGGCATCCTCCGCCGCAGCCGGTCCCGCTTTGGATTCCCTCTCCGCGCAGGCCGGCCCGGAAGCCGCCGCCGCGGCGGCCCAGGCCCCCGCCCCCTCGCGTAAACAGCAGCGCGAATGGACCGTGATGGTCTACATGAACGGCAAGAGCAACATAGAGCCTTTCGCCCTCGCCGACCTGAACCGCTTCGAAACGCTGGGTTCCACCGACAAAGTGGCCATAGTGGCCGA
Source organism: uncultured Elusimicrobia bacterium (assembly GCA_937870775.1). Taxonomy (GTDB): domain Bacteria; phylum Elusimicrobiota; class Elusimicrobia; order Elusimicrobiales; family UBA9959; genus UBA9959. The sequence goes on from CALMZU010000101.1 coordinate 1,501, forward strand.
GATAGGCCGCTCGAAAGGCCTGGACAACGACACCACCGCCGACGGCGACTGGTCCGGCGTTCGCCGCTACTACGTGACGAAGGACTCCGACAAGGACCACGTCGCCTCGACGCTGCTGGCCGACCTCGGCGACCCCGACATGGGCGACTGGAAAGAGGCCGCGGCCTTCCTGAAATGGGCCAGGACCGAGTACCCGGCTAAGAAATACCTGTTCGTCATCTGGGACCACGGCTGGGGCTGGATAGACCCCGTCAAGCCCGGCAAGCCCGCGGCTGCGTCGTACTCCAGGTCCATCTCGCACGATTTCGTCACCGGCAACTACATCTCGGCCCTGGACATGGGCAAGATCTTCAAGGAAGGCGGCAAGGTAGACATGTACGTCTCCATGGCCTGCTTCATGCAGATGGCCGAGGTGGCCTACGAGATCAAGGACGCCGCGCAGGTGATAGTCGGCTCCGAAGAGGTCATACAGCTGGCCAGCCTCAACTGGGAGGACTTCCTCTCCAGGCTGGAGGAGAAACCCGCGTCCGGCCCCGAGGCCGCCGGCGTGATGATGACCGAGACCTTCCGCGAGATGTACTCCCGTCCCGAGTTCGTCGACATGCTGGACAAGACCAAATACGGCACCCAGCTTTCGGCCATACGCGCCTCGGCCCTGCCCGGGCTGGCGGCGAGGACCAAGGCCTGGTACGAGCTGGCTATGGCCGCCGGCGACAAGGCCGCGCTGGCCAAGGCCAAGGAAGGCGTGCTGCGCTTCGAGGTGGGCGACGAGACCACCGACCCCGACAAGAGCATCTCCTTCTACGGCGACCTGTACAATTTCGTGGAGCTGGCCGGCCGCAACGCCGACGCCTCGCTGCCCGGCGCCGCCGGTCTGGCGAAAGCCGGCGAGGAACTGAAGTCCTACATCGCGGACAGCCTCACGATCAGCAACGTCTGGGTGGGCAAGGACCGCACCGGCAAGGAATACTCCAACACCCACGGCATCGCGCTGCAGATCCCCGGCAAGCCCGGGAACCTGATAGAGTACTACCCGACCTATTCCAGGCTGGCCTTCGAGAAGGCCACCGGCTGGGACAGGTTCGTAAAGTACCTCGGGACCATATGACCTTCGGGGGAGCCCGGCTCCCCCGGCACAGCATGGAAGAACCTGTCACTTACGAAGCGGGCTCCTCGTTCAGGCCCGCTTTCTTCTTTCTGAGGCCCGCCCAGCGGCGGGCCCTGTCCGCCTATTACGGCTTCGCCCGCGCCGTCGACGACATCGTCGACGAGCCCGGCGTGCCCGCCTCCGACAAGGAGGCGGGGCTCGCGCTGTGGCGTGCCGCCGTGGAAAGGATCTTCTCCGGCGGGCCCTCACTTTCCCCCCTCGAGTCGGCGCTGGCCGGAGCGGCGAAGGAATTCCCGCTCAAACCGGAGCATTTCACGCTGGTGATCGACGGCGTGGCGATGGACCTCTCGAAGAGCTCGTACGCCACCTACGCGGAACTGGAGCGCTACATGTACGGCGTGGCCTCCGCGGTAGGCCTGGCCTGCCTGGCCATCTTCGGCTACGACGACGAGAACGCCCCGCTGCTGGCGCGGCGCATGGGCTACGCGGTACAGCTCACGAACATAATCCGCGACGTCTCGGAGGACCTCGCCGCGGGGCGGGTCTACATACCGCAGGAGGACCTGGCCCGCTTCCGCTGCCGCCCGTCGGACCTGGCCGCGGGTTCCCAATACACTCCCGATTTTATAGAATTGATGGAATTCGAGGCGGCCCGCGCGCGCGAGCTTTACGCCGGGGCGCTGGCCCTGGCCGCCCGCGGGCAGAAGCGCCGCCTCGCCCCCGCGCTGGTGATGTCCGCCGTCTACCGGGAGCTGCTGTTCAAGATGGAACGCAACGGCTTCCGCGTGAAGGACGGGAAGGTTAAACTTGGCGCCGGCGGGAAGGTAAAAGCCATTTTCAAAGCCTGGAGAGACTATGCTGAAATCTGACGCCTGGATACGCGAGAAGTGCCGCAAGGAAAAGATGATCGCCCCGTTCGTCGAGGGGCTGGTAGCCAAAGGGAAGGTGTCGTACGGCCTCTCCTCGTACGGCTACGACATCCGCGTCTCCGACGAGTACAAGGTTTTCACCGACGTGCACAACTGCGTCGTGGACCCCAAGGCCTTCGACGACAAGTCGTTCGTCGACATCAAGGCCCCGTACTGCATAGTGCCGGCGCACTCTTTCGCGCTGGCCCGCTCCGTGGAATATTTCAGGATACCCCGCAGCGTGATAGGGCTGTGCATAGGCAAGAGCACCTACGCGCGCTGCGGCATAGTGGTCAACATCACCCCGCTGGAGCCGGAATGGGAAGGCCACCTGACGCTGGAGATCTCCAACACCACGCCGCTGCCGGCCAAGATCTACTCCAACGAGGGCATAGCCCAGCTGGTTTTCCTCGAGACCGACAAGGTCTGCGAGACCTCTTACAGGGACCGCAAGGGCAAGTACCAGGCCCAGCGCGGCGTGACCCTTCCCAGGATACTGCGGGCCGCCCGCTAGGGCGCCCGGGGGGCGCGCGGCGGGGGCCGCGAGGATTTATGACGATAAAAGAAAGCGCAGCTGTACTGCTCGCCGCGGCGGGCCTGGCCGCGCCCTGCCGCGCCGCCGACGCCGGGGCGCTGCAGCGGGCCAGGGAAACCGCGGCTTCGGGCTCCGAGGCCAGGGCGCTGGCCATAACGATAGAGGCGCTGAAGGACCCCGCGCCGGACAGGGAACTTTACCTTTACGCCGTCGAGCTCCTGCCGGAGCGGCGCTCGCGCGACTCGGCTTTCCTTGCCTCCTACGCGGCCAGGATGCTGGCGGCTAAGGACGAGGATTACGCCTGGTACCTCGGCATATGCAAATCGCAGAGAGTCTCCGGCAAGGCGCAGGAGGCCGTCTCCAACTGCAAGAAAGCGCTGGAGCTGGACCCCACTGCCTACCCGGTCTACCGCGAGCTGGGCTTCACCTACGCCGCGGCAGGCAGCCCGCGCAAGGCGGCCGAGACCCTGGAGCAGGGCGTGGAGATAGCGCCGGAAAGTTACCAGGCGCGCTACAACCTGGCCAGGGCCCTGGAGAACCGCGGCGACACCGCGCGCGCCTCCGCCTGGTACGCCAAGGGCCTGGCGCTGACCGCCAGGTCTTCCAGCCTCGACGCCGGCTACTACAAGGCGCTGATGAAGGCCGGACAGAAAAGATGCGCGGACAGGAGCAGGGCTAAACCAGCCGTCCGGAAGACCGCAGCCGCCCCCGCCGCCGCAAGCGCCGAACTCTCCCCCTCCCGCAGGCAGAAGGCCGACGACTGCGCGGCCAGGGTCAAGGAAGAATATTTAAAGGACAATCTCGGCGAGGCGCTGGAGATAAGCGAAGGCTGCCTGAAGCTGGCGCCCTCCGACGCGGCGCTCGCCGCCGAGCGCGCGCCGATCATGGTGCGCCTCGGCAGGTACGAGGACGGCGTGGCCGAGTACGAGCGAGCCGCCGGGCTCTACGCCGGCGACAAGCGCATGGCCGCTTTCTGCCGCGCCAAGGCCGGCGACACCTGGATGAAGCTCTCCGACCCGGCCCGCGCCGAGGCGCAGTACCGGCTGGCGCTGGCCGCCTCGCCGCGCGACGTGGACGCGCTGAAGGGCCTTGCCTCCGCGCAGGAGGCCCGCTCCGACACGACGGGCGCGCTGGCCACCTACGAGGAACTGCTCAAGGCCGACCCCGGCAACGAGAAGGCCCGCCTGCGCCGGGAGCAGATGAGGTCCTCCGCCCTTACCGACGAGCAGGTGCTCGCCGAGCTGAAGGCCCGCTTCGCCGTGGACGACAAGAAGGCCTCCGCCCTGCCCGAGGACCTGGCCCTCTTCAAGGATATAAGGGCCGCGGAGACCGGCGGCGGTATAGATTATCTCAGGGCCAAGGCCCCGACGATGCGCGGCCTTTCCGTCGAGCGCGAGGAGAAGGACGGCACCCGGGTGCTGATGACCGGCCTGGGCTACAAGACGTACGTCTCGCTGGCCACGCGCGACGCGGTGCGCTTCTTCGAGAAGGAAGGCGTGGGCATGCGGGAGATCTTCCAGCTGCGCGACGAAAGCGGCGCGGCGCTGTTCGACAAGACCGGCCGGCTGACCCGCGAGGGCGAGGCGCTGTGGCGCAAGGCCGTGCCGGGCAGCAAGAAATGGCTGATGCCCTACGACCCCGTGCCCGAATCCCCGCAGGCGAAAGCCTCCAAGGAGGCCGAGGGCAAGATAGCCGCCCTCGCAGCCAGGGGCTACCAGGAGATCTCCGAGCCGGAATTCCTGTGGCTGCTCACCGCCACCACCTGCACCGAGGACGTCATGATGGACTACCCGGTGAACATGCAGAAGATCTTCGACGGGCGGCGCCTGCGCTACCTGATGTGCTTCAGCGACCAGGCCCTTTGCGCTACCAAGGAGAACCTGGTGCTGCCCAGCTACATCGCGGGCTACCGCAACAACCAGGCCTACGACCCCTCCGCCGGCTACTCCGGCTTTTTCGGCAGCGGCAACAAGAAACACCGCTACTGCGAGAACGGCAAGGTGTGGGACGGCACCCCCGGAGGACCGGCGGTGAAGCTGGGCCGCTGAGCGCCCTTTGCATAAAACCGCGGAATTTGGTATGATAATCGAACTATGACACAGAAAACCACTTTGCCCAAAGCCGACACGGCCGAAAAAACCAGGAAATGGCATTTCCTCGACGCTTCCGACCAGGTCCTGGGCCGTCTCTCGACGAAGATAGCGGTCCTCCTGATGGGCAAGCACAAGCGCGACTTCGCCCCCCAGACCGACTGCGGCGATTTCGTTGTAGTGACCAACACGGACAAGCTCCGCATCACCGGCAACAAGGCCGAGGATAAGTTCTACTGGCGCCACTCCGGCTACGCCAACGGCCTGAAGACCATCCCGTACAAGCGCCAGATGGAACAGGACTCCACGAAGGTGCTCGAGCTGGCCGTCAAGCGCATGCTCGACGACAACAAGATGCGCGACAAGCGCCTCAAGCGCCTGCGCCTCTTCACCGGCGCGCAGACCCAGTTCAAAGCCGCCAAGGCCGCGAAGTAAGATAAGAGGAAACAGAAAACATGGAAAACAAGAATCTCATACTGGCCACCGGCCGCCGCAAGACCTCCGTGGCGCAGATACGCATGTCCCAGGGCGGCGAAGGCAAGAT
>CALMZU010000102.1 GCA_937870775.1 uncultured Elusimicrobia bacterium
ACGCCGTGCGGGAGAAGACCGCCAACTCGGCCATGTTCCTGGTGGAGAGCCGCGTGATCAAACTGCTGGATTTCTGAACCGAACGCTGCTCCGAAGAATATGAAAAAGCTCTTACTTCTAACTGCTCTGCTGGCTTGCCAGTGCGCGGCGGCCAGCGCCGCGGAAAGCAAAACGCCCAAGACCTGGATGGCCGGCACCGAGCTGGACTTCGTCCCCTTCGCCAACAGCGGTTATTATTCCTCCGTGGTGGGCGGCTACGGGCACTGGCGCGCGCGCTTCGTGCTTACGGGGATAACGACGCCGGGCTTCGCGACGCAGCGTGGGTTCACGCACAACACCATGTACGTGAACGCCTATATCGTGGACTACTATTTAAAGGAAGGCTTTAAGGGCTGGTGGATAGGCCCCGGCTACGAGACCTGGGACGGCTCGGTGAAGGAAAAGTCCAGCGGCCTCAAAAGGAGCTACCGCACCGGCATCTTCACTTTAGGCGGCGGGTACACGTTCCGCCTCAGCGACCACTTCTACATCAACCCCTGGGCGGCCGTGCATTTCCCCGTCGGCGGCGACAGGGACGTTGAATTCGTCTCGAAAACTTTTAAGCTGCGGGCCATCCCCGAAGCCTCGGCCAAGATAGGCTTCAACTTTTAGCGCCACCCGCGGACGACTCGCCAAGCGGCAGCGCAACATCTCAGGGAAAGTCTTGTCAGTACGTTCCGCGCTCCAGCCGACGAGGAATGTGCACAAGGATTCATGCTCTTTCGCGGCTGGACAGCAGAGCCGCCAGTTGATCTTTCGCTCTGACATGCAGCTTATGCCCGCGGAAATTCGTGAACATTTGTTCGTGTCCGTCGTGCGAACGCTGATCCGTCCTCTCATAATACCGGGAAGCCCAGTCGACCAATTTCTTCAGGCCTTCCTCCGACTGCTCGCGGGACATATGCTTTTTGGATTCAGACCCCCTGGCCAGGAGCCTCTCCCGGCAGAGGGGCCAATCCAGGTCCAGCCAGACGAAGAGATCTGCCTGGTCCATGTAAAGCCCTGCTAATTCCCCGAATACGCCTTCAACTATCCAGGAATCGGCGGCCTTCGACCGCGCGACGAGCAGGCGTATCGCTTCTTCCGGGCGTTTCTTATCGAATCCCCCCGGCTCCCAGA
>CALMZU010000103.1 GCA_937870775.1 uncultured Elusimicrobia bacterium
AACGAAAAACAAAGATCGCTATTGTGCCCACCCCGGCCAGCCCCAGCAGGAACTGCGACACCGGGCCGGAGGCGCGCGGAGTGCGGTGCGCGGCGGGGATCAGGTCCGCCAGGGCTATATAAATAAAGCTCGCGGCCGAAACCGCCATTACGTACGGCAGCGCCGCTTTAAAACAGCCCAGCGCGTAATAGGCCGCAAACGCGCCGGGCAGTGTAGCCAAAGAGGAGATAATATTCGCCCACAAGGCTTTCTCACGGGACCAGCCGGCGGAGAGCATTATTGCAAAATCACCGGTCTCCTGCGGTATTTCGTGGGCCACTACGGCCAGCGTAGAGCTAAAAGCCAGTGCTGGCGATACAAGCAAAGCGGAACCTATAAGCACCCCATCCATAAAATTATGCAAGGCGTCGCCTATGACTATCATGGTCCCTGCCGAAGAATGCAGGTCGCAATGCTCATTGTGACAATGCCGCCACAGCAGCGTCTTTTCCAAGCCGAGGAAGAGAAAAATACCCCCGAGCGCGGCAGCCATCACCGGCGCGGGCGGCGCGGCGGAAAGGGCTTTAGGCAGAAGACCGAGAAAAGCCGCTCCAAGCAGGGTCCCGGTAGCGTAACTTACCAGCGCCGGCAGAAGGCCGCTGCGCCCGCGCTCAGGCAGCGCCAGGAAAATGGCAGCCACCAGCACGCCCAGCACGCTGCCAGCCAGGCTTAAGGCCAGTAGCATCACGGGTCAGTTCCTTACCAGGTATTCCCCGAGGGCTTTATAAAAAGAGCTGGCCGTCAGCACAGGGCAATGTTTATGGTCGTCGGGGACGATGCCGAGAGTCTTGGTTATCAGGCCGGGCGAAACGAAAAGCGCTTCACGCAACGGGCGCTGGTCAGCGTAGAAGGCGGCAATGGCGCCGCAAGCGTTGGTCACGCCGCAGCCGGTGGAGAAATAGCGGATCTCCGACACCTTGTCGTCTTTTATGTTGATATAGAACTCCATCGTGTCGCCGCAGGGCCCGGTAACGCTCGAAGAGCATGAACAGCTCTCGAGGCGGCCACGGTACGTTTTAACCGCGTCTTCCAGCGCCATTTTCCGTTCTTCCATATTATTTCTCCAGTTCCGCGCGCAGGCGGCTCCATGCCGCTTCTACGTCCCCGGCGGCCGGGCACGCCGCGGCTTCCCCGAGAGTCCGCCGGGCCAACAGCGCCTTTATTACGCCTGCGTCGAACGCCACGCGGCCAAGCAGTCCGAAGCCGAAACCGGCGGCGGCAGCTTCAAGCCTTCCGGTCTCTTCCAGGTTAAGATCGTATTTGTTCACCAGCAGGAAACCTTTAAGGCCCTGCTGTTTCAGCAGTTCGGCGAGCCGTATGAAATCGTGTCTGCCGGACACGGTGGGCTCGGCCACTATTACTACGGCGCTGACGCCGCCCAGCGAGGCCAGCACCGGGCAGCCTATTCCGGGCGACCCGTCCAGTATAAGATACTTCGCGCCGGCGGCTTCGGCGGCCTTTCCGGCCTCGGTCTTAAGGGTCGCCACCAGCTTGCCGGAATTCTCCTCGGCGGGTTCCAGCCTTGCCCCGGCGAAAACGCCGAAGCGCGAAGATGAAACCATCCAGGTGCCGCTGAGGATTTCTTTAAAAGTCACGGCGCCGGCCGGGCAGTTCCACGCACAGACGCCGCAGCCATCGCAGGAATGCGGGTCTATGGTGTAAGGCTCGGCCGAGACGGCCTCGAAACGGCATACTTCGCGGCAGCGCCCGCAAGAGACGCATTTTGCCGCGTCGATCGCGGCTTTCTTGCCGCCGTAATATTTTTTCCTTTCGGACAGTTCAGGTGACAGTATGATGTGCAGATCGGCAGCGTCCACGTCGCAGTCCGCAGTAACGCAGGCCGCCGCCAGCCTGGAGAAAACTCCGGCCACGGTGGTCTTGCCGGTACCGCCTTTACCGCTTAGTATGAGCACCTGCTTCATGCGGCTCCCCCCGGCAGGGCGCTGAACAGCGCCAGGAGTTTTTCACGGTACTCCGGCCTGGCGTCCAGCAGCGTTTCGCCGCGCGAGTAAGCCGCAGCGATTTCCCTGTCGAACGGGATTTTCAGGAGTATCTTTATGCCTTTGGAGGAGCACCAAGCCTCCATTTCCCCGTCGCCAAGGTCGCTGCGGTTGATCACCAGGGCATGTGGAACGCTTATCTTCTCAAGGGTTTCCACGGCCAGTTTCAGGTCGCAGAGACCGAAGGGCGTGGGTTCGCTCACAAGAAGGCAGAAATTAGCCCCGGCAACGGCGGCTATCATAGGGCAAGATGTGCCAGGCGGGCAATCTATTATCACGTGGCGCGCCGGAGGGGCGGCCCGTTTAACCGCTTTTATAAGGCGCACCGGGCTGGCTTCGCCTACGGACATCAGGCCGTCCGCGAAATACAAGTCCCCGGCCCGGCCATGCCGCACCTTGCCGGAAATCCGCTGAACTTCGCTTATGGCTTTACGCGGACAGGCCAGCGCGCAGCCGCCGCAGCTGTGGCACATGTGTCCGAACAGGAAAGGCTTGCCGGTAAAGATCTTTATGGCGTTGTAGACGCACGTTTCGGCGCAGCGCCCGCACCCGTCGCATTTGGCCGCGTCTATAGCGGGTACCGGCACGGTGAATTCGGCCTCGTGCTCAATACGCGGCTTTATGAACAGAGCGCAGTCCGGCTCCTCCACGTCGCAGTCCAGCAGGGCGGCGCCGGGCCCCAGCGCCCGCGCAAGGGCGCAGGCCAGGCTGGTCTTCCCGGTGCCGCCTTTCCCGCTGGCTACCGCGAGCCTCATTTAGTGGGCGCACTCCCCGTCATGGCCATGGTCCTTGCACGGCTCTATACCGCCGGCCAGTTTACTGGAAAGCAGGGCCTTCACAGCGTCCCCGGCCTTACCGGCAAAACCGAATATCGGCACATTGGCGGCCGCGAACTTGTTCTGCGCGCCCATACCCATACCGCCCGCTATAACGTGGGTTATGCCGTACTTCAGTATCTCGCCGACGGCCTGGCAGCCGCCGCCGCCGTGAACCGCGGTATTGGCAACCACCTTCGAATCCTTCACCTTCCCGTCGGCCACGTCCACGATAAGGAAGTGCGAGCACTGCCCAAAATTGGCGCAGACCTCGCTGTCCATACCCTGTCCGTCGTTGAGCGTAATGCCTATCTTCATTTTTTCCTCCTGCATTGATTGAGAACCGTTCTCAATAGACTTTAAAAAAATTACGCAGCGCAATCCCGGCACAACCCGTAGAACTGTATCACGTGCCCGCTTATACGGAAACCGTACTTCCGGCTAAGCCCCGCTTCCGTCCGGCGCAGCAGTTCCATTTCATCGTCTACGAAGTCCTCGTAGTCAACGATGCGCCGACAGGACGTACACACCAGGTGGTGGTGATGCTTCTTCGCGCCAGGCCCGGCGGCCAGTTCATACCTTGCCTTATCCTCACCAGTATCGAACTTTGTGACCACCCCTAGTTCGGTAAGCAGTTCAAGAGTGCGGTAAACCGTGGCCAGGCCGAGGTTGGGATAGCGGCGTGAGGCGGCCTTGACAGCCTCCTCTGCCGTCAAGTGCTCGCCTTTGGCGCTCAAGGCGTCAATGACCGCGTGTCTGGCGGGAGTGATCCGGCGTACAAAGCCGCGGATGCGTCCGCAGCAGCAGTCGGGATTATGTTTTTTGCATCCAGTCATAGTAATTGAGAATTATTCTCAATTATATCAAAACATACGCGACAAGCGCAAGCACCGCAATCTTACTAGGACTTCCGCATGAACTTGGCCCCGGCCTCCACCTTAAGCACGCCGTCCTGCAACAGTTCAGATCTCATCAGGTAAAGCGGAGAATAATCCTTTTCTATCCATGCTTTTAGTACAGCCGCCCGCCCAATCAGCACCGGGGCATGGTATTTAAGGCTCATCTCGGCGGTAAACGCCGTAACGCCTGAACTGAAAAGGCAGTTGGCCATGGCACTGTCCAGCATCATGGCCGCCACCCCGCCCTGTAAAAGTCCATCGTAGCCCGTAAGTTCTTTCCTGCAGAAAACGGCCCCCTGGACGAAGCCGGGTCCGGCCGGCGCAAAAGCGAGGTGCAGCCCGTACTTATTATCGGGGCCGCAGGCCACGCAGGTTATATGTTCAGGATGCACCGGAAGCCTCAGATTTTACCGAAGCACTCCCGCAGCGCGCCATCGCCTATCC
>CALMZU010000104.1 GCA_937870775.1 uncultured Elusimicrobia bacterium
CTTTACCGTGCTTTTCGGCGAGATAGCCGGGCTTAAGCTCATAGCGCTTTTCATACTGGCGGCCGGTTTTTCATCCATGTACCTGATGCTGCGGCGTTTGTGCCGTTACGGCCGCGGCCCGGCGGCTTTCGGGGCGCTGGCCTACGGCCTTTCCGGCTGGTTCGTGACGCGCCTTTACAGCGGCAACGTCAACGAACTCTACTATTTCCTGCTGCCTGGCATTATACTGTCGGCGCGTTCCTGGGCGGTGGACGGGAAGCCGGCAGGCCTGGCCTTGGGCGCAATTGCCCTGGCGGCTGTAGGCATGGACGGCAAGATGACGCTGTTCTGCCTGCTGTTGTTCCTGTTCCTCTATTTCATAGCCGAAGGGTTCGCTCGCCGCGCGGGCGGGCAGGCATGGGATATCAAGCCTTCGCTGCGGTTCGCGGCGCTGGGGGCTTTCGCTTTCCTTATCGGCGCGGTGAAATTCGCGCAGGTGGGCGCCTTGTTCGCCGAAAAGGGGTCCCTGCTCATGCCGCATATCGACAGCCACGGGGCGGGTTATTCCTCGGTATTCTCTTTCGGTTTTGCGGACCTCGCGCGCGGCGCCCTGCTGCCGGGCACGGCGGAGCGATCGGTCTCGCTTTACATCGGCATCCCCGGGGCGCTGCTGCTCTCGGTCCCGGCCCTGGCCTGCTTCAGGCGCAACGCGGTATGGCTGCTGCTGGGCGCCGTGTTCGCGGTTCTCTGGGCCGGTCCCTCCTCGCCGCTGGACCTCTTCCGGGTTTTGTGGTCCTTTCCTTTCTTCAATTCCATTTCACAGCCTCATAAATATTTCGACTTCTTCCTGGTGTTCTGCGCCTGCGCCGTCATGCCCTGCGCCCTCGAACTGCCGCTGCGCGGACTCCGGCGCGGGCCGGCCGCCGCCGTCCGGTCGGCCGCGGCCGCGGCGGCGCTGCTCCCGCTGCTGATCTTCACCGCGCCCAAGGCCGCCGCCATGTTCAGCGCTTCCAGGCCGCCGCTGCCGCCGGGAAATGTCTTTTTCCAGGTGAAGCTGGACCCGGCCGCGGGCAACGGCGGCGCGCAGATGTATTTCAACGCGGCTCAGAACGTGGGCACCCTCAACTGGTACGGGGCTATCAGGCTTCCTGCCGCAGCGGAACCCCGCTATGAACTTTCGCCGGGGAAAGGCCTTCTCCCTAACCCGGCCTATAAAGGCGAGGTGTATTGCGCCGGCACGTCGCCCGGCCCCGGCGCCTCCTGGGACATTTCCGCCAACAGCGTCAGGCTTGGGGAAGGCTGGCGGGCCTGCGGCCGCGTGGTTATAAACCAGAACTATGCCGAAGGGTGGAGCAGCGAAGGCGGCCGGGTGGAGAACTACGGCGGGCTGCTCTCATTGCGCCCCGGCAACCCGGGCCCGCTGCGGCTTAGTTACCGGCCGCGCTGGTTCCTGGCCGGGCTCGCCGTTTCAGTGGCCGCACTGCTGGCGGCGGCCTGGCTGCTGCTCTCCGGCGGCCGGCCTTTACTGCCGAGGCTCTTGCGAAGGCCGGGGATTTAATACAATACTGGACGCGATATGAGAGAACTGCGGGAACTTATCAAGGGCGGGCCGCTGCTGGCGGCGGCCTTCTTCCTTTTCTTCGCCGCCTATTCCAATTCGCTGGGGAATCCCTTCCTGCGCGACGATATACCGCATATAGCCGATAACGACTTCGTACGCTCGCCGGCCCCGGCCAAATTATTCTCCGCCGAGTATTTCCTGCTCAGCGGCGCGGTGGCTTACCGGCCTGCAGTAACCGCGGCGCGTTTCGCCGAATACAGGCTATGGGGGCTCAACCCCGCCGCCTGGCGGTTCTTCAACCTGCTGCTGCACGCGGCCAATGCGGTCCTGCTTTTCCTGATAGTGCTGCGGCTGGGCGGTGCGCCTTTCGCCGCGGCCGCCGCCGCGGCCCTGTTCCTGCTGCACCCGGCGCATACCGAGGCGCTGAACTATATCTCGAACGGCCAATGCGACATACAGGCTCTCTTCTTCCTGCTGGCCGCTTTCCTGGCCTGGCTGGACGGCCGCCGAGCCCTCTGCGCGGCCGGCTTCGCGCTGGCGGTGCTGTCCAAGGAGATGGCCCTGGCTTTTCCCCTTGTGCTCGCGCTTTATGCTGCGGCGCGGGGAACTCTTAAGAAGGAGGCCGGCTTCCATGCCGGCATGATAGCCGCGGCGGCGGCTTTCGCCGTATGGCGGGTGGTCTATTTCCGCCCGGGACAGGCTTTCCTCGACAATGTGATGGCGGAGGGGGCCTTCGCTTTTTCCTGGCCGGCGGCGCTTAAGGCCGCCGCCGGTTTCCCGGCCCTGGCCGTATATTATGTGAAACTGCTGTTATGGCCATCGGCGCTCAGCCCGGAGATAGACAGGCTGCTGCCGGAGGCCGGTTTCTTCTCCCCGGCCCGGCTGGCGCTGTGCTGGGCGGCGCTGGCGGCCTGCCTGGCGCTGGCCGCGCGTGCGGCGCGGCGCGGACCCTGGCCGCTTTTCTTCACGGCGGCGTTCCATGTGTCGCTGCTGCCGGTTTCCGGCCTTGTGCCGCTGACCAGCCGCCTGCAGGAGCATTTCGTCTACATGCCTTCCGTACTGTTCTGCGCCGCGGCCGGGCTTGCCCTCGCCAGGCTGCCGCGGCTGCGTTCGGCCGCGCTGCTGGCGGCGCTGCTGTTGTTCGTGCCGCGGGTGTGGTCGCGCAACCAGGATTGGCGCAGCCCGCTGGCCCTCGCCGAGAGCGACCTGCGCTCTTTCCCGCGCTCGGCGAGAGCCATGTCGGGCCTGGCGGCCAGGAAGCTGGACGCGGGACTTTATGCCGAGGGACTTTCGCTGGCCGAAAAGGCCGCGGCCGCCGACCCGGGCCTGGCCGAGGCAAGGTTTTTGGCCGCCGAGGGCTATCTGCGCGCCGGGCGCAAGGCGGAAGCCCTGGCGGCGGCGGAGGCCGGGGCGCCGCAGCGCGGCCCGGACCAGCTGGTGAACCTTGCCCGCATATACGCCGGGGCGGGCCTGCTGGACAAGGCTGAGGCCGCGGCCGCCGAGGCGGCCGGCAATTACCCTTATTTCGAACCCGCCTTCTACACGCTGGGGGAGATCTGCCTGATGAAGAAGGACCTGCCTTGCGCGGAGAGGAATTTCACCGGGGCGCTCAGGCTGAACCCGCGCTCCCTGGCCGGCGGGCGGCTGAAAGCCCTGCGCGGCCAGGCCCCGCGCGCCGGGCGCGGCTGATTTACTACAATTTAGGACCATGAAGAACAGGCTGATCATACTCGCCGCGGTCTCCGCACTGCTGTACCTGCCGTCCTTGTTCGGCGGCTTCATGTGGGACGACGAGGACATAATAACCGGCGACTACGTGATACAGAACGTCTCCAACGCCGGGGCGGTGCTGGGCCCCGGCTACTGGAAGAGGTCCTTCCCCGGGGCCGAGAGCCGCTACCGTCCGGCCCGCTCCCTGCTGCTGATGGCGGAGTGGAAGGCCTTGGGGCGCAACCCCGCCGGCTATCACGGGGTGAACCTCGCCCTCAACATAGGCGCGGTATGCATGGCTTTCTGGCTGTCTTTCCTGCTGCTGAAGGACAGGGACAAGGCCTTCGTTTCGGCGCTGGTGTTCGCCCTGCACCCTGTACACGTGGAGTCCGTCGCCTGGATAAAGAACATGACGGACCTGCTTCTTTTCATCTTCTGCGGCGCCTCGGCCGCGGCCTTCCTGAAATGGGCCGGCGAAGGCGGGAAAAAACTGCTGGCGGCGGCTTTCCTTTTCTTCGGCCTGGCGCTGTTCAGCAAGGAGAGCGCCGTGGTGCTGCCTCTGCTGCTGGCCGGCTGGCTGGCCGCGCAGGGACGCCCCTGGAAGGAGGCCTTGCGCAAGACGGCCCCCATGCTGGCCCTGTCGGGCCTTTTCCTGTTCTTCGTGGTCTTCTTCCTGCGCCGCGGCCCGCAATTGCCGGCCTTCGACCTGAAAGCCGTTCTGCTGGCGGCCATGCAGTACCTGCGGCTGGTCTTCCTGCCCTTCGGCCTTAACGCCGACCGCAGCCTGGTAACCGCCGTGGACGCGGCCGGGCCCCTGCTGTTCGCCGCGCTCGTTCTCTATTATTTCAGGGAAAGGCGCCGCGAGGGCTTTTTTGCGTTGTTCTGGATAGTCGTTTGCCTGCTGCCTTTCCTGGACCTGCGTTTCACCACCGGGCGCCCCATAGCCGAGCAGCGGCTTTATATGGCCGTACTGGGCGCCGGCTTTATGGCCGGCGGTTTTTATACGCCTTCACTGGCAAGGAAGGCCGCTTTGGGCGCCGTCTGCGCCGTATTCGCCGGTTTGTCCATACTGCGGGTATTCGACTGGGTGGAACCGGTAAGGCTTTGGGAGAAGACCGTTAAAGCCTCGCCCCTTTCCTGGCGCGCC
>CALMZU010000105.1 GCA_937870775.1 uncultured Elusimicrobia bacterium
GAAGGAAACCAACCAGCCGCTTACTTGGCCCGATACTATCGCACTTGTTAAGTGGCTAACTAAGAAAGCCAAAGGAGGAAAATAACATGGCGAACAAAAATAAAGTAACTAAGACATTCGAGCTTATCATCCAAGGCTCCTCGGCGGAAGAACTCGACGAGAACATACTCCGCTTGGCCTGCGAGATAAAGGATCGCCGCGAGGCTGCCCGGCGCCAGAGGGTACTGGACTTCATGCGCGGTAAAAACGCGAGGAGCTGATAAAAATGATAACCTCCATAAAAATAGAGCCCATGCAGTCGGAGTCCGTCTTCGCCGCAGCGGTGCTTAAAACCTTCGGCCCCGACGTGTTCGCGCAGAGCTATGAGATGTTCGTTACGACGAGCTACGCCGGGCAGTCCACGACCGTGAGCTATCCGCTGACGCCCTCGACGGATTCGGATATTTTGGAAAAAATAAATTTTGGGCTTGACTTTACGCGGGCTCGTATGATAGAATACTTACAGAGGAAAGACAAAACAAAATAAACAGAGGCTGCCGTCCCGACGTGATTTCGTAGTGCTCGGGTGTGACGGACGGGGTTCAGATTCCGAAGTTCTTGCTGAACTAACAAAGCCAAAGCGGGTGCAAAATTCCCGCCCGCCCGAGAAGATCTTTAAAAAATTTAGTCGGAGACCACTGAAGCCTAAGGTGGAAGCGGCGCTGGGCAGATACCGCGTTCTCTGATTAAAAACAAGTGCGGCGGCGTGGAAGGACACGCTAATCAGGAGAAAGGGAAACCAGAACGGGAAATGGTGTAGCGGTAGCACACCAGATGTGGTTCTGGAGGAGCGGGTTCAACTCCCGCAATCCCGAAAATAAAACGAGGCGTCACTTCACGCCTACCTTCTCCAAGCCGGTATCGAATCCGGCCCGCACTTAAAAATTTAACGACGATAAGCCCCTTTTCTAAAAAGGGGCAAGACGATAAAGAAAATGACCACCTTCAACAGAACCTTAAAACCCTTCCAGATCGCCGGGCGTGACTTTTTAAGCAGCAAGTACCACGCCCTTCTGGCTGATGACATGGGTACGGGCAAGACTACTCAGGCCCTTGCCGCGGTTCACAAATTGAACCTTGGCCGCGTGGCCGTTGTGTGTCCGGCGTCCGTGCGCTCGAACTGGAAACAGGAAATAGAGGACTGCATGGGCTCCGCGGCCCTGGGCCGCTTCGTGGTCGATTCCTACAACGCCGCAGCCAACAGCAAATTTCCCGGAGGATCTTACGATGCAGTCATACTCGACGAAGCTCATTATCTTAAAACACCCGACAGTCAGCGCACTCAGGCAGTCTTTGGCAACGAAAACGGTCTCGCCCGCAAAGCCAAAATCAAATGGGCGCTCACCGGAACCCCGGTCCTCAACCGCCCGGCGGAAATATATCCTGTTGCGGCTTCCCTCTTTGGTTCCGCTCTTTCCCCCTATAATACCCGAACGTCTTTTGAGCAGCGCTTCTGCGGCGCCTACTTTGACGGCCGTGGTATTAACGCCAAAGGGGCTACGCACCTTGACGATTTGCAGCAGCGCCTGGCCCCGTTCATGCTCCGGCGCACAAAAGCCGAAGTGCTGCCGCAACTCCCGCCGCGTATCGTGCAGCGCTTCGCGCTCGACAGCGTTACCGAAGAAGACCTCGCGCCGGTCTTCGCGCTCGAAGCGGAAATAGACAATCGGGAAGCCTATCTTTCATCGACCCATGAGGACTACGCCCAATTAGGTGATACGTCCAGAATGGACAAGGCCCTCGGCATAGCGAAAGCGCGGGCCGTGGCCGAGTTCGTTGACGACCTAATAGAAACTACGGGCCGTAAGGTAGTAGTCATAACCCGCCACCGCGAAGTGGTACATAGGCTGGACCAGGCCCTCGGCCATCAGCTCCCCGTAACTTACGTCGGTGGAATGGGCGACGAGGCCAAGCGCGAATCAATTAAAACTTTCCAGAACGATAAGGACTGTTTCGTTATCATCGGGAATATGCAGGCCATAGGCACTGGCGTTGACGGCCTTCAAAAAGCCTCGTGCGATATAGTCTTTGCGGAATTCTCCTGGTGCCCGAAGGAAATAGAGCAGTGCATGGACCGCTTGCACCGTATAGGCCAATCCGCCTCAGCGGTAAACGTCTATATCCCCCATGTGCCCGGCACCTTGGAGAGCGCGAAGTTACAGGTGAACTGGAATAAGTCCGTCGTGATTAAAAAACTGTTCGGCGGATCGCTGTTCGGGGAAAACAATTCTATAGTAGAACCGACTGAAACCGATATGGATTTGGTACTTGGAGGACTACTATAATGGAGACAAAGAATGTGGATATTACCAAAAAACCTGTCGTTACCTGCGTCGAGTGGTTCCACGGGTATGGTGGAAATGCTCTCGGACTTAGGCGAGC
>CALMZU010000106.1 GCA_937870775.1 uncultured Elusimicrobia bacterium
GTCCCCGCGCGAAGGCGCGGCCGGCGCGGCGGCCGGGGCCTCGGCCGGGTAGGCCGCGGCGCGCAGCTGCTCGGCCGGTCCGGCGGCAAAAGCCGGCGGGATCAGCAGGGCGAGGAGGAGGTTCAGCATACCCATATTATACCTTTCAGAGGTCGAAGAATTTCCTTATGCGGCCCAGCAAATTGCGCTCCTCGTCCTTCAGCGCCACGGCCGCGTCGGCCTGCTGCGCGCGCGCGGCGTTAAGCTCCACGCGGCGGCGTGCCAGCATGGCCGCTATGCCCTCGGCTATCTCCGGTCGGCTGGCCAGCACGCCGCGGAAGCTCTCGCGGTCCAGCCGGTAACAGACCGTCTCGCCAAGCGCCGTAACGGTGGCGGTGCGCGGCTCGCCCGTGAGCAGGCCCATCTCGCCCAGCACGTCGCCGGGGCCCAGCGTCTTCACCACGGTATAGTCCCCGCCGGCGGTGAAGAGCCGCACCTCGGCGCGGCCCGAACCTATGATGTAAAGCCAGTCGGCCACGGCGCCCTGGCGGGTCAGGGCCTCGCCGTCGGCGAAAGGCGCCTGGGCCAGCCTGTCGGCCAGCAGGCCGCGTTCCTCTTCGGTCAGGGTCTGGAACACGTCCACGCCCTTCAGCGCGGCCAGCCTGCGCTCGCGCTCGCCGCGGACGCCGCGCTCGGCGGCGTCGCGGGCGCTGTCGCTGAGCACCAGCGAGCGGGAATGCACCGACAGCTTTATACCGGCCCTGGCCAGGGCATAGTAGACCTTCTCGCGGACGGCGGAATCGGTACCGCCCGGCGAGGACAGGTCGGAAAGATAGTAACGCAGCTCGTATACGGCGTAACCGGGCTGGAAATCCTTAAGGCCGCAGTAAGGCGCCGGCGAAGCCGCCACGCGGGCCGGCGGGTCCTCGCGGAAAGCGGCGTTCACGGCGGCCATCACCTCGCCGGGGGTGCGGTCGTAGTAAACATTGAAAGCCACGGCCCTGAACCTGGTGCCGCCGGCCGCGCGGCCCTGCACCACCACGGCGCTCTTCATGAGGTTTATATTGGGGATCACCACTATGTCCCCGTCCAGGGTCTCCAGCGTGGTCTGGCGCCAGCGTATCTCCCGGACCACGCCCTCGAAACTGTCCATGGTTATCCAGTCGCCGGGCGCGAAGGTATTGTCTATGTGCAGCACCATGCCGCCTATCACGTTGCCCAGCGTGTCCTGCAGCGCGAAGGCCAGCACCGCGGTGGCCACCGCCGACGTGGTGAGCACGCCGCTCAGGTCCGCGCCCGAAGCGGAGAGTGCCGCCAGGCCGCCGGCCAGGTAGGCGCCGGCCAGCATCAGGTCCTCGGCCAGCTTGGGCACGCGTATGCGGGTCTTGGGCAGCAGCACCGAGAAACCCAGCGCCCCGGCGGCGCAGATCAGCGCCAGCACGCCGAGCAAGGTATTGCCCAGCGTCAGCAGGTGCAGCGCGCGCGGCGTCAGCGCGGCCCCGGCCAGCGCGGCCAGCAGGGCGCCGGCGGCCGAGAACGCGGCCAGCGCCGCGGCGGTGCCGGCGCGTTTGCGGGCGGCCGGGCTGAAGACGTAGAGCAGCAATATGAAAAGGAAAAGGACGGGATAGAACACGGCCTTCCACGGGCCGAGCAGGGCGGCTAGGTTTTGCATGCCCATATTGTAGGAAAAAGCGGCCCTCCGCCATAGGGGTTGACACGTCAATGGGCGTCAGCTATATTATTTGCATGAGGTTGATAGCCTGCCTGCTCCTTGCCGCGGCCATGCCGCTCTCGGCCGGGGAATGGTACGGAGGGATGTTCACCAACGCCCCCTCCGACACCGTCCCGGAGCCTTCCGCCGTGCGCGCCGACCCGGCGGCCGAAGAGAACGACGCCGGGCTGGAAGAGCCCGAGGACGTGGTGGTGTACACGGCGCAGGAGCTGCGCGAGCGCATAGGCGGCGGCACAAAGGCCGGCGGCGACGGCCTGGGCCGCGCCATACTGCAGGCCGGCGCGGCCTACCTGGGCACGCCTTACGGCACCGGCCGCGGCCGCATGGACTGCTCGCTCTTCGTGAAGACCTCGCTCATGGACGTGGGCGCCGCCGACCAGGGGTTCCCCCGCACCGCGGCCGAGCAGTTCCGCGCCGCCGAGCAGGGCCGCGAGCGGCTGCGCATGCTGAAGCCGGGCGAGAAGCCGCGGCCCGGCGACCTGATCTTTTTCAGGCACACGGCCGGCGGCAAGCATTATAAGGGGATAACCCACGTGGGACTTTTTACCGGCCCGGACTACGGCAAGGCCGGCACCGACATCATACACGCCTCGTCGCGCCGCGGGGTTATAGCGGCGCAGGTGACCGGCATGAAGATAGCCGGCTTCGCCAGGATCTCTTCGGACTGATCAGACCGGGAGTTTAACCACTACCTTCATGACGGGCGCGGGAGCGCCCGTCGGCATTTTAGGGGCGTGCGCGTCGGCTGGCGACAGCACGGCCAGCTCGCCGGCCTCCAGCTCGGCCGGTTCCCAGCGGCCCTCGGCCACGCGGCCGAAGCAGATGTCGCGCGCAGGGTCGTAGGCCTCCAGCACTTCCATGTCGGCCAGCGCGGCCACGCCTATGGTCTCCGCGCCGGAAACGATGTACTGCACGTCGGTGTAGAGCCGGTGCGCCTCGAAGCGCGGCCCCTCGGCCGGCGACGGCCTGGTCTCGTAGCGCTCCACGTTGGCGAAGGCGCCGCCGGGCAGCTCGTAGCGGCCGTCGGGCAGGCCGGCCAGGTCGGCGCGGCGCAGGAAAGTTATGGCGTCCTCAAGGCCCGGGGCCCCGGCGGTTATGGCGTCGGCCTCGGAAAGTTTCGCGGTTATCATGATGCTCCTCCGGCGGCCCGCAGCCTTACGCGCTCGAGCCGCTCCATGTCGCCGATGTCGCACCAGAAGGGCGAAGCGTCGGCGAAGCCTTTTATCTTCTCGCCGGCGGCGGCCAGCCGCAGGTATACCTGGGTTATGGAGAAAACCCCTTCCTCGGTCATCAGGTCGAACAGGCGCGGCGATACCACCTGTATGCCGCTGAAAGCGAAAGGCCTGAGGCCGGGAGCGGACACGTCCCCCTCGCGGCCGGCGAGGCGCATGCCGCCGTCGAACATCAGGTGGCGCTTCGACGGGCGCTCGCGCACGGCCAGCGTGGCGAGAGCCCCGGAATCCAGGTGCGCGCGGTACAGGGCGCGCAGGTCCATCTCGCTCCACACGTCGGCGTTGTAGGCGAAGAAAGGCTCGCCGTCGTCGAAGAAACCGGCCGCCTTCTTAAGCCCGCCGCCGGTCTCGAGCGGGAAGCCTTCCTCGCGCGACAGTTCTATGCGCAGGCCGAAATTGCCGCGCGACTCGAGGTAGGCCTCTATCTTCTCGTGAAAATGATGGGTGTTGACGACGAGCTCGGTGACGCCGGCGGCCTCGAGCCGCGCTATCACGCGGCCCAACAGCGGCTCCCCGGCCACGTCGACGAGGGCCTTGGGGATATTGTCGGTGAGCGGCCTCAGCCTGGTGCCCAGGCCGGCCGCGAAGACCATGGCTTTCACTTGGCGCCGCCTATCTCGCGGTGGGTCAGTTCCACGCGCGCGCCGAACTTCTCCTTAACGCGGGCGGCCAGCGCCTCGGCGCAGTACACCGAGCGGTGCCTGCCGCCGGTGCAGCCGAAGGCCACCGAGAGCGACGTGAAGTTGCGCGACAGATAGTTCTGCACGCTCTGGTCGGTGAGCGCGAAGACGTGCGACAGGAAAGCGTCCACCTCTGGCTCTTTTTTAAGGAAGTCTATCACCGGCTTGTCGCGGCCGGTGAGCTGGGTGTACTCGGCGTAGCGGCCCGGGTTGGGCAGCGCGCGGCAGTCGAAGATGAAGCCGCCGCCGTGGCCGCGGTCGTCCAAGGGCACGCCGTTCTTGAAAGAGAAGCTCGACACGCGCACCGTGAGGCCCAGTTTGGTGGCGCCGAACTGGCGCAGCGCCGACGAGGCCGCTATGCGCTTGAAGCAGGCGGTCAGTTCCGGCACTTTCACCTCGAGCTCGGTGTTCCGGAGCAGCCATTCTATATTGCGCACCGCGAAAGGCACGCTGGCCAAGAAGTGGGTTTTGCGCTCGTAGAAGCCGCGCAGGCCGTAGGCGCCCATGGCCTGCATGATGCGGATATATACGAAGGCCGGGTAATGCCGCATGAACTCCGCTTCCTTACGGCCAGACGCCGAAACGTAGTAGCGGCGCAGGGCGTCGCGGGTTTCGGGCTGCAGGTCGGCCTTGCCGTCGTACAAGAGCGAGGCCACGTCGTAATGCGGCGCCCCGCGGCGGCCGCCCTGGTAGTCTATGAACCAGGGCTCGCCGTTACGCAGCATGATGTTGCGGCTCTGGAAGTCGCGGTAAAGGAAGCAGTCCGCCGGGGCCTCCAGCAGGAAGTCGGTGAACTTCACGAAATCGTCCTCGAGCTTCTGCTCGTTGAAAGGGATCTTGGCCAGCTTGAGGAAGTAGTACTTGAAATAGTTCAGGTCCCACATTATGGACTGCCGGTCGAAGCTGGCGCGCGGGTAGCAGTAAGAGAGGTCCAGCCCCGCGCCCACCTGCGCCTGGAAGCGCGGCAGCACGTCCATAACCTTGCGGTAGGCGGCCAGCACGCTTTCGGGCAGCTCGGGCCCCTTGCGCTCGGCGGTCATGAACTCGAACAGCGTAGTGCTGCCGAGGTCTTCCTCTATATAGACGCCCTGCGGCTCGTCGGCCGCGTAGATCTCGGGCACGGGCAGGCCGGCCGCGCGGAACTGGCGCGAGAACTTGAGGAAGGCCCGGTTCTCCATCTTGTCGGGGCCGAACACGCCTATGACGGTGCGGTCGCCCGAGCCCAGGCGGAAAAGCTGGCGGGCGGAGCCGTCGGCGCGCAGCGCGGCGAAGCTCTCGGGCTCGCGGCCGAAGGCTTTCTTATAAAGGGCCTTGAGCGGGGCCTCGGGGCCGGCGGCGGCGGGAGCGGGGTCCTTTTCCTTGTTCTTGAGGGGCATAGTTTCTCCTGTCGCTATTATACAAAACCGCGCCGCGGCGCCCGGCGAAGTATTCTATAATTTCAATCATGAAGACACTGCTCCTGCTGCTCGCCCTGCTGCCCGGGGCCGCCCGGGCCGGGCTGGACGAGTCCGCCCGCGCGCTGGCCGCCGCGGTGGCCGAAAAACCGGCCGGCCTCACCGCCCTGCTGGACGCCGATTTCTTCAGGCAGCTCTCGCTGGAGCGCGCCTCCGGCCTGCTGGCCGACCTGTACCGCGACAACGGCGCCGTCACCGCCGTTAAAACGGTGCGCGCCGAGTCGCCCAACATGGGGCACTTCATTTTCGAGACGGAGAAAGGCTTCGACATACCGGCCGCCGTGGCGCTTAACCCGGAGAACGGCCGCGTCAGCGGTTTCTACTTCGGCCAGCCCTACCGCCACAACCCCACGCTGAAGCTGGTGCGCGAGAAGCTGGACGGCCTGCCCGGCAAAAAGGCCTTCCTCGCCCGCCGGCTGGGCAGGAACGGCGCGGACCTGGAGGCCTACGACCCCGGCTCGGCGCTGGCCGTGGGCTCGGTGTTCAAGCTTTACGTGCTGGGCGCCATGCTGCAGGAAGGCATGTCGTGGAAGAAGATAGTTACGCTGGAGGACGGCGACAGGTCGCTGCCCAGCGGCCGGCTGCAGGACTGGCCGGCCGGCGCGCCTTTTACCGCCTACACCCTGGCCGCCATGATGGTCTCCGAGAGCGACAACACCGCGGCCGACATGCTGATCTCGGCCCTGGGCCGCCGCGCGCTGGAGGCGGACCTGCGCAAGCTCGGCCATTCCTCGCCCGAGCGGCTGAAACCCTTCCTGCGCACGTCGGAGCTGTTCAGGCTGAAGTCCGACAGCGAGGCCTCGCTGAAATACCTTAACCTGCCGGCCGAGGAGCGCTACCTTTTCCTGGCCGGGCTGGCCTCGCGGCCGCTGGCCGCCGCCGAGCTGAAGCAGAGCCCCTTCGGCGCCGCCGCCATAGAGTGGACGGCCTCGCCGGCGGACCTGTGCCGGCTGATGGAATATTTCTCCCGCGCCGGCAGCTCCGAGGCGCTGGACATCATGGCCATGAACCCCGGCCTGAACGCGCCGGAAGGCTTTACCTACGCCGGCTACAAGGGCGGTTCCGAGCCCGGCGTGCTGGCCATGACCTGGCTGCTCAAGGACAAGGACGGCGCCTGGTACTGCGTGGCCGGCGCCTGGAACGACGACGTGAAAGAGCTGGACCAGCCGGCCTTCTTCGGCCTTATGCAGACGGCCCTAAACGCGCTGGCGCCGGCGGCGGGGAAGGCCGAATGAAGACCGGCCTGGACGTTTTAATATCCTCCGGCGGCGGCGCGCTGCGCGGCCGCAGGCTGGGCCTGCTTTACCACGGCGCCTCGTTCAGCGCGCGCTGCCGGCCGGCGCCGCGGGAAATGCTGGACGCCGGGCTGGACCTGCGCGCCCTCTTCGGCCCGCAGCACGGCGTGCACGGCGAGACCCAGGACAACATGATAGAGTGGGAAGGCGGCACGGACAAGGACACCGGCCTGCCGCTCTATTCGCTTTACGGCCGCCGCCGCAAACCGGAGCCGGCCTGGCTGGCCGGCCTGGACGCGCTGGTGATAGACCTGCAGGACGTGGGCGCGCGCTTCTATACCTATATCTGGACCATGCAGCTCTGCCTGGAGGCCTGCGCCGCCGCCGGCGTGCAGGCCGTAATACTGGACCGGCCCAACCCGCTGGGCGGCCTGGCCGTTGAGGGGCCGCTGCTGGAGAAAGGTTTTGAGTCCTTCATAGGCCTGGCCCCCATACCTGCCCGCCACGGCCTTACCATAGGCGAGCTGGCCCTTTACCTGGCCGCCCGCGCCGGCCTGCCCGCGCCCGACGTGGTGCGCATGGACGGCTGGAGCCGCGGCATGTACTTTACCGACACCGGCCTGCAGTGGGGCCTGCCCTCGCCCAATATGCCCTCGCCGCTTACCGCCCTGGTATACCCCGGCATGGGCCTGCTTGAAGGCACGGACCTTTCCGAAGGGCGCGGCACCACGCGCCCCTTCGAGCTGGCCGGCGCGCCCTACATAGACGCGGCGCGGCTGGCGGCCGAGCTGGAAGGCTCGGCGCCCGGCGCCGTATTCCGGCCGCACTGCTTCCAGCCCACCTTCGACAAATGGCAGGGCCTCATGTGCGGCGGCGTGCAGCTGCACGTGCTGGACCGGGAAGCCTTCCGGCCCTGCCAGGCCGCGGC
The DNA here is from genome assembly GCA_937870775.1 of uncultured Elusimicrobia bacterium. Lineage (GTDB taxonomy): Bacteria > Elusimicrobiota > Elusimicrobia > Elusimicrobiales > UBA9959 > UBA9959. The sequence continues at coordinate 7,241 of CALMZU010000106.1, forward strand.
CGCGCTTATAACCGCCGTGCGCCGGCTCTGGCCGCGGGACTTCGCCTGGCGGCAGCCGCCCTTCGAGTACGAGGAGAAACTACTCCCCTTCGACATGCTCTCCGGCGGCGCCGCGCTGCGCCTGGCCATAGAGGCCGGCCGTACCGCCGCCGACATAGCCGCCGGCTGGGAGCCGGGCTGCGCCGCCTTCAAGGCCGAAACCTCCCGCTTCCTTATATACCGCTGAAGCGGCCGGAAATTTATACAATAGCCGTACAGGAGAAACCATGCCCCTTATACTTTCCGCGGTGAAGGACAGGATAGGCGTACTTACGCTTAATAACCCGGCGCGCCGCAACGCGCTAAGCCTGGAACTCTGCGGCGAGATAGTGACCGCGCTTGAGGACCTGAAGGCCAAAAAGGTGACGGTGGTGATACTGCGCGCCGAGAAGGGCGCCAAGGTGTGGTCCGCCGGCCACGACATAACCCAGCTGCCCAAGGTGCACAACGACCCGCTGGCCTACGACAGCCCCATGGAGACGGCCTTCCGCGCCATACAGAACTACCCCGGCCCGGTGATAGCCATGATACAGGGCAGCGTGTGGGGCGGCGCCACCGACCTGGCCGTAACCTGCGACATGGCCATAGGCGACGAGACCTCGTCGTTCGCCATCACGCCGGCCAAGATAGGCCTGGCCTACAGCCCGTCGGGCATACTGCATTTCATAAACCGCGTGGGCAGCAACATAGCCAAGGAGATGTTCTTCACCGGCGAGCCGGTTAAGGCCGAGCGCGCCTACCACTTCGGCATACTTAACCACCTGGTGAGCTCGCGCGAGATAGAGCTGTTCACCATGGAACTGGCCAAGACCATAGCGGCCAACTCGCCCATGGCCGTGGCCGTTATAAAGGAACAGTTCCGCATACTTACCGAGGCGCACCCGCTTAATCCGGACTCCTTCGAGCGCATACAGGCGCTGCGCCGCAAGGTCTACAACAGCGGCGACTACGAGGAAGGCATAAAAG
>CALMZU010000107.1 GCA_937870775.1 uncultured Elusimicrobia bacterium
TAAAGAACCCGGTCACGCTGCACCACCGCGGCGGGGACGTCTTCATGACCGCCGGGCCTTCGATCAAGGTCAAGGCCGCCAGGTAAAAACGAAGGGGGCGGGTCAAATGGCCCGCCCTCTCCGCATGGACCTCAACTGTCTTTCCTTGCTGCCCCGGGGGAGAGGTCCCTTCCCCTGATATAGCGTAGCTCACGGAGGCCCTTTTTTCAAGGGTCCTTCGGTCCTTTATTTCGCCTTATGCACGCGGCCGTCGCGTATCTCCAGCACCCGGTCGGCGGAGCGCGCCAGTTCCAGGTTGTGCGTGACCATCACCACGGCTATGCCGCCGGAGGCGAGGCCGCGCAGTATCTCCCTTATCTCGTCGGTGCGGCGGCTGTCCAGGCTGCCGGTCGGCTCGTCGGCGAGCAGCACTTTGGGCGAGTTCACAAGGGCCCGGGCTATGGCCACGCGCTGCATCTCGCCGCCGGAGAGCTGGCCGGGAAGATGATGCAGCCGCCGCTCAATGCCCAGCAGCTTCATCACCTCGTAGGCGTCCCTGGCTCCGGGCGCCTTGTAGAAGGCGCCGGGCAGCATGATGTTCTCCTCGACGGTGAGCGTGGGTATCAGGTAGAACTTCTGGAACACGTAGCCGAACAGCTCGCGGCGCACCGCGGTGAGCTCGCGCTCGGAGAGCGGGCCCGCGCCGAACACCTGGCGGCCGCCGACCACCAGCGAGCCCGACGACGGGTTGTCGAGGCAGCCTATCATGTTGAGCAGCGTGGTCTTGCCGGAGCCGGAAGGGCCTATGATGGCCGCCACCTCGCCGGGGAAGGCCTCGAAATCCACGCCGTCCACCGCGCGCACCTCCTCGGCGCCGCGGGAATATACCTTGGTAAGGCCTGCCGCCTTTATAACGGGATCGCCGGGCATATTATTGTTCTCCTTCTATGCGTATGGCTTCGAGCGGCCGCACGCGCGCCGCGCGCCAGGCCGGGTAAACGCCGCTCGCGAGCCCCCCTACGACTATCAGCACGAAGGCCGAGGCGCAGATGCGCCAGTCCAGCGCCACCAGCGCGCCGTTCGGCGCGTAGGGGAGGAAGTAGCGCACCGCCGCGTCGGCCAGCCGCGCGGTCACGAAGGCCAGCCCTATGCCGAAGGCGCCGCCCAGGCCGCAGAGCACGGCCGTCTCCGTCCAGATCATCCTGAAGATGTCCGCGGGCATGGCGCCCATGCTCTTGATGATGCCTATCTCGGCGTAGCGCTCCATCACCGACATCAGCACGGTGTTCACCACGCCGGCCATCGCTATGATCAGCGCTATGCCGGCTATGCCCAGCACTATCACGCGCGCGCTGTTGACCAGGTTCATGATGGTCGCCTTCACGGCGGACATAGAGACCACCTGCACGTCGGGCAGGTCGTAGAGCCGGTTCTCGAGGGCCGAGATGTCGGCGCCCTTCTTCACCTTTATGCCGAGGCCGGTGAGCAGGCCCTTGCGGTTGAAGATGTTCTGCACAGTGCCTATGGGCAGGAAGATAGTGCCGTCGTCCTGCGAACCCGATCGCTTCAGCACGCCGGCCACGGTTATCTCCTTGTCCACGCCGGGGATCAGCATCTTGTCGCCGACCTCGCGCTGCTCGAGCTCTGCCGCCTCGTAGCCCAGCACGGCCATGTAGGCGTTGTTGTCGGAGAACCAGCCGCCCTGCTTGAACTCGAGGTAAGGCTTCATCTCCGGGAAACTGCCGGCGTCCACGCCGAGGTAGGCCGCCACCGCGCCGTTCTCGCCCTTGTCGGGGTCGAACACGCCGTGCATCAGCATCGGCGTGACGCGGTCCACCTCGGGGTTCTTGTACACCGTCTTCACGACGGCCTCGGGCATGTAGCGCAGGCCGGTGCCGCCCTTGAGCATGAGCGTCGCGGCCTCGTAAGGGCAGCCCTTCGCCGTCAGCAGCACCTGGAAACCCATGTTGTCTATGTCGCGGTTCAGGCCCTGCTGGTAGCCGCGGTTGAAGCCCAGGAGCGTGGCCAGCACCCAGGCCGACAGGGCTATGCCGCCCGCCGTAAGCGCGGTGCGGGTCTTCTTGCGCAACAGATTCTTGTAGGCTATGGCGTATACGTTCATTTGGCCTTCTTCGAGTAGACGAACTCGTCCATCAGTATCAGGTTCTTCTTTACCGCGCGCAGCACGGCTGCGAAATCCGCGCCCGCGCCGGCGGGGGGCTTTATGGCCGCGGCCTTCGAGCCGGCGGGCGCCTTGCCTGAAACGGGGTCGTAACCCTCGAAGTCTTTAAGCGTAAGCCCCTCGAACTGGGCAGCAAATTCCTTCGAGCGCAGGGCCTTGGCAGCGCGCGACGTGAGTTTCTGTATGTAGAAGGCCTTTATGGCGCCGGCCTTGTCCAGCGCGAGGAAGACCTGTATGCCGCCGTACTCGCCTTTCTGGTTCACGCCGTGTATATAGCCGGCCGCCGCGCCGCCCTTGTACATCGTGTATAGCGTGTAGGGCACGTCGATGGTCTCGTAGAGGCCGTGGAACTTGTCGCCGAGCCGCGCCTCCACGCGCTCGAGCAGCGGCACGCCGCCCGAGGTCTTGAGGGACAGGTAGCTGGTCTTATAGGTAGCGCCGGGGAAAAGCCTGGCCGCGTCGCGGTCCGGGTCGTTCAGGTCGCAACCCACCGCGGCGAAGGCCCGCGGCGCCAGCAGCATCATGGCCATCGCGAAAAAGATCTTCCTCATGGTCCCTCCTATATCGGCAGGTAATAATAAACCTGGCCGGTTACCCGCCTGTCGTTCATCGGCACGTCGCGCTCGCAAGCGGCGCGCAGCGTAAGGTAAGGCGTCAGAGCGTAGGATGCCCCGGCTGAAACTATCCAGCCTTCCATGCGCTCCATGCCGGAATAAACGGCCTGCGCCTCGAGCTTCAGCCCGCCCTCGGGCAGCACGTTGAATCCCAGGCGGCCCAGCCCGGCGATATAAGCCATGCCGCGCATACGGCCGCCGCGCAGGTCGGCGCGCAGTTCCCAGGCGTCCCAAAGCAAGGTCAGGTCCGCGCCAGCGGCGCTGTAGCGGCGCAGCGCCCCGTCGACGAGGGTATAACCGGCCGTCCACGGCACCTCGCCGGCCGAGAGGTAAAGCCCCGCCGTGTAATTGTCGGAATTCAGCACGCCGGCAGCCGCCCGCGCGCCGGCCAGCCAGCCGCCGGCGCCGCGCAGGCGCATGCCGGATCCCGTCGTAAGCGAAGCCGCGGCATTGCCGCCGTCGAAGTCGCGGCTCCAGCCGGCGCCCCAGTCGCGGTCAAGGCCGTAGCCGTACATGGGCAGGGTCTGCAGCAGCGCGCCGTGCGTGTCGGTATAGCTCTCGAGCCCCGCCGCGGCGCGGTTATGGCCCGCCCAGGCGTAGCCGTACGGCGTGCGCAGGCGGTAATAGGCGTTGTAGAGCTGCGGCTCCAGGCGGTTGGGCGCGTCCTTGTCCCAGGCCAGGCGGGCCTGTACGGCCAGCGTGCCGGCGTCGCCGGCCTCGCCGTAGAACTTGTGCACCAGGTCGAAGCCGGCCGAGCTTTTCTGCATGGCGTCGGCGGCGGACATGGAATGGTATACCGGCGCCGCGGCCGCCGAGGAATAACCGGCCACGCCCTGCCCCTCGAGGTAAAGCAGGGTATCCCCGGCCGCGGCAGGCGCGGCCAGGAGCAGCAGGCTAAACGCTGAAGAGAACCTTGCCGGCATATATCTCCTTCTTGGCCTTCTTGACCCGTATGACGAGCTGCCACTCTCCGGCCATCACCACGTCCACCGGCAGCAGGTAATAGCCTTTCTTGTTCAGCTGGAATTTCACCGGGCCCGAGTCGTGGTAGCGCATGGCCGGCATGCCGGACTCGCCGACGAACTCCAGGTCCTTCGCCGGCTTGCCGTCCTTGCCGAAAAGTTCGACGCGGACTATGACGGTGCCCAGTTTGGGCTTCCCGGTGAACTTCCAGGCGAACCAGCCGCCGCCGGGCAGCATGTTCTTTTCGCCCTGCGCCGCCAGCAGGGTCTTCACCTCGGGCGGGGGGCTTTTTTTGTCGGCGGCGAAGCCCGCAAGAGGGAAGAGTATGAGGGCGGCGAAAGCCGCGATACGCACTTTGTTCATAAAGGACCGCCTCCTGTCTGCCTTCATTATTTTATAATCTTCGCCGCCTGTCAAGCGGCGGCCATAAATTTATATAATTAATGGGCAGCAATCAAAACGGGAGAGGAAAACATGAAAAAGACCGTACTTTTCGCTTTCATAGCCGCTTTCTGCGCCGCCGCCGCTTTCGCCGCCGGCGAAGCGCCGGCCGCCAAGGCCGAGCCGGCGAAGACCGAGGTTAAAGCCGCCAAGCACGACTGCGCCAACTGCCCCATGCACAAGAAGATGACCGGGAAGAAATGCGCCGGCATGGGCTGTCCCGAGAAGATGAAGGGCGTGGAGACCGTTTCGAAAAACACCGAGAACGGCGTCGAGATAACGATGACCGCCAAGGACAAGGGAACGACCGAAAAAATACAGAAGATGGCCCCCGCGCATTATGCCCCCGGCGCGAAGAAATGCCCCGGCTGCCCCACCGCCGTGGAAGGCGCCGAGACCAAATACGAGAACGTGGAGAACGGCATAAAGGTGACCATCACCGGCAAGACCCCCGAGGCCGTAAAGCAGATACAGGAAGCCTCCGCCAGGGAACACGCGCCGAAGGCGGCCGCGAAGAAGTACGTCTGCCCCATGGGCTGCGCCTCTTCCGACAAGCCCGGCAAGTGCCCTAAGTGCGGCATGGAGATGAAGGAGCAGAAATAATGGTGGAGAGAGCCCTCAGGCAGGTGCCCTTTTTCAGCGGCCTCACCCCAGCCGAGGCCCGCAAGATGCTGTCCATCTCGGCGGTCAGGCGCTACCCCGCCGGCCAGCTGATCTTCGCCAAGGAGGACATTGGCGACAACTTCTTCGTAGTGAAGTCCGGCCGCGTGAAGATCTTCACGTCCGTAGGCCCCGAGAAGAAGAAGACCTTCGCCTACCTGAAGAAGGGGGACCTGTTCGGCGAGATGTCCCTCCTGGGCGGCAAGGTGCGCTCCGCCTCGGCGCTGGCCGCCGACGACAGCGAACTGTTCGTGATCTCCAAGAAGAACTTCAGGCGCTTCATACTGGAGAACCCGGACTTCACGCTGAAGTTGCTGCATACCCTCGCCGACCGCCTGAACAAGGCCAACAAGGAAATAGAGTCCATGCTGTTCCACAACATACTGGGACGGCTGGCGGGCGCGATAATAGAACTTTCAAAGGACAAGCATTCGGCCCCCGTAAAAGTGACGATCGACCAGAACGAGCTGGCGCAGTACCTCGGCACCACCCGCGTGCCGGTGTGCCGCGCGATAAACACGCTCAAGCGCAGCGGCGTCATAGACTACCGCCGCGGCGAACTCATGATACTCAACGGCGCCAGGCTCCGCTCCATAGCCGGCGTGGCAGACTAGGACGACCATGATAAACTCCCTGCGCGGCTTCCGCGACATACTTCCGCCCGAATCCACCCTGTTCGCCGCCGTCGAGGCGGCGGCCAGGGAAGTCTTCGCGCTCTACGGCTACCAGGAGCTGCGCATCCCGACGCTGGAGAAGAAAGAGCTCTACGTGAAATCCACCGGCGACACGACGGACATCGTGGAGAAGGAGATGTACGCCTTCACCGACGGCGGCGGCCGCGAGGTAGCCAACCGCCCCGAGGGCACGCCCGGCATGGTGCGCGCCTACATAGAGCACAACCTCGGCCAGACCGGGCGCAACGCCAAGTTCTTCTTCATCGGCAACATGTTCCGCGCCGAGCGCCCGCAGGCCGGCCGCTACCGCGAGTTCGAGCAGATCGACGCCGAGTACATAGGCAACCCGACGCCCGCCGCCGACGCCGAAACCATCTCGATGCTGATAAAACTGCTCGGGAAGCTCGGCGTGGAAGGCTGCTCGGTCGAACTGAACTCGCTCGGCTGCGCCGAATGCCGCAAGAACTACCGCGCCACGCTGCTGGAGTACCTGCGCGCCCGCCGCGAGCGCCTCTGCGAGCCCTGCCAGGGCCGCATAGAGCGCAACCCGCTGCGCGCTCTCGACTGCAAGATCGACGGGCCCTGGCTCTCCGCCGAGGCCCCCAAGCTGCAGCTCTGCCCCGCCTGCGCCGAGCATTTCTCCGCCACGCAGCGCCTGCTCGGCGCCGCCGGCGTCAAGTACAACGTGAACCCCAACCTGGTTCGCGGCCTGGACTACTACAGCCGCACCGTCTTCGAGGTGCGCAGCACCATGCTCGGCAGCCAGGACGCGGTGGCCGGCGGCGGCCGCTACGACGACCTGGTTAAATCCATGGGCGGCCCCGCGGCGCCTGCCATCGGCTGGGGCCTGGGCGTGGACCGCCTCGTGATGCTCTTAAAGGACAAGCCCGCGCCCGACACCGCGGCCAAGACCTTCGTGATAGCCGCCTCAAAGGAAGCGGGGGACAAGGCCTTCGAGCTCATGACCGCCCTGCGCGCCGCCGGCATAAGTTCCGACTTCTCCAGCTTCGAGCTCAGCCTGCGCTCGCAGATGCGCTCCGCAGACAAGAGCGGCGCCTCCTTCGCCCTCATCATCGGCGAGGACGAGCTAAAGGCCGGCACCGCCGCCGTGAAGCCCCTCAAGGAACCCGGCGAGCAGGTCATCGTCCCTCTCCAGGAAGCCCCCGCCCGCATAAAGGCCCTCCTGGAAAAGAAGTAAAAAGCAGACGGCGTCCGGGGCCTTGCCCCGGGCGACGTCGGAACGATGAGCACCAGATTTAAGTTAATTCAGGAGCCAATATGACGAACAACAACGCATCAAAGAAAACCTCACTCCGCACCCACACCTGCGGCGAGCTCAACGCCTCCAACGCCGGCCAGACCGTCACCCTCACCGGCTGGATGGACGCCAAACGCAACCACGGCGGCGTCGTCTTCATAAACCTGCGCGACCTCTACGGCGTCACCCAGGTCGTAGCCCGCCCCGACAGCCCCGTCTTCAAGACCGCCGAGGAAGCCAAGAACGAGTACGTCCTGCGCGTCACCGGCAAGGTCACCGCGCGCCCCGGCTCCAACGCCAACAAGAACATGACCACCGGCGAGATAGAGGTGGACGCCTCGACGATAGAGATACTCAACATCTCCCAGCCCCTGCCGTTCGACCTCGGCGAGCACGCCGGCGTCAGCGAGGAGACCCGCCTCAAGTACCGCTTCCTCGACCTGCGCCGCGAGCGCATGGCCAAGAACCTCGTTCTCAGGAGCCGCCTCTCGCAGGTCATACGCAACTACCTCTACGACCTCGACTTCAACGAGATAGAGACCCCGCTCCTGACCCGTTCCACCCCCGAAGGCGCGCGCGACTTCGTGGTCCCCTCGCGCAACAACCCCGGCGAGTTCTACGCCCTGCCGCAGAGCCCCCAGCAGTTCAAGCAGGTGCTGATGATGAGCGGCATGGACCGCTACTTCCAGCTCGCCCGCAACTTCCGCGACGAGGAACTCCGCTCCGACCGCCAGCCCGAGCACACCCAGATCGACCTCGAGATGTCGTTCGTGGACGAGCAGGACATAGCCAAGGTCGTAGAGGGCATGATGAGCGCCATCTTCGCCCACATCGGCGAGGAGGTCAAAGGCCCGTTCCCGGAGATGGAATTCTCCGACGTGATGCTTAAGTACGGCTCCGACAAGCCCGACCTGCGCTACGCGCTCGAAATAAAGGAGTGCTCCGACATCTTCAAGGCCTCCGCCTTCAAGGTGTTCAGCGGCGCGCTCGCCGAGGGCGGCGTGGTGCGCGCCATAAAGGGCGAGGGCGCAGCGGCCTTCAGCCGCGGCGACATGGACAAACTGACGGAGCTCGTAAAGAAGTTCGGCGCCAAGGGCCTCGTCTGGCTGCGCTTCAAGGACGGCAAGTGGGAATCTCCCACGCTCAAGTTCATCAACGAAGCCGAGCAGGCCGCGCTCAAGGAGCGCCTCGACGTGAAGGACGGCGACGCCGTCTTCATCGCCGCCGACAAGGCCGCCGTGGCCGCGCCGTGCCTGGGCGCGCTCCGCAACGAGCTTATAGCCCGCCTGAAGCCCGCGAAACTGAAGAAGTGGGCCTTCCTGTGGGTGCGCCACTTCCCGCTGCTCGAGAAGGACGCCGAGACCGGCAACTGGACCTTCACGCACAACCCCTTCACCGCGCCGCTCCCCGAGGAGGCGCACAAGCTCGACACCGATCCCGGCAATGTCCGCTCCTGCCAGTACGACCTCGTCCTGAACGGCGTGGAACTGGGCTCCGGCTCGGTCAGGAACCACACCCGCGCCATGCAGGAGAAGATCTTCGCGCTGATGGGCTACGACAAGGAACAGGTGCAGAAGCGCTTCGCCATGATAGTCAACGCGATGGACTTCGGCGCGCCGCCGCACGGCGGCATAGGCATGGGCTACGACCGCCTGATAGGCATCATCTGCGGCACCGAATCCATACGCGACGTGATAGCCTTCCCGAAGACCACCAGCGGCGCCTGCCTGATGAGCGACGCGCCGTCCGTCATCGACGACAGGCAGCTCAAGGAACTGCACATCGAGATAAAGAAATGAGCTACCCGAAATGGATAGTGGACGAGGTGCGCGGCCGCAAGGCCGGCCTGCGCCTCGGCGAGGCGCGCGGCACGGCCGCGCGGCTTGCCGAGCGGCGCCTGCACACCGTCTGCGACGAGGCCCGCTGTCCCAACAAGGGCAAGTGCTTCTCGCACGGCGAGGCCACGTTCATGATACTCGGCGACATCTGCACCCGCAACTGCGGCTTCTGCGCCGTCGCCAAGGCGAAGCCGCTGCCGCCCGACGCCGGCGAGCCCCGCCGCACCGCGGAACTCTGCGCAGAATGGAAGCTCAGGTACGTGGTGTTCACCTCGCCCACCCGCGACGACCTGCCCGACGGCGGCGCCGCGCATTTCGCCGAGACCAACCGGCTGATAAAACAGCTTTCCCCTGGCATAAGGACCGAGCCGCTGATCCCCGACCTGAAGGGGGACAAGGCCGCGCTCAAGGTCATACTGGACTCGAACCCCGACGTGCTCGGCCACAATGTCGAGATGGCGGCCGGGCTCTATTCCCGCGCCCGCGCCGGCGCCGACTACGGCCGCTCGCTCAAGGTGCTTTCGGATTCCAAGGAGCTGCGCCCCGACATACTCACGAAGTCCGGCATCATGCTCGGCCTCGGCGAGACGGACGCGGAACTGCGCCGCACGATGCAGGACCTGCGCGCCCACGCCTGCGACCTGCTGACCCTGGGCCAGTACCTGGCCCCGTCGAAGTCGCACCGCCCGGTGGAGAAGTACTACACGCCGGAGGAGTTCGCGGCCTGGGCCGCCGAGGCCCGCGCCATCGGTTTCAAGGGCGTACTGTCAGGGCCGCTGGTCAGGAGTTCCTACATGGCCGGCCAGCTCTACGCCGAAGCCGGGGGGAAATGATGGACGCGGCGGACAAGGACAGGGTAGCCGCCGGCTGGTTCAGGCACGCCTGGGACGACTACGTCGACGGCCTGCCGGTGCTGATACCGGTACTGCTCCTGCAGACCCTGATCTACGCGCCCGCCCTGTGGCTGGTGTACCGCTACCATTCCTTCCTGCCGTCCATACCTTACCTGCTGCTCGTAGTGACCCCGGTGGCCACCGGGGCGAACCTGGTCTATATCAAGCTCGCACGGGGGAGCGGCGCGCGCGTGGCCGATCTCTTCGGCGCTTTCCCGGTATACGGCCGGGCCCTCGGCGTCAGCCTGTGGCTCGGCTTCCTCACCATCGCCGGCACGATGCTGCTGATAGTGCCGGGCATCATACTCTACCTGACCTACTGTTTCAGCGAATACGCCGTAGTCGACAAACGCACCGGCGTCAAAGAGTCCTTCGCGCTGAGCGCGGCGATGACCGAAGGCTGGAAAGGCCGGCTGTTCCTGATACTGTCGCTGACGCTGCTTGTGAACCTGATGGTGCCGGAGGTCGTGATGACCGAGGGCACCCTGAGCGCCCCGTCGCTGAAGTTCAACCTCGGCGCGTGGAACGTCGTCTCCGACGCACTTAAGACGCTGGTGTTCCTGCCGTGGCTGCGCATCGTCATGGCGCGGGCCTACGACTCGCTCCTGGCCCCGCGGCCTCCGGTCGAGGACGTCCCCGAAGCGGACGACCAGCCTTGAAACTGGTCATATACTATTCCCGGGAGAACCGCTGCAGCCTGAACGCGCTGGGCGGGGCTCTGGACGCCGCCCGCATACCGGGTTTGGAAACGGTGTTCCCCGCCGATAAGGAAGCCCTCGCCCGCGCCCTGCGCGGGGCCGGGGCCGCCGCCTTCTCGTTCTTCACGTCGCAAAAGGAACAGGCCGCGCGCCTGGCCGCCGCGGCCCGTAAAAGCGGCGCCGCGCTGATAGCCGGCGGGCCTCACGCCAGCGCCGCGCCGCTGGAAACGCTGGACCTCGGCTTCGACTACGTCGTTACCGGGGAAGGGGAACTGGCTTTCCCCGAACTGGTCAGGGCCCTGGCCGCCGGCGAGCCCCCGACGCCCGGGATCATCAAAGGCCGGCCGCTCAAGGACCTGGACGACTCGCCGGCCTTCTCCGAGGCCATGGGCCTGTTCGGCCCCATAGAGATAACGCGCGGCTGCCCTTTCGCCTGCCGCTACTGCCAGACCTCTTTCCATTTCGGAGGCCGGCCGCGGCACCGTTCCGTGCCAGGCGTGCTGACGCAGATGAAGGCCATGCTGTCTCGCGGCCTCAGGGACATACGCTTCATAACGCCGGACATGTTCGCGTACGGCTCGCCGGACGGCCGGGAACTGAACCTCCCGGCCCTCGAGGAACTGCTGAGCCGCGCGCACGCCCTGGCCGCGCGCCACGGCGGGCATATATACGCCGGTTCCTTCCCTTCCGAGGTGCGCCCGGAGCACGTGACCCCGGAGACGCTGGCGCTGATGAAGAAGTACGCGGCCAACAGGCGGCTCATCATAGGCGCCCAGACCGGCAGCCCGCGCATGCTCAAGGCCATACACCGCGGCCACACGGTGCACGACGTCACCGAGGCGGCCCGCCTCTGCCGCGAGTTCCACGTCTTCCCATACTTCGACTTCATCTTCGGCCTGCCCGGCGAGACCCGCGAGGACGAGGACCTGACGATGGAACTGATAGAGAAGCTTTCCGCCGCGGGCTCGATGATACACACGCACGCCTTCATGCCGCTGCCCGGCACGCCGTTCGCCGGCGACCCGGGCCCGGGCATGAGCCGGCGGGTGCGGGAGTTCGTGATACGCATGGAGTCGGCCGGCAAGGCCTTCGGCAAATGGCGCGCCCAGAGCCGGGCTCATTGACGAATATCATAGGCCTTATGGCCCAGGCGGACGGGGGGACCTTAAGCCCTTCTTCAAGAACGGCTTAAGATGTAGAATTGTAGTGACAGTAAAGGTCAGGAGGAAGAATGAAAAAATTAGCGTTAGTCGCGGCGGCCGCTTTCTGCGCTTCCGCCGTGCACGCGTCCGAGCTTACGGACGTTTCCATAGCCCAGATAAAAGCTTCCAAGATAGAGATCCCCGCGCCCGTCCTCGCTGAGGACGCCTCCGCCAAGTGCGGACATGTCTCCGGCGAGATAACCAAGCTGAACCTGCTCGCCCAGACCTCCAGGAGCCAGATCTTCACCTACGCGAAGACCGAGGCCGAGTTCAAGGAGTTCACCGACTTCTGGACCCCGATACTCACGAAGTTCGACATGAAGGTGACCGGCACCGAGTATAAGAACGAGTTCGGCATACTCCGGTACGAGTCGTCCGACGGCCGCGTGATCCGCACGTTCATGGCCGAGAACATGAAGTACGACGCCCTCGACGCCGCCGCCATGAAGAAGCTGCAGCACGAGCTGCTCGAGCCCCTCGAGAAGGCCGGCATGACCCCGATAGCCTCGTTCAACATAAAGAACGAGATCTTCAGGCCCACGTTCAACATCTATTACCTCACGAAGCCCGAGGAGAACCCGGACCACGAGGTGCGCCTGCGCCAGCTCAAGAACGGCGACGACATCGACGCCGACCTGCTCGCGAACGCCGTCACGATAGTGAAGCAGGACGCCCCGTTCTCGCTGGTCTATATCGGCAAGGAACTCGGTTTCAAGACCAAGCTCGCCGCCGACGAGGCCGGCATCAACGCCAAGCTCGCCGACTACAAGAAGTTCCTCGCCGAGAACAAGAAGGAGTTCATCGCTTCCAAGATCTACAAGATGGACAAGCCCTTCGTCGTGGGCGAGACCACCTACAACTACTACGTCAACATGTACTTCTTCCAGTAAGAAGGACCTGTTCCGCAGGGAAGACCGCCGGGAAACCGGCGGTCTTTTTTTTCGTCTTTTAATTGACAACGCGCGGATAAATTAATAACGTTCTACTGTTGGATGGGTTCGGGGAGCGGCAGCGGCTGGGGAGCCTGCGCCGCACGGGGGTACCATGCTTTCTTCGTCCGCGATTTTATCTCTGCGCCTGCGCGTGCTGCTGGCCATGCTGGCTGCCGCGGGGGCCGGTGTATATCTCACATATTCGGCGGCCATGCACGCCGCGGGGCCGCTGGCGTCCGACGAGGCTGCCGGCGGCCTGCGCGCCAGGCTGGACCTGGCCGCCGCGCTGACCGAGGCCGGCATGTCGGCAGCCTCGGCGCAGGCCCGCGCCCTGGCTTCGCTGCCGGCATCGGCTCTGGCGGGGGGATTGCCGGCCGGGCGCACGCATGGCCCGGAATTGACCGGGGCCTGGCTGCAGGACGCTGACGGCAGAGTGCTGGCCTCCTACCGCGGCCGCGCTTCGGCGCGGCAAGCCGCGGCGGCGCAGTCGAAAAACCTCATGATAGGCCCGCCGCTGTGGAACAGCGGACTGGAATACGAGATAACCGCGCCGGCCTCCGGGGGCACGCTCCGCTGCCGCTTCCGCGCGGTCCCGCTGCCGCGAGAAGCCTATGGCCGCGCAGGCCAGGAGACCAGTTACATCTTCGCCCTGCGCCGGGGAAATACGCTGAGAACAGCCGGCCCCCGCGGGTCCTCCGATGTCCCCATAAAATCGCGGCAGGCGGAGCTTTTTTTGCCCGCCCTCGAAGGGAGGGAAGGCTCAGCCGTCTCCTCCGACGGTTCGACGCTGTTCGCCTTCCGCCGCCTGCCGGCGGCTGACTGGATAATGACGGCCTCCACCCCGTACGCGGCCGCCGCGGCCAACGGCGAGCGGATGACCGGGAACGTAAGGCTGGCCGCGCTCCTGATCTTCGCCCTGCTCGCCATCTCCTGCTTCTTCGGCGCGGCGCTGGCGTTAAGGCCGCTCAGGCGCACGGCGCGGGCCGCCGCCGCGCTGCTGGAGGACTGCGGCAGGCAGCAGGCCGATCCGGACGAGCAGCCGTCGCCCGAACTGATAGACCAGGCGCTGCGAGAGGCTTCGGCCTGCCTGCGCTCGCGGGACAACGTGGGGGCCAGGCTGGAGGCCGAGACGGAGAAATTGCGCGGCGAGGAGGCGGACCTTAAGAACCAGAACGCCGAACTGGAAAAACTGAACCAGTACCTCAACGAACGCGAGGCCATGATAGCGGAACTCAAAGGAGAGCTGGCGAAACTGAAGGAGAAGGCCGCCAGCGAACGGTGAAACACTACGAACGCAAAAGCAGGTCGCTTTCAGCGCTGAAGGCCGCGGCCATACTGACCGGCCTGATCTTCGCCTACTTCGTCTACGCCAGGTTCGACACGCTGGCCGACGACAGCGCCGCCATGATAGCGGCAGCCGGGCAGGCCGCCGAATTCCGCTCCTTCCTCGACGGGGCGGAAGGGCCCGGCTTCGCCCAGCCCTCCTTCAGGGCCGCCTACTATTCGCTGGGCCGCTCCATCGGGGCGCGCCGTATATCCTCGCCGGTCACCGAAGCCGCGATGAAAGCCGCCGCTTCGGAATACTATTCGCTCCCGCCGTACGCCGAGAAATACTTCCAGTCGAAGGACGCCGCGGCGCGAGCCGCGCTGCTCGAGCGCCTGCGGAGCGGTGCCCGGCGCATACACTCCTCCTGCCTGCTGGCGGCGGCCGAGAACCAGGCGCAGCGCTCGGTGCTGCTGGCCAAGACCGCCGCCTCGTATTTCTCGCTTTTCCTGCTGCTGCTCGCGCTGGAAGCCGGAGGCTACTGCCTTCTGCACCGGCCCTTCTTCGCAGGGCTGGACGCGCTGCGCCGCCGGGTGGAACGTTACGCCTCCCCGCTGATGAAAGAACCTTTCCAGGGTTCGGTCAGCGGCATGGCCGCCGGGGTGGACCGGATGGAGGAGGCGCTGCAGGCCTCGATGCTGGAGCGGATGCGCCTGGCCCGGGAAACGGCCTCGAGCCTGGCCGGCATGAAGGCCCAGACCCGCGCGCTGGAACTGACGCGCCGCAAGGTGGTCACCCTGGTGGAGGACCTCGACGAGGCGCGCCGGCAGCTGCAGAAGGAGCAGGTCGCGCTAAAGGCGGCCGGGGAAAGGCTGGCCCGTTCCAACCGGGACCTCGAGCAGTTCGCCTACGTGGCGTCGCACGACCTGAAGGAGCCGCTGCGCGTGGTGTCGAGTTTCAGCGGCCTGCTGGCAAAACGCTATTCCGGCAAGCTCGACAAGGACGCGGACGACTTCATACGTTTCATCACCGAGGGGGCGCAGCGGGCCACGGACCTGATAAGCGCGCTGCTGAACTACTCGCGCGTAACTTATTCGCCGAGGGATTTCAGGCCCGTCGACTGCCTGGACGCGCTGCAGAAGGCGCTGTTCAACCTGAAGATAGCTCTCGAGGAGCGGGGAGCCTCGGTGACCTGGGACAGGCTGCCGCAGGTAATGGGGGACGAGGCCCAGCTGGTCCAGCTCTTCCAGAACCTGCTCTCCAACGCGCTGAAGTTCAACGCCGCGCAGCGGCCGGAGATACGCGTCGGCTGCCGCGAAACCCCGTCGTCGTGGATACTCGCCTTCTCCGACAACGGCATCGGCATAGCGCCGGAGCATTTCGAGCGGATATTCCTGATCTTCCAGCGGCTGCACCCGCAGGAAAGATACCCGGGCGCCGGCATAGGGCTGGCGCTGTGCAAGAAGATAGCGCAGAATCACGGCGGCGGGATGACCGTGGAGTCGGCGCCGGGGAGGGGCAGCACCTTCTCCGTGGAACTGCCGCGGATGACCGCGGCGCCCGCCGCGGCGGAAGCGGCGAAAAGGAAAGCGAATGAAGAAGACCCACACTAACGCGCGGCTGCTGGAAATACTCGTCGTCGAGGACAACCCGGCGGACATCCGGTACCTGGCCGAGGTCTTCAAGGAGGGCAGGCTGGCCAACCGCGTCACCGCGATGCGCGACGGGGACGCGGCGCTGCGCTACCTGAGGGGCGAGGGGGAATACCTCGGCGCGGTAAAGCCGGACCTCGTCCTGCTGGACCTGAACCTGCCCGGCACCGACGGGCGCATGGTGCTCTCCGAGATACGCCGGGACCCGTTGCTGACCGGGCTCCCGGTGATAGTGCTCACCACGTCCTCGCTGGCCGAGGACGTGAGCCGCAGCTACGACATGCGGGCGGACTCTTACATGACCAAGCCGGTGGACCTGGGGCAGCTGCTGCGGGCCGCGGCCTGCCTGACCGGCGTGGGGCTGGCGCTGGTGGCGCCGCCGCGGACGCGGCGCGGGGAGGCCGGGACATGCTAGAACGCGAGACCAGGATCAAGGTACTGATCGTCGAGGACAGCCAGTACGACGCAAAGATCATAACCGAGCTTTTCCGCGACCTGAAGTCGGACGGCTTCGAGCTGTCCTTCGCCGACACGCTGGAGAAGGCCGGCGCCGCGGCCCCGGCCGACATCGTGCTGCTCGACCTCAACCTGCCGGACTCCTACGGCCCGCAGACCCTGGCCCGCGCCAAGGAGATGTTCCCGGAGATACCGGTCATAGTGATGACCGGCTTCTACGAGGAGCACCTCGGCGTGGAGCTGATAAAGAAAGGGGCGCAGGACTACCTAGTGAAGGGGAAGATCACCGGCGACTGGCTGGCCTATTCCATAAAATACTCCATCGAACGGGCGCGCATAGAGCGCAAAGTAAAGCAGCGCGAAGGGCATCTGCGCGACATACTGGAGAAGAGCCCCGACGGGATAGTAGTGACGCGCCGCGACGGGCGCGTGATGTTCGCCAACCACGCGGCCGAACTGGTCTTCGGGCGGCCCTCCGGCGAGCTGGCGCGGCACCCGTTCCCGCTGGAGACGGACACCGACCGCACGCTGGAGACGGAACTGCACCGCCTCGACGGCAAGAAGGTGCCGCTGGAGGTGCGGGCGGTGGAGATACTCTGGGACGCGGAACCGTGCAGGCTGGTGATACTGCGGGACCTCAGCGCGGTGCGCTCCCTGGAACGCCACCGCAGCGAGTTCATCTCCATGGTCTCGCACGAACTGCGCTCGCCCCTGACCGTCGTACGAGAATCGCTGGACCTGGTCTCCGACGGGACCGCCGGCCCGGTGAACGAGCGGCAGAAGGACATACTGCGCATAGGCCTGGACAACACAGGCAGGCTGCAGCGGCTTATAGACGGCCTGCTCGACATCACGAAGATAGAGGCCGGCGTGATGCCGCTGGACATGTCCCGCGCGGACCTGGGCGCGCTGGTGGCGGCCACCGCCGGCGACTACGCCTACCTGGCCGCCGAGAAGCGCATAACCATGGAGAAGACGCTCCCCGACTCGCCGCTTGCGACCTACTGCGACCAGGACAAGCTTCGGCAGGTGCTGGTGAACCTGGTCTCCAACGCCCTGAAGTTCACGCCTGAAGGCGGGACCATAACGCTGTCGCTGCGGCCCTGGGAGGGGGAGGCGCTGATCAGCGTGGAGAACTCCGGGCAGGGGATAGACCCGGAGGATGTACCAAGGCTGTTCAACAAGTTCAGCCAGGTCGGCGGCGCTCAGCCGGCCGGCGTAAAGGGCACGGGCCTGGGCCTGGCCATAAGCAAGGGCATAGTGGAGATGCACGGCGGGCGCATCTGGGTGGAGAGCCAGCCCGGCGAAGGCTGCAAGTTCTACGTGCTGCTCCCGGTGACGCCCTTCGAGGGCGCCATAAGGGCGCTGCTGAAACGGGAGATAGAGTTCAGCGGCTCGGGCAGCAGGGAGTTCTGCGCCGTCACGATGGTGCCCCCGGCCGGGGGACCGGCGGAACTGGCGGCCAAAGCGGAGGCTTTCCTGAAGGCCGGCATGCGCACGGCGCACGCGACGCTGAAGGGCGAGGACGGTGAGATAACGATGCTGCTGTCGAACTCCGGGCCCAAGGAAGGCTCCAGGGCCGGCGCGTTCATCGATAAGGCCGTAGGGGAGATATACGGCCTGAACCCGGGGGAATCGGGCGAGCTTACTATCATACTCTCCTACCCGGGCGATTTCCGCGACGAGGAGGGCTACCTCAGGAAGATCGCCGCCCTCCGGGAAAAGGCCGGGGCCTAGAGCCCCAGTTCCGCGGCGCGGCCGCGCATGGCGCCGAGGGCCAGCTCGATGAACTCCTCGAGTTTCAGGCCAAGGGCCTCGCATTCCATTATTATCGAGCGGTCCACCGAGGCCGCGAAGCGCTTGTCCTTCATGCGCTTTACGACGGACGAGGTCTTGACCGAGGCGAGCTTCCTGTCGGGGTAGACCAGCGCGGTGGCGGTTATAAGGCCGGTCACGGTCTCGCCGGCGGCCAACGCGCGGTGGAAGGGCTCCGACCGGCGGCGCCCGCCCTGCGCGGCCTCGTTATGCATGCCTACGGCGTCTATCAGCTCGGCGGGCAGGCCGGCCGCGGCCAGTATGCGGGCCGCCTCGAGCGTGTGCCGGGAAAGGTCCCCGGCGGTCATCTCGACGTCGATATCGTGCAGCAGGCCGGCGAGGCCCCACAGGTCGGGATCGGCGCCCAGCCTGGCGGCCAGGGCCCGCAGTACGGCCTCGGAAGCGAGGCAGTGCTTCACCATGTTCTCGTTCGAAACGTGTTCGCGCAGCAGCGCAAGGGCCTGAGTCCTGTCCATTGTTCCTCCGCGGCGTTGAGCCGCCATAAAATTATAGAATAATACCGGAGGCAAGATGATAAAACTGTACCTCAAGTTCTTCGCGGCCGGCACGGCCGCAGCCATTATCGCGCTGCTGCTCGGCGGCCTGCTGACCCTGCCGCCGGCCCAGGCCCTCGGCACGGCCCTGGAGCAGGGCCTTCTGCTAGGCGTCCTGATAACCGCGGTGCTGGGCACGGTCCAGGTGCTGGCGGTGCGCCGCATAGCCGGCGGGGACGCGCGCGGCGACATATACGCGCGCACCCAGCGCCTGGAACTTAAGAGCTTCCTTCCGCCGGAGCGCCTGTTCGCGCTCGTCGAGCATTATCTCAGGGACCTGGCCGGCTGCCGCCTGGCCGCCTCCGACCAGGCCGCCGGAAGGATCAAGGCCCGCTCCGGGATCTCCGTGCTCGCCCTGGGCGTGACCGTGACCGCGGAAATAAGGGCCTCGGGCAACGACGGTTCCGAGCTGAGCGTTACCGCGGCGCCGTCCATGCCGCTGGCCCTGGCCGACTACGGCGCCGTTCTGAAACTGGTGCGCGGCCTTGAACGCCACGTGCGGGAGAGCGAGCACCGCTGAAGACGGGGAAAAGAAAAAGGCCGGACATTGTCCGGCCTTTTTTTTGCGCGCCCCGGGTCAGAACTCGGCGTAGCCGGGCACGCGGGGGAACGCGGTAACGTCGCGTATGTTGGAGATGCCGGTGACCAGCATCATCATGCGCTCGAAGCCCATGCCGAAACCGGAATGGGGGACCGAGCCGAAGCGGCGCAGGTCCAGGAACCACTGGTAGTCGTCCACCTTCATGCCCAGCTCGCGCATACGGGCTTCCAGCACGTCAAGCCTGTTCTCGCGCTCGCTCGCGCCTATAAGCTCGCCGATGCGGGGCACCAGCACGTCCATGCCGCGCACGGTCCTGCCGTCGTCCTCGAGCTTCATGTAGAACGACGCGACCTCCTTCGGCTTATGGTGCATCATCACCGGCTTCTTGAAATACTGCTCGACGAGGAAGCGCTCGTGCTCGCTCGCCAGGTCCACGCCCCACTTCACCTTCAGTTCGAAGCGGGCGTTCTCGGGCTCGAGTATCTTCACGGCGTCGGAATAGGCCAGGCGCTCGAAGGTGTTGTCGGTGATGTTCTTCAGGTTGTCCATCAGCGCGGGTTCGACGAACTTCGCGAAAAGTTCCAGGTCGGCCGTGCATTTCTCCAGGATGTCCTTCACCAGCGATTTCGTGAAATCCTCGGCGAGGTCCATGTCGTCCGAGAGCTCGTAGAAGGCCATCTCCGGCTCTATCTGCCAGAACTCGGCGCAGTGGCGGTAGGTGTTGGAGTTCTCGGCGCGGAACGTCGGGCCGAACGTGTAGATCTTGCCGAGGGCCAGAGCCAGCGCCTCGCCCTCCATCTGGCCGGACACGGTGAGCCCGACCTTCTTGCCGAAGAGGTCCTTGGAGAAATCTATCTCGCCGGCCTCGGTCTTGGGCAGGTCCTTTATCTTCGTCAGGTCGAAGGCGGTGGCGGTGAACATCTGCCCGGCGCCCTCGCAGTCGGAGGCGGTGAAGATAGGCGTATGCACGTAGGTGAAGCCGTTGTTCCTGAAATAGGAGTGCACCGCGAAAGCCAGCTCGGAGCGGATGCGCAGCATGGCCGCGTACTTGTTGGTGCGCGGGCGCAGGTGCGCGACGGTGCGCAGGAACTCGTCGGAGGTCTTCTTCTTCTGTATCGGGAACTTGTCGGCGTCGCAGCCGCCGTGTATCCTGACCTCGCGGGCCTGCAGCTCGAACTTCTGGCCGGCGGCGGGGGAGGCGACGAGATCGCCCTTTATCTCCGCCGAGGAGCCGTTGACGAGGTCGGGGAGGACCTTGGAGAAATCGCCGTTCTCAGGCGAGAAGACCACCTGCAGGTTCGCGCGGCAGGAGCCGTCGTTCAGCTCGGCGAAGGAGAGCGCCTTGGAGTCGCGGCGGGTCTTTATCCAGCCGCGCGCCACGACGCCGGCCTCGGGGCCGTCGCTCGCGAGTAACTGCTTTATGGTCTTGTGTGACATGGCTGCGTTCCTCTGTGAAGTTTATTTCTTGGTCTTGGCCTTCGCCTTCTTCTTCTCTTCCGGCACTTTCGAGACGGCCACGAGTTCGAGTTCGCAGGTCTTGTCCTCGCCGTTGTATTCCTCGAGGACGTAGCCGACGCCGGGCGCGTAGTAGCGCACGGACTTGCCGGCGTCGCCGGCGGCCAGCATCGTGACCACCTTCATGCAGCCGGAGAACTTCCCGGCCTTTATGGAGATCTTGTCGGAGAGGGAGACCACTTCGCTGGTGTCGGGATACTCCTCCCACTTGGCGCCCTCCTTGACGGGGAGCGGGAACTCGCGGCGGCCGCCGATGATGACGCCGTCGGCGGTGGTAAGCCACTTCGCGTCGCGGGTGATGGCGTACTCGGTGGTGTGGGAATCGCGCAGTTCGAAGATCATCCGGGCCTGGGCCACGGTCTTGGCGGCCTTCTTGGCGACGGAGAGTATGTCTATGAAGACGCGCGCGGTGCCGTCGAACTCGGTGCTGGTGAACTTGTATTCGTAACGGGTATTCTCTTTGAGGGGGAAATAATCCGGCATGTTTCTCTCTCCTGCTCGTGCCTTTCTTTATAAGATTTTCGCAAATTATAGACCCTTATACAAGGCGCGCCGCGGCACAAAATGACGACGCCAGTCCTGAGAACGCGGGCCATTATTATGGCCCGCTTCACGTCCACAAATAAATTAGCCCCCTTTCGGGGGCTAATTCTGGTGGACGTGAGGGGGATCGAACCCCTGACCTCCTCGTTGCGAACGAGGCGCTCTCCCAGCTGAGCTACACGCCCAAGATCTATTCGCCGGCCTTCGCGGCCTGCTCAACGCGGCGCTTCGCCTTAAGGTGCTCCTTGAAGCTGGCGTTGAAGATGTGTTTCCCTTTGCGGTCGGCCACGAAGTACAGCGCGTCCAGGTCGGCCGGCGCCATCGCCGCGGCGACCGAGCTGTAGCCCGGGCTGCAGATCGGGCCCGGCGGAAGCCCTCCGACGACGTAGGTGTTGTAGGGGGACTTGAACTTAAGATCGGCGTACGTCAGACCGCGCTTCCAGTAACCGAGCGCGTACTGGGTGGTCGGGTCGGCCTCGAGCGGCATGCCTTTGCGGTAGCGGTTTATGTACACCGCCGCTATCAGCGGGCGCTCGTTGTCGTCCACGGCCTCGCGCTCGACGATGGATGCGATGATCATCGTCTTGTGCTCGTCCATGCCCTGCGGGAAACCTTTAAAGAACAAAGGCCTTATTTGCCTGTCGAATTCAAATTTTAGCAAATTTATGACTTCCTGTGGAGGAGTATTTTTTTTCAGGTAATAGGTGGACGGGAAAAGGTAGCCCTCCATTTTCTGCGCGCGCGCGAGTTCGAGGAAAGGTTTGCCCGGAGTGACGCCGTTGGCCTCGAGGCGTTCCGCCACCTGTTCCATGCGCCAGCCTTCGGGGATGACGATCTTGATGCTGCTGACGTAGGTGCTGTGCGTCATGCGCCACAGCGCCTCCTCGGCGGACATGTGCCTGCGCATGGTATACTCGCCGGGCATCAGCCTCTTGCCGGTACCGGTCAGTTTCACCAGAACCTTGAACCAGGTGGCGCTCACGATAACGCCCTCGCGCTTCAGCGAAGAGGCCACCTGCCCCGCTCCGGAACCCTCGGGGATGGAGACGGTCACCGCCGCGCCCGGCCAGCAGAAATACAGGGAAAGCCCCAGCAGCAGCACCGCCGCGGCGTAAAGGAGTTTTTTAAGCGTTTTGATCATAGAAGTTCTTTGGAAAAGACCTTGGCATAGACGGGCCCGTCCGGCGTCAGGCGGCTCTCCATCAGTTCGACGGAGGTCACCGCGGAGACGGCGCGGCGCGAGGCCGCGAAATCCGCCACGCGGCGCATGAAAGGTTCCGGCAGCGGCCGCTTCACCCGGCCCAGCGTCACGTGCGGCTCGAAGCGGTCCTCGTACATTATGCCGGCCGCGGCCAGGCCCTCGGCCAGTTTGGCGGCCAGCGCGCGCAGTTCGGCGGCGCCTTCGCCTATGCCCAGCCACAGCACGCCGGGGCGGCGCGAGGAGGGGAAGGCGCCGAAGCCGCCGGTGGAAATGCGGAAAGAGGCCACGCCTGCCAGCGCGGCCTCGACGCCCTTGCGGGCCGAGGCGGCGGCCTCGGGGCCCAGCTCGCCGAGGAAGGCGTACGTCAGGTGGAAATTATCGGGGTCGGTCCATTTGACCGCGTCGCGCCCCGCGTTGTCGCGGGCGTAGTTCTCGACGTCCTTCAGGACGGCGGAGAACTGCGGCTCGAAAGAGGAGGCGACGAAAAGGCGCATTATTCCTGCTCCGTCCCTTCTTCCCGGGCCTGCCGGCTGGCGCGGCGGGCTTTCGCGCGCCTCGCCGCGGCGGCCCGGGCCTTGGCGTTCCGGGCGGCCTTCGTTTTGGCCGGAGCGGTGTTTATCTGGCGCCTGATGATCTTGCGCT
Organism: uncultured Elusimicrobia bacterium; assembly: GCA_937870775.1. GTDB lineage: Bacteria > Elusimicrobiota > Elusimicrobia > Elusimicrobiales > UBA9959 > UBA9959. The sequence continues at coordinate 22,518 of CALMZU010000107.1, forward strand.
TAAGGGCCTGGTCGCGCAGCGCGGCCCGGCGGGCGGCCGGACGCGGGCGCCAGCCTTTCAGCTGCAGCACCCTGGAACGCATGGTTATAACGGCCGCGCGGTAGCGGGACATCCGCGACACCGGAGCCGGGCGGAAGCGGCGCTGCGACGGGTTGAAGGAGATCTCGGTGTTCTTCTCGAGTATGTACTCCTGGGTGTCCTTGGCGTTCTCGCCGGTCTGCGTGACGGCCACGCGGCCCTCGTCGAAGACGGCGACGCCGGTCTCCTTGCCGAGCTGCGAGTACTCCACCGCGAACTCCGTGCCGCGCACGGCGCAGACGGCGGCCGGCGTGCGCACGCTGAACTTGAACTTATCGTTGAGGAAGTGTTTTATCTTGGCGGTCAGCGAACCGAAGCTGATAGAGAGGACGGAGTCCTGCTGGTCAAGCGAGGAGATCTCCACCTCGGTGTTGCGGCCGAGCGAGATGGCGCCCTTGTCGTCGAGGTATATCTCGGCTATGCCGTCGCCGGAGGCCTTAACCACGTCGTTGGGGTCCAGCGGCATGACGCCTGTCACGGCGGACCACTCTTCGGAGTCGGCGGTCTTCACCATCACGGTGCCGGAGACCACCTTGAGGCGCGCGTCCCAGCTGGAACCGCCCTGGGCGGACTGCTGCGCGTAGCCGCCGGACTTCAGCGCGTCGTCGAGCATCTGTTTGTAGTCCTGCTCGTCGTCGCCGCCGTCCTGCTGCGCCGGCAGCGCCGCGGGCAGCAGAAGCGCCAGCGCGGCGGCAAGTACCCTTCCCCTGGAGATCACTGGCATAGCGCCCCCTATTTCTCTATCTTCCTGAACTGCCGGCGGCCCACCTGCAGCACGCAGGCCCGCGGTTCGAACAGCACGTCGTCGGCGACCTTCTCGCCGTCCAGCCTCACCGCGCCCTGCGCGATGAGCCTGCGGGCCTCGTTCATGCCCTTGGCCACGCCGCTGGATACCATCAGGTACGAGACCTTGCAGGGCTTCTCGGCGCGGAAGACCGGCATATCCTCGGGCAGCTCCTTGCGGGAGAACACCTGTTCGAAGTGCCCGCGGGCCGCGGCGGCCTGCTCGGCGCCGTGGAAGCGCGCCACTATCAGCCCGGCCAGTTTCTTCTTCGCCTCCATCGGGTGCATCGCCTTCACGGCGGAGAGGTCCTCGGAGGTGAGCAGTTCGTAATAGGAATGCATCAGCGAGTCCGACACGGACATCATCTTGCCGAACATGTCGTTAGGGGCGTCGGTCAGGCCCACGTAGTTGCCGTAGGACTTGGACATCTTCTTCTCGCCGTCGGTGCCGACGAGCAGCGGCATGGTCATCACGACCTGCGGTTCCTGGGCGTTGAGCTTCTGCAGGTCGCGGCCCATCAGCAGGTTGAAGATCTGGTCCTGGCCGCCCAGCTCCACGTCGGACTTCACGGCCACGGAATCGTAGCCCTGGAACACGGGGTAGAGTATCTCCAGCAGGCTTATAGGGCTGCCGGCCTTCATGCGGGCGCGGAAATCCTCGCGCTCGAGCAGGCGGGCGATGGTTATGTTCTTCGCGCTGTCGACGAAGGCGGAGACGCCGGCGGCCGGGCTGGCGAAGAAGGGCTTGAGCCATTCGCTGTTGAGGCGCACCTCGGTGCGGGCCGGGTCGAGGACCTTGAAGGCCTGCTCGGTGTACGTTTTGGCGTTCCGGGCCACGGTCTCGTGGTCGAGCACGGGACGGGTGGAGTTCTTGCCGGAGGGGTCGCCTATCTGGGCGGTAAAATCGCCTATGATCAGCACCGCGGTGTGCCCGAGGTCCTGGAACTGCCTCAGTTTCGTCATTACGACGCTGTGGCCCAGGTGCAGGTCGGGGCTGGAGGGGTCGGCGCCGAACTTGACGCGGAGCTTCTTCCCGGAGGAGAGCTTCTTGGCCAGCTCCTCGCGGCTGACGACGTCCACGACGCCGCGCAGCAGATCGTTGAGTGTCTCTTCGTTGGTCATAACACCTAATTATATTATTTATCGCGCGCGTACGGAACGCCTAGGCTCCGCCTTGCGGGTCGGCGTCGATGAAGTACTTCACGCCGGGGCGCGGCTTGAGGGCCTGCGCGGCCGCCAGGCAGCGCGCGGCGTCGGCCTCGGAGACGGCCTTGACCAGGTAGTACTCGCTGAAGAACTTGCGCTTCTCCTGGCCGGCGGGCGTGACCGGGCCGATCACCTCGCCGCCGCGGCCGAGGAAGGACAGCGCGCGTTTCAGGTCGGAAGCCGCCGCGTCCACGGCGCCGCGGTCGAACGAGGCGAAGCGCGCCTTCACGATATGGCAGAACGGGGGGTACAGGAAATCGCGGCGCGAGGCCAGCTCGTCGTCGGCGAACGACGGGTAATCCATCTCGTTGAGGCGGGAGAAGACGTAATGTCCGGCCTCGCGGCTCTGTATGAACAGCTCGCCGCCGCGGCCCAGCAGCCGCCAGGCCCAGTAGAAGGCGCGGAAAGCTTTTTCGGAAGAGCGGAAATCCGCGCTGGAAAGGTCGGCGTCGGCGTCCACGAAAGCTATCAGTTTCAGACGCGGGGCGCCCAGGTCGCGCAGCGCTATGCGCGTGCCCACCAGGACGTCGGCTTCGCCTCGGGAGAAGGAGTCCAGTTCGCCCTGCATCACCTTCATGGAGCCGCGCAGAACGTCGCCGTCGAAACGGGAGACCTTCGCAGACGGGAGAAGCCGCGAGACTGCCTCCTGGGCCTTCTGCGTTCCGGTGCCGCAGTCGCGGAACACCTTGCCGCCGCACGACGGGCAGGACTGCGGCTTCGGCTCCCTGCGGCCGCAGCGGCGGCACAACAGCGAGGCCGCGCCCGCCTGGTCCTTGGCTATGGTCATGCCCGGTCCGCAGTCCGGGCAGCGCGGCATCCAGCCGCAGTTCGCGCAGAAAAGGCGGGAGGCGTAGCCCTTGCGTCCGGCTATGAGGATGGCCTGCCCTCCGGCGAGCACCGTCGAGCGCAGGCTGTCGGCGAGCGGGCGGGCCATCATCTCGCCGGGATACTGCGTCATGTCCAGCACGCTGACGGCGGCGGAAGGGCGCGGCGCGCCGGCCGGCGGCACGTCGTCGAAACGCCTGAGTTCGCCGGAGGAGGCGGCGCCCCAGGCCTCTATCGAAGGGCAGGGGCTGGCCAGCAGCACAGACGAGCCGCGCGCCGCGGCGCGGCGCAGCAGCACCTCGCGGGCGTGGTAGAAAGGTTCGGCCTCCTCCTGGCGGTAGACCTCCTCGTGCTCGTTGTCCATCGCGGCCAGACGCAGGTCCCTGAACGGCAGGAAGGCTCCCGTGCGCGTCGCCACCACGGCCTTCCAGAGGCCGGAGGCGGCGCCGGCCCAGGTCTCGGCGCGCTTCCTGGGGGTCAGGCGGGCGTGCCAGGAGGCGACCAGGCCCGGGAAAACCTCGTCGAGGGCGGCCTCCATGGGGGCGACGAAACTGATATCGGGGACCAGCAGCAACCCCTGCGAACCGGGCGCGGACAGCGCAGCCTTGAAAACGGCCGGATAGATGCGCGCGCGGCGCTCCGGTTCCAGGCGCAGCAGGGCGCGGCAGTTGCCGGCGGAGAAAGCGGACAGGAGGCCGGCCAGCTCGGGCATTTCCGGCGCCGGCGAGGCAAGGCGGAGGTCAGGCGGAGGCGGGGGAACGGCGGGTTCCTTCGGGGAATGGGCGAAGAAGGCCCCGAGGCACAGTCCCAGCGGCGAGCCCCAGCGGCCGGACATCCAGGACGCGATGGAGACGGCGTCCTCGGGGAACAGCGGTTCCTCGTCGAGCAGGCGGATCACGCTCTTGAGCTCCTTGAAGCCGCTCAGGTCGGCGTCCTTCTCGGGCAGCACGCGCAGTATAACGCCGACCGCCTCGCGCTTGCCGAGCGGGGCGAGCGCGCGCAGGCCGGGCGCGGCGGCGAGCTCCAGCTCGTCGGGGAGCAGGTAATAGAAGGTCCGCCGCAGCGGTATCGGGAAAGCGAGTTCTGCCAGCATAGGAAGGCGGGCGGCGCCGCCGGAGGGCTATTCTCCCTTGTCCAGTATGGCCTTCAGCATCTTCATGTCCTCCCAGGTGTCCCGCTTCAGGTTGGGGTTGCGCAGCAGCGCCGCGGGATGGTACGTCGGGATGACCTTGATGGGATGGCCGGGGCCGAACAGCTCCACGGGGTAGTCGTAGACCTTGCCGCGCACCGTCGAGATGCCCTTGTCGGTGCCGAGCAGCACCTTGGTGGCGACGGAGCCGAGCGTGACGATGCACAGCGGCTTTATCGCGCGCAGCTGTTCGTCGAGGTAGGGCCTGCACGCCGAGATCTCTTCGGGCGTGGGCGGGCGGTCGTTGCCGTGGGACTCCGGGGACTCCGGGTTCTTCATCGGGTGGCATTTCACGATGTTGGCGATGTACACGTCGGAGCGCTTCAGCCCCAGCACGGTCTCGAGGATCTTGTCCAGAAGCTGGCCGGAGCGGCCGACGAAGGGCTCGCCCTGGTGGTCCTCCTGGAAGCCGGGGCCTTCCCCGACGAAGACGACCTTCGCCTTGTAAGAGCCCACGCCGAACACGGCGTTGAGCCTGGCGTGGCCGAGGCCGCACTTGCGGCAGGCTTTGACTTTCTCGGCGAGCTGGTCCATATCGGCGGGGGAAAGCGTCATAGTTTTAGGGGCCTCGGCTGCGGGCGCGGGCCGTCCGGCCGCTGGTTCCGGGACGGCAGGAACGGCGACGGCCGGCGTTCTCTTCACGCCGGCCGGCGGTTCGGCCAGGTTCTCGTCAAGCGACCTTAGGTAGGCCGCCAGGTCCCGGGCCGCTTCGGCCAGTTCCCTGTTCATGGTTCCGCCGTCAGGCGGCTTCTTTGGCCGGTTTCTCTTCCTTCGATTCTTTGCGGGGCTTCCTCGGCTCGTCGGAGCGTTTGGCGGCCAGGCGCTCCTCGAGTTCCTGGTCGGACAGCACGGCGGCCTCTATTTCGGCGACCTGTATCTTGCCGCTGACCACGTCGAGCAGCGAGCGGTCGATCAGCTCGGCCATCGGGACGTTGCGGAACTCCTCCTGGCGGCGGAGGTGGCGGGCCCACTGCATGGCGCGCACGATGTCGTTGTACTTGGACGGGCCGTAGTCGGATATCAGTTTCTCGAGATCGGCACCGTTCTCGGTCTTGGTCTGCGTCGTCATAGTATGTCCTCCGTTCCTTATATATGAGATCCTGCCGGCTTACCGGGGCCGGCGCCTGCCAAGCTGCTCGCCGAACGCCTTCACCTTGTCCAGGTTGCGGCGGGTCTTGCGGGTCTCGAGGTCCGCTATCGCGGCGACCTCGCGCACCGCCTCGGGCAGTTTGTCGTTTATCACCAGGTAGTCGAACTTCGAGGCCACCTGTATCTCGGACCGCGCGGTCTCGAGGCGTATCGCGACGTTCTCCGGCTTCTCGCCGCGTCCCTTCAGGCGCTGCACCAGCGTCTTCAGGTCGGGCGGCAGCAGGAACACGGTCACGGCTTCGGGGAATATTCTCTTCACCGAACGCGCGCCCTTCACGTCTATCGTCATCACCGGGATGCGGCCCTGCTCCAGCACGGACATCACCGACTTCACCGGCGTGCCGTAATAGTTGCCGTGGACCCTGGCCCATTCGAGCAGCTTGCCCTCGCGGCGCATCTTCAGGAACTGCTCCGTGGTGACGAAGAAATAATCCCGGCCTTCTTTCTCACCGGGGCGCATGGGCCTTGTCGTGCAGGTCACGCTGAAGGCGAAGCGCTTGTCCAGGTCCAGAAGGCCGGAACGCACGACGGTCTTTCCGCCCCCCGAGGGGGCGGAAATGACCATCGGGAAGTACTTGTACTTTCTGACCACCGCTTACTTGTTCTTCCTGGGCTTGCGGATCTGCGACTGCGCCGCGGCCAGTATCGCTATCGGCACGCGGAACGGGGAGCAGCTCACGTAGTTCAGGCCGACGTTGTGGCAGAAGTCCACGGAGGCCGGGTCGCCGCCCTGCTCGCCGCAGATGCCGACCTTCAGGTCCTTGCGGGTCTTGCGGCCGCGCTCGACGCAGAACTTTATCAGTTCGCCGACGCCGTCCTGGTCGATGCTCTGGAACGGGTCCACGGGCAGCAGGCCCTTCTCGGTGTATTCCTTAAGGAAGACGCCCGAGTCGTCGCGGGAGTAACCGAACGTCATCTGCGTCAGGTCGTTGGTGCCGAACGAGAAGAACTGCATCGTCTCGGCCAGCTTGCCGGCCTGCAGAGCGGCGCGCGGGATCTCGATCATCGTGCCGACCATGTAGGGGATCTTCACGCCGCGGGCCTTGGAGACCTCTCCGTAGACGCGGTGGATGATCTCGGACTGGTGCTTCACCTCGGTGTCGAGGGAAACGACCGGGATCATGATGTCGGGGAACACCTTGGTGCCTTCCTTTATCAGGTCGGCGGCCGCCTCGAAGATAGCGCGGGCTTCCATCTCGGTGATCTCCGGATAGGTCACGCCGAGGCGCACGCCGCGGTGGCCCATCATCGGGTTGGTCTCGTGCAGCGCGTTGGCGCGGGTCTCAAGCTCCTCCATCGAGATGCCGAGGGCCTGGCCGAGCTGCTCGAGCTTGTCCTTCTGCTGCGGCACGAACTCGTGCAGCGGCGGGTCCATCAGGCGGATGGTGACGTGCAGGCCTTCCATGTTCTTGAGCGTCTCTTTGATGCTCTTCTTCATGGAGGGGAACAGGTCGTTCAGCGCGGCCTTGCGCTCGTCGGCCGTCTTCGACATGATCATCTTGCGCAGGTGGAACAGCGGCTCGTCGGCGCCCTTGCCGTAGAACATGTGCTCGATGCGGAAAAGGCCTATGCCTTCCGCGCCGAACTTGCGGGCGGTAGCGGCGTCCTCCGGCGTGTCGGCGTTGGTCCACACCTTCAGCGCGCGGATGCCGTTGCAGAGCTTCAGGAACTCGTTGAGGAGTTCGTTGGACTCGCTGGCGTCGAGCATGTCCATCTTGCCGTTATAGACGAGGCCCTTGGAGCCGTTCAGGGACAGCCAGTCGCCTTCCTTCAGCGTTACGCCGCCGATGGTGATGGTCTTGGCGGCCAGGTCTATATGCAGGCCGGCGCAGCCGACGACGCAGCACTTGCCCCAGCCGCGGGCCACGAGGGCCGCGTGGGAGGTCATGCCGCCGCGGGCGGTCAGGATGGCCTGGGCCGCGCGCATACCCTCGATGTCCTCGGGGTTGGTCTCTTCGCGGCAGATGATGACGTCCTTGCCGGCCTTCTTCCAGGCCACGGCATCGGCCGCGGTGAAGACGATCTGGCCGCGGGCGCCGCCGGGACCGGCGGGAAGGCCCTTGCCCATCGCCTTGGTCTTGGCCTCGGCCTTCGGGTCTATCACGGGGTGCAGCAGCTCGTCGAGCTGGGAGGGGGTGACGCGGTTGACGGCGTCTTCCTTGGAGCACAGGCGCTCCTTGGCCATGTCGATCGCCATCTTGACGGCGGCCGGGCCGTTGCGCTTGCCGACGCGGCACTGCAGCATGTACAGCTTGCCGTTCTCGATCGTGAACTCGATGTCGAGCATGTCGTGGTAGTGCTTCTCGAGCTTCTTGCGGATGTTGGCCAGCTCCTTGTAGCAGGCGGGCATCAGCTGCTCGAGGGTCTTCATGTCCTTCGACTGCTCGCTGCGGCTGGACTCGTTGATCGGGTTAGGGGTGCGGATGCCGGCGACGACGTCCTCGCCCTGCGCGTTGACGAGGAACTCGCCGTAGAAGGCGTTCTCGCCGGTGCCGGGGTTGCGGGTGAAGCCCACGCCGGTGGCGCAGCTCTCGCCCATGTTGCCGAAGGCCATCGCCTGCACGTTGACGGCGGTGCCCCACTCACCGGGGATGCCCTCTATGCGGCGGTACGCCACGGCGCGCTTGCCCATCCAGGAGGCGAACACGGCGCCGATGGAGCCCCACAGCTGGTCCATGTGGTTGTCGGGGAATTCCTTGCCGAGCACTTCCTTCACCTTGGCCTTGAACTGCACGGTCAGTTCCTTCAGGTCGTCGGCGGACAGGTCGGTATCGGACTTCGCGCCGCGGGCCTGCTTCATGGCGTCCATGATGCGCTCGAGCTGGCGGCGGATGCCCATGTCGTCGGCGGGCTCTATGCCGGCGGCCTTCTCCATGACGACGTCGGAGTACATCATGATCAGGCGGCGGTACGCGTCGTAGACGAAGCGGGGGTTGTTGGTGAGCTTTATCAGGCCGGGAATGGTCTGGGTGGTGAGACCGCAGTTAAGGATGGTCTCCATCATGCCGGGCATCGAGCTGCGGGCGCCGGAGCGCACGGAAACGAGCAGCGGGTTCTCGGCGTCGCCGAACTTCTTGCCGGGCAGGTCCTCCATCTTGCGGAGGTTCTTCTCGACGTCCTGGGTCAGACCCTTCGGGTAGGAGCGCTTGTTGGCCCAGTAGTAGGTGCAGATCTCGGTGGTCAGCGTGAACCCCGGGGGCACGGGCAGGCGCAGGGAGGGGTGGCCGGGCCTCTCGGCGCGGTTGGCGCCCGTGCCGCCCAGCAGGGGCTACCTGGACTCCTTGCCGTCGGCTGTTCC
>CALMZU010000108.1 GCA_937870775.1 uncultured Elusimicrobia bacterium
CCTTATCAGCGCCTCGCCCTTCGCCCGGGTGGCGTCGGAGGCGAAGTCGTCGAGCCACTCGCGGAAGGTCAGCACGGCGTTGAGCTTGCAGAAACGGCCTTCGTGCCCGCTCTTGAGCAGCTTCATGATATGGTCGCCCGTGCGGCCGCAGCGGTAGCCCGACGTGCAGAAGCTGGTTATGTGGCCGAGGTCGGCGAGCTCGCCTATCACCTCGTCGAGGCTGCGCGGGTCGCCTATCATGAACTGCTGGCGCTCCGATTCCTGGTGGTTGTAGCGGTCGGAATAGGCGCCTATGCCTATGTTGGTGCCGGCGTCGCGCTGGGTGCAGAAGCTTATCACGCCGCGTATGGTCTCGGCCTTCTCGCGGGCGGTCACTATCATCCCGGCGTAAGGCACCGACAGGCGCAGCACGGCGACGAGCTTCCTGAAGTCGGCGTCGGAGACGTTCTTCACGCTCTCCTCGGGGAGGCTGGTGCCGTTGGCGCTCTCGAGGCGCGGGAACGAGATGGTGTGCGGGCCTATGCCGAACTTGGCTTCGAGTTCGCGGGAATGCGCGACGAGGCCGAGCACCTCGAACTTCCAGTTCGGGTTAAGGCCGAACAGCGCGCCCAGCGCGACGTCGTCGATGCCGGCCTCGAAGGCGCGGTGCATCACGTACAGGCGCCAGTGGAAGTCGGTCTTCGGGCCCGTGCCCGGATGCAGCTTCGCGTAGAGCTCGCGGTCGTACGTTTCCTGGAAGACCTGGAAGGTGCCTATGCCGCCGGCTTTCATGATCTTCAGGTCGTCTATCGACATCGGCGCGGCGTTGACGTTGACGCGGCGGATCTGGCCCCAGCCGCGGCGGGTCTTCTCCTTTACGGAGTAGATGTTGCGCATGGCCTCCGCTATGTACTCGGCGCCGCTCTCGGGGTGCTCGCCGACGACGAAGATCAGCCGCTTGTGGCCTATCTTGCCGGCCAGCACGCGGGCCTCCTGCTTTATCTCGTCCATCGTCAGCTTGCGGCGGGCCTGGCCCTTGTTGGCCGCGCGGAAACCGCAGTACAGGCAGTTGTTGACGCAGAGGTTGGAGGCGTAGAGCGGGGCGAAGGTGACGACGCGGTTGTCGTAGACCTTGCGTTTCACCTTGCGGGCGGCCTCGAAGACCTCTTCGAGCAGCGCCGGGTCCTCGACGGAGAGCAGTACCGCGGCGTCCTCCGGCGGCAGCGCCTCGGAGACCTCGAGCGAGCGCGCCAGTATCTCGCGTACCTTCGCCGGGTCGGGCTTCGCGGAGGCTATCGCGCGTTTCAGCGCCTCGTCGTCTATGAAGTCGGTCTTGCCCACGAGCCCTTTCCAGCTTATCCTTTCGCTAATGTCAGCCATGATGCCTCCCGTGTTGTCCTTCGGGCGCTTCGGGCGCGGGGGAGTTCCCCCCGGCCGCGTCGTTGAGCGTCACCTCGAAAACAGTTCCTTTGCCGTATTCCGACGACACCTTCACGTCCCCGCCGTAGAGCCTGGCGATGCGGCGCAGTATCGACAGTCCGAGCCCGCTGCCGTCCACGGCGCGGGTGTGCTCGTTCTTGATCCTGACGAACTCGCCGAACAGCTTCGCCTGTTCCTCCGGCGTCATGCCTATGCCGGTGTCCGAGCAGCGCACCAGCACCGACGACGGCGAGGTGCGCGTCAGCTCCAGCGCGGCGGAGCCGCCGCGCCTGTTGTACTTCACCGCGTTCGTCAGCAGGTTGGACAGCACCATGTCCACCTCGCCGGGATCGGCGCGCAGGACGAGGCCGGGCTCCGCCCTGACCTCCACCTTCACGCCCCCTTTCTCCGCGGCGGCGGCCACCGCGTCGGCGGCCAGCGAGGCCGCCCTGCGCAGGTCCACCGGTTCGAAAGCCCGCGCCTTCCTGCCCGATTCCAGCCGCGTCAGGTCCAGCAGGTCCATCACAAGCTTGCGCATGCCCGCTATGCGCACCACGCTCCGCTCTATCATCTGGTCGTAGGCCGCCAGTTCCGGGCCCTTGATCCTTTCCCGCATCAGGTGCATGTAGCCTTCCACGGCCGCGAGCGGGGCCTTCAGCTCGTGGGCCAGCACCGTGACGAAGTTGAAGCGCAGCTGCCGCTTCTCCTCCTCGAGCGCGCCGGCCTTGCGCTGCAGGTACACGCTGCGCGCGGCCTTGGCCACCGTGGCGCGCAGTTCCTCCGGCGTGAACGGCTTCGCGAGGAAGTCGAAGGCGCCGCGTTTGGTCGCCGCCACCGCCACGTCGAGCGAGGCGAAGGCGGTTATCATTATGGTCAGGAAGGCCGGGCGTTCCGGCGCGGCGGCCAGCACGTCTATGCCGGTCATGTCCGGCAGCTTGTAGTCCAGCAGAACAAGGTCAGGCGCTGCGGCGCGTATCGCTTCCAGCGCCTCGCCGCCCGTGGCGGCCGGTATCACGGAGAACGCCACGGTCTCGCCGAACTCGTCGAGACGGACCGAGAAGCCCTCGAGCGCCCTTTCGGCGCCCGCGCGCATCCCCGGTTCGTCGTCGACGATCAGGACCTTGAGCCGCCGGTCGGCTTCAGGCATGGGCCTCGCCGGCGCCGAGCAGGCGCTTCAGCGCCGCCTTCAGCTGCTCGAAGCGCAGTTCCTTATGTATGATCACGTCGGCCTTTATCCAGGACTTGGGGTCCTGGGCCTTGTCGAAGGAATGGCCGGTGTCGCGGGTCACCGAGGTCACGATGATCACCGGGACCTTGGGGTCCATCTTCTTTATCCTGTAGCTGAGGACGAAGCCGGAGTCCTGGTTCTCCATCATCAGGTCCAGTACGGCGGCCTGGAAGGCGCCGGGCTTTATCAGCCCCTCGGCTTCCTTCTGGCCGGCGGCGGTGACGATGTCGTAGCCCTCGGCTTCCAGGTACAGCTTTATCTGCTCGAGCATGTCCGGGTCGTCCTCGGCCACCAGAACCTTTATCTTTTCGCTGTTAGTCATGTTCGTCTCCTTCGTGGTAGTAAAACCGCAAATCTTTCAGGGCCTGTTCCCCGGCCCCGCGTCGCCCTCGCGGGCCGTGCGCGGCAGCCGCACCGTGAACGTCGTCCCGGTCGGTCCCGCCGCCGGGTCGGCGTTGCTGGCCACCGTTATCGCGCCGCGGTGGGCCTTCACTATGCCGTAGGACACCGCGAGCCCGAGCCCGGTGCCTTTGCCTATCTGCTTCGTCGTAAAGAACGGCTCGAAGACCTTCTTTATGTTCTCCGGCCTTATGCCGCAGCCGGCGTCGGCGACGCTGAAGCATACCGCGTCCCCTTCGGCGAAGGCCCGCACCTTTATCGCGCCGCCCGAGGGCATCGCCTCCGCGGCGTTCGTGACCAGGTTCGAGAGCACCTGCACGATCTGGTCGGGGTCCATCTCTCCCGTTACCCCGCCTTCCCCGCGCTCCACGGACAGTTCCGCCCCGTCGGGCAGCAGGGCCGTGCCGGCGTAACTCTCTACCAGCCTGCCCAGGTCCGTGGCGCGGAAGGACGGCTTGTTCTTGCGCGCGAAGTTCAGCAGCCCGGCGACGATCTTCTTGCAGCGGTCTGCCTGCTCCGTTATCATCTCGGCGTCGGCCTTCAGCCCCGGGTCCGACCGGCACCGCTCGGACAGCAAATGCGCGTACAGCAGCACCACTCCGAGCGGGTTGTTCAGCTCGTGGGCCACCCCGGCCGCCACCTGGCCCATGCCGGCCAGTTTCTCGCTCTGCGCCAGGGCCTGCTTGGTCTTGGCGAGCTGGTTGTAAGAGAGCGTCAGTTCCTCGGCCGTGACCTTCAGCCGGTCTATCGTGTACGGCAGGCACATCTCGCTTTCCGCTATGCCGCGCACTATCGCGGTGGCGTGCTCCACGCAGGTGGTGTAGCCGCAGGCGCCGCAGTTCAGCTCGTCCTCGGGCTTCGTCTTGCCCATCTTCTCCAGGACGGCCTTAAGTTCTTCCTTCGTCGGAGTCTTCATCCTCCTGTCTTCCGGCTCGAAGGCGGCGGAATAATCCATGCCGCGGCACCGCCGCACCGACTCCTCCCATTCGCTGACGCGCATGCTGAAGTAGCTTTCCCTGGCGTAGCGCCTCAGCGCGGCCTCGCGGGCGTGCTTGGAGGACTTCACGCTGACGCCGGGGCCCATGATGCAGCCGTCGCAGCACAGCAGGTCGAGGAAATCCGCGTCTATGTCGCCGCGCTCCATGTTCCTGAGCGCCTCGGCGAAGCCGTCGAGCCCCTCGGCGGACATGAAGCGCCCGCTCATCAGGTCGGCCTCGAGCTCGGCCGAGCTCAGCAGGCCCCCGCCCATCGGGTACAGCACGCCCTTCGCCGGGTGCGGCGGGTCGAAGCGCGCGTCCTTCGCGCTCGAGCGGTCTATGCCGGCCTCTTTAAAGAGCTCCCGCAGTTCGACGAAGGTCAGCGATTCGTCTATGTCGGCGCGGGCCCGCCCGGTCTCCCCCTTCTTCGCGACGCAGGGGCCTATGAACACCACCTTCACGTCGGGGCCGTACGTCGCGTGTATCACGCGGGCCTCGGCCACCATCGGGGAGACCACCGGCGCCAGGTCCTTGACCAGCGCCGGGTGGAACTTCTGCACGTAAGAGACCACCGCGGGGCAGGCCGTGCTTATGTATTTCCTGCCCGGGTTGTCCGCCAGCAGCCTGCGGTACTGCAGCGAGACCATGTCCGCGCCGAAGGCCACCTCGCAGACGTACTTGAAGCCCAGCGCCTTCAGCATGCCGGCGAAGCGCCTCGGGGCGAGGCCGCCGAACTCCACCGGGAAGCTGGGCGCCAGCGCCGCGGCCACCGGGGCCGGGCCCGCGAGCAGCGCCTTCACGGCGGGCTTCGAGTCCAGCGTCGCCTTGGCGCCGCGGCTGCACATCAGCACGCAGTTGGCGCAGCCGATGCATCTTTCCTTTATGACTTCGGCCTGGCCGCCGGAGATCCTTATCGCCTTCGCCGGGCACCCGCGCACGCACGTGTAGCACGCCTTGCAGCGTTCCTTTATAGTGCGTACGAGCGGTTCTTTCCCGGGTTCCATATCTCCGGCCGCCGGGCCGCCGGCGGGAGGCTTTCCCCCCGCCGGGACGGTCCTGCGGTTACGCTATGTCCGACACCTTGCGCTTCGCGTACTTCGTGTGCAGCAGGTGGTGGCTCTTCTCCCCCAGCGGCTTGCCGAGGAACTCCTTGTAGAGCTGCTGCACGGCCTTGTTGTTGTGCGAGACGCGTATCTTCTCGGTCGCGTCTATGTTGTAGAGCGCGCGCATGCGCTCCGCTATCGCCACCTTGTTGCGGGCGAAAGGCTGGCCGCCGCCGTTGATGCAGCCGCCGGGGCAGGTCATGATCTCGATGAAGTGCAGGTCCTTGCGGGCCCCGCTCTTTATCTCCTCCATCAGCTTGCGCGCGTTGCCGAGACCGCTGGCCACGGCTATGCCCACCTCGAGCTCGCCGACCTTCACCTTGGCCTCCTTGATGCCGGCCAGGCCGCGGACGGGCTCGAACTTTATCACGCCCAGCTCCTTGCCGGTGATCAGGAAGTGCGCGGTCCGGAGGGCAGCCTCCATCACGCCGCCCGACGCGCCGAAGATCTTGCCGGCGGTCGTGCGCTCGCCGAACGGCATGTCCGGCTCCTGCGGCTCGAGGGACTTCAGGTCCAGCCCGTAGATCTTTATCATCTGGGCCAGCTCGCGGGTGGTCAGCACGTAGTCGATGTCGGCCGCGCCGCCGCGTCCCATCTCGGGGCGCCCCATCTCGAACTTCTTGGCGGTGCACGGCATCACCGAGACGCTCACGATGTCCGCGGGCTTGAGGCCCTGCTTCTTCGCGTAGTAGGTCTTTATCATCGCGCCGAGCATCTGCTGCGGGCTCTTGCAGGTGGAGAGGTTCGGCAGCATCTCCGGGTAGAAGGTTTCCACGAACTTTATCCAGCCCGGGGAGCAGGAGGTCATCATCGGCAGGACGCCGCCGGTCTTCACGCGCTCGACGAGCTCGGAGCCCTCCTCCATGATGGTCAGGTCGGCCGAGAACGAGGTGTCGAAGACGGCCTTGAAGCCCATCTTGCGGAACGCGGTCGTCATCACGCCGTTGACGTCGGTGCCGGCGGGCAGGCCGAATTCCTCGGCCAGCGACACCGAGACCGCGGGGGCGTGCTGCACGACGACGTGCTTGCCGGCCGCCAGCGCGGACATCACTTCCTGTATGTAGCTCTTCTCCATCAGCGCGCCGGTGGGGCAGACGTTGATGCACTGGCCGCAGTTCACGCAGGACGACACGTTAAGCCCGGTGTTGAAGGCGCAGCCTATGTAGGCCTCCGAGCCGCGCTTCACGAAGTCTATGCAGGCGACGGCCTGGGTCTCCTCGCAGACGCGCACGCACTTGCCGCAGAGTATGCACTTCTCCGGGTCGCGCAGTATCGACGGGCTGGAGATGTCCATGTTCTTGCGGCGGGTCTGCACCGGGAACTTGCGCTTCGTCACGCCGTACTCGCGGGCGAGGCGGCTCAGGTCGCAGGTGGGCTGCTTGGCGCAGTACAGGCAGTCGTCGGGATGCGAGCCCAGCAGCAGCTCTATGATCATCTTGCGGGCGTTGATCACGCGCGGG
Source organism: uncultured Elusimicrobia bacterium (assembly GCA_937870775.1). GTDB lineage: Bacteria > Elusimicrobiota > Elusimicrobia > Elusimicrobiales > UBA9959 > UBA9959. The sequence continues at coordinate 6,566 of CALMZU010000108.1, forward strand.
CTGTTGGTGTGTATCTTCATCCCCTCGGCGGCCGGGAACGAGCAGCTGGGCACCAGGTTGGGGGCGCCTTCCACCTCCACGACGCAGATGCGGCAGGCGCCGGAGGGCAGCATGTCCTCCATGTGGCAGAGCGTCGGGACCTTTATGCCCTCGCGCTTCAGCGCGGCGAGAATGGTCTCGCCGGCCTTCGCTTCCATCTCTTTTCCGTTTACGGTTAATTTCATGTTGTCACCTCAGGCCGCGGTCACGGCTTTGAATTTGCAGACGGTCCTGCAGTTGCCGCAGGAGATGCACTTCTCCGCGACGATGTAGTGCGGGAGCTTCGGCTTGCCCACGATGGCCTGCGTCGGGCAGCCCTTCGCGCACATCGTGCAGCCTTTGCACTTGTTCTGGTCTATCGAGAATTCCAGCATCTCGGTGCAGGCGCCCGCGGGGCACTTGCGGTCGAAGATGTGGGCCTCGTACTCGTCGCGGAACCAGCGCAGCGTCGACAGCACCGGGTTCGGGGCTGTCTGGCCGAGACCGCAGAGGCTGGTCTCCTTTATGACCTGGGCCAGGTTCTCCAGCTCCATCACGCCCTGGAAGCGGGACAGCGTGTCCTTGGCGCTCTCGCCCTTGCGGCTGCGGGTTATCGTCTTCAGTATCGACAGCATCCTCATGGTGCCCTCGCGGCACGGTATGCACTTGCCGCAGGATTCCTTCTTTATGAACTCCATGAAGTACTTCGCGACGTCGACCATGCAGGTCTTCTCGTCCATCACGACGAGGCCGCCGGAGCCCATGATGGCGCCGACGGTCTTCAGGGACTCGTAGTCCACCTCGATGTCGATGTTGGCCTGCGAGATGCAGCCGCCGGAAGGGCCGCCGATCTGGACGGCCTTGAAGGCGAGCCCGTGCTCTATGCCGCCGCCGATGTCGAAGACGATCTCGCGGAGCGTCGTGCCCATCGGGATCTCGACGAGGCCGGTGCGGTTGACCTTGCCGGACAGCGCGAACACCTTGGTGCCCTTGGAGCCCTTGGTGCCGATGGCCGCGAACGCGTCGAAGCCGCGGGTCAGGATCTCGGGGATGTTGGCGAAGGTCTCGACGTTGTTGATGACGGTGGGCTTGCCGAACAGGCCCTTCACCGCCGGGTACGGCGGGCGGGGCTTGGGCATGCCGCGGCGGCCCTCGATGCTGTTGAGCAGCGCGGTCTCCTCGCCGCAGACGAACGCGCCCGCGCCCATCTTGACGATGACGTCGAGGTCGAAGCCGCTGCCGTAGATGTTCTCGCCGAGCAGGCCGTAGGACTTGGCCTGGTCGATGGCGCGCTTGAGGTTCTTGACCGCGAGCGGGTACTCGGCGCGGATGTAGACGTAGGCCTTGGAAGCGCCTATCGCGTAGGCGCCGACCGCTATGCCCTCGAGCACGCGGTGCGCGTCGCCCTCGATGACGGCGCGGTCCATGAACGCGCCCGGGTCGCCCTCGTCGGCGTTGCAGACTATGTACTTCTGGTCTGACTGCTGGGCCAGCGCGACGCTCCACTTCTTGCCGGTCGGGAAGCCGCCGCCGCCGCGGCCGCGCAGGCCGCTGGCTATGACGCCGTCGCAGACCTGGGCCGGGGTCATCGTGTGTATCACATTAAGGAAGGCGCCGTAGCCGCCGCGGGATATGTATTCCTCAATGGAGAGCGGGTCCACGATGCCGCAGTTCTTCAGCACGAAGCGCATCTGCTTGCGGAAGAAGGGGTGCTCGTTGAACATCGGCAGCTTGGGCCATTTCTTGCCGCCGTCCTCGAACTGGCCGAGCACGTTGTCCTTCAGCGGGGCCTCGTCCTTGAAGACGGAGTCCAGCAGCTTCGCGGTGACGTCGCCGGTGGCGGACTGGAAACTGACGCGGGCGCGGCCGGGGAGCTGCACGTCCAGGAGCGGCTCGGCGGCGCAGTAGCCTATGCAGCCCACCTCGACGATATCGGCGTCGATCTTGTTGGCCTTCAGGTACTCGCGGGCGGCCTCGAGCGTCTTGCCGGCGCCGGCGGCCATGCCGCAGGTGCCCGCGCCGACGTAGATCACCGGCTTCTTCAGCGTTTCCCTGCGCAGCGAGGCCGCCTTCTCGGCGTAGTCCTCGGAGCCGAAGGCCCGCACGAGGAACGACTTCCTGACGGAAGCCGGCACGGCGGAAAGGTTCTTCTCTATGATGTCGTTATTTTGCGCCATTGGATTTCTCCCTGTTCCTTATCTCTTCGATGAGCTTCTTGAGCTTCTCGGCGGTGATCTTCGCGTGGAATTCGCCGTTGATGCTGATGACCGGGGCGAGGCCGCAGGCGCCCATGCAGGCGACGGTCTCTATGCTGAACATGCCGTCGCGCGTGGTCTGGCCGGCCTTTATCCCCAGCACTTCCTCCGCCATCTGCAGCACGGACGCGGAGCCCTTCACGTGGCAGGCGGTGCCGCGGCACACCATCACGTGGTTGGTGCCGATGGCCTCGAAGCGGAACTGGTTGTAGAAGGTGGCCACGCCGTACACCTTGCTGGCGGGTATGCCGAGGTGCTTGGCGACCTTCAGCACGGAGCTGCGGGAGATGAATCCCTCCTCCTCCTGTATGTCCTGCAGTATAGGTATCAGCTTGTCGCGTTTAGCGAGTCCGTAGTTCTCAAGTACTTTGTCCACTCTGCTTTGAACACTCATGTTGTCCGCTCCTTTAGCGCCGTTTTTTTGGCGAAATATGCCGCTTTGTCTATAGACAGCGTGATGTCGAGCTGCTCCAAAAACACGTCCCCGGGCAGCTTCAGCTGCGCGGGGGCGAAATTCACTATGGCCTTCACGCCGGCGCGGGAGAGCGCGTCCGCGGCCTGCTGGGCCCCGGCGGCCGGCACCGTTATGATCCCCACCGTGGCGCCTTCCTTCGCGACTATCTCGGCTAGGCGCTCCACCGGGTAGATCTGGCAGCCGGAATAGACGCGGTTGCAGCGCTCGGGGTCCGCGTCGAAGGCGGCCACTATCGAGAGGTTCGGACGGCGGCGTATGAAATAGGTAAGTATGGCCTTGCCGAGGTTGCCGACGCCGATCAGCACCATCTTGGTGAGCGAGGAGGATTCCAGGTGCTGGTACAGCTCGGCGAGGAACTCGCGTATCGGATAGCCCTTCTGCGGCGTGCCCTTCAGCGCGAAGTTCATCAGGTCCCGGCGCACCTGCTCCGGCGAGATGTTCACCGCGGCGGCCAGTTCGCGCGAGAAGACGTGTTCCGCCCCCGCCTCGAGCCTCGAGTGCAGGAACTGCGTATAGCGGAAGAAGCGCTCCACCGTGCGCTGCGGGATGTTCTCCATCAGTCCTCGCGGCCCTCCACGTTGATCTGGTCCTTCTTCAGCGCCAGCATCTCGTTGACCTTGGCCACGAATTCCTTGGGTTTTATGGGTTTGTCGACGAAAGCGTCGACGGGCAGGTACTCCCCGTCCTTGTCGGTGAACTTCTGGGGCGCGGTCTCGTTGACGGCGGAGAGCATCATTATCGGGGTATATTTAAGGGAAGGCTCGCGGCGGAAGCGGCAGGCGGTGTGGAAACCTTCGGTGGCTTCGTCCATCATGACGTCGAGTATGATAAGGTCCGGCTTCATCTTAAGGGCTTTCTCGAAACCCTCCCTGCCGTTCACCGCCGTCTGCACGGTGTGGCCCTGGCCCTGCAGCACAACCTCGCAGGTGTCCAGTATGTCCTGGTCGTCGTCGATACAGATTATCTTCGCCATTCCGCCCTCCGTCCGAGCCCCGTTCATGGAGTAACGATAAAAAGTTTTTAGACTGACCACGTTGTTAATCAATTAACGCTGCCTACAAACCTAGTATACCCCATGGCTATAGGTTTGTCAAGCGTATTTTCGGGAATAGGCCTTGAATAGCGGACGCGGGGCGCGAAGATACGCCCCAGACCATTATTTGGTATGCGGATAGGCCGCGTTATTTTTGAAACGATGCGAGGCTAGATGTTGTCTTTGACTATTACCAGTTTCCCCTCTCCCCGCAGCTTGCCGGCTATCAGCGGTATTATAGCCTGGCGCGGCAGCACCCCGAGCTGCCTGAAGATCTGTCCCCCGTGCCCGGGGTTCCGCGCCCCCCCGATGTGGAAGTAAATGCGGTCCGCAGAACGCAGCAGGTCCAGCAGGCGGGTCACGGTGGAGGACCTGTCCAGCTCGGCTGCCGGGTCTCCCATCAGGTTGTAGAGCTGGTTCAGCGTCAGCGCGCCCTCGGTCACCATGTCCATGCCTTCCATGAACCGCTCCGGCGGCTCGAACGGGTTCTCCGAGGCGCTCGAGGTTATCTTCCTGCCGCTGTGCCTCGCGCAGACGTCGGCCGTCGTCGAGCCGCAGATCACCTTCATGCCGTCCTCGGCCAGGAAGGCGTCCACCGCGGCCTTGTCCCCGGCCGGGTTCGACGGCGGGCCGGTGAGTATGTGCACTGTGCGGCCGGGGCGGCACGTGAAAAGCGCCGCCGTGGCGTCGTCCTTGTAGCCGCCGCCGAAGCGCCCGGCCTCGGCCACGAGCAGCCCGGGCAGGTCGGCCGCCGGTTTCCCGGCCGAGAGGGACTGGTTCACGAAATCCCGCGCGCCCTCAATCCCCCAGCCGCCGCGAAGGCGGCCGCCCATGCCTGCCTGCGTTATGCCGTCGGACAGGACGAGGAAGCCGTTGCCGGGCTCCAGCTGGAAGAGGGTCTCGCCGGCCACCTCGTTGGAAAGGGTGTAGAAGCGCTGCCTGGCCACCGCGGCCGAACCGGACTCGATAAGGAGCGGCGGCGGCATCTCGTAGGACATTATCACCGCGGCGCCGGAGTTGGAGACCTTGACCAGCGTGAACGCCGCGAACAGGACGTCCTTCGTGCGGGCCTCGTGCATCGTCGCCATGATGCGGGCGCATGCCTCCCTCGTGCTGAAGTCCTGGCGCAGCAGGCTCAGGAGCCTCGACGAGAAGAGCTGCGCCGCGACATGCGCCTTCATGCCCGAGCCTATGCCGTCCAGCACGACGAAGGTCGCGTGGTCCGGCGCGCGCTCCTCGGCCACGAGGTCGCCGCAGACCAGCATGCGCCGCTTCACGGCCTGCGCGCTGGTCAGCAGCGTGTGCTTATAATTGCGGTCCGTCCTTGTCATCGGTGCCGTCCAGCTCCATTATCTTGCGGACAAGTTCCTCGCCGTGAGCGGTGCTCTCGCCGAGGTACTTGGCTATCTCCTGGGCCATCGAGATCTGGTGCTCCAGCAACTGCTGGGCCTGCGCCAGCGTCTTGTTGCGCAGGTGCTCGGCGTGCGCCGAGCCGCGCGAGTCCTCGAGGTTCACCAGTATCGCGGCCACCTGCCCGTCCTGCTGCAGAGGGTACACTATCTGGCGGCACACCAGCGAGTATTTCTCGTGGCGCACCACCGCGTTGAACTGGTCGGCCGCGCCCGACGAGACCTTCTCGAAGGGCTCCGGGTCCATCAGGTAGGAGACCGGGCGGCCTATCAGCTCGTCGGTGCAGTGGAACATGGCCCTGAACGCCGGGTTCATGCCGATGATCTCCAGTTTCGCGTTCAGCAGTACGATGCCGTTGGGGCTGGTGCTTATGATCTTGTCGGTGCGCTGCTCGGCCATGCGGCGCATCAGCGGTATGCACATCTCCGGCACGGCCATCCCTTCCAGCACGGCTATCGCCTTGTCGCGGCACGTCGGGTAGCCGCAGGCGCCGCAGTTAAGCCGCTGCTCCTTGTCCATCTTGCCGGTGGCGGCGAACACCGCCTCTATCTGCTCCTCGGTGAAAGCCGGCCTGGGCACCGGCGCCTGCTGGCCGTAGGAGGCCGACGTGTCCGGCGCCGGGGAATCGGGGCCGGCCGGGGCCGCGGAGTTGTACTTCACGATCTCGGCCCGGCGTTCGAAGACGTTCTTAGGCGAGGAGAAACCCGGGCCGCCGAGACAGCCGTCCTTGCAGAACAGCGGTTCGAGCCCGGCCTCCAGTCCCCCCTCTATCGCCTCCAGCGCTTCCTTCACCTGCGCCGGTCCGGTGGCCATCAGGTGCACCGGCGAAGCGGGATCGGTGTCCAGCGAGGCGGTCTTCAGCAGGCCGCCGGAAAGCGGGAACAGACGCGCCGCGCCGCAGGGGAGCTCGTCGAAGCCGCTCTCCTCGCAGGCGGAAAGGTCTATGCCCTTTCGCGCGAACCACTCGCGCAGCTCGGCGAAGGTAAGGGCCGCGTCCACGGCCTCGGCTCCGGCGCGCGCTATCTCGGTCTTTTTCGCCACGCAGGGGCCGATGAAAACCACGCGAGAGGAGGGCCCGAGGGCCTCCTTGAGCCGGCGGGCGTGTATCACCATCGGCGAGGCCACCGGGGTAAGCCTGTCGGCCAGCTCCGGCCTGTACTTCTCGACGAAATTCACGACGGCCGGGCAGGCGGTGCATACCGCGCCGCCGGAAGCCTTCAGCGCTTCGGCGCTGGCCTTCGCGCAGTGCCACGCGCCTATGGCCGTCTCCGAGACGTGCCTGAAGCCCAGCTTCCTCAGCGCGGCCACCACGCGGCCGCGCTGCCAGCCGCTGAACTCGGCGGCGAACGACGGGGCGAGGCTGGCGGCTACCGGCGCCCCGGAGTCTATGAAAGCCTGAGCCGCGTCTATGTCGCGGCGGTAGGTCTTGGCCTGCTGCGGGCATTCCCTTATGCAGGCGCCGCAGGCTATGCAGCGCGCGGCATCCACGGCGGCCTGCCCGTCGGCCATCTTTATCGCGTTGACGGGGCATACCCGCAGGCACCGGTGGCAGTCCCGGCACCTGGCGGTCAGCGTGTACACTACCTGGCGCGGATCGGCGGGCATGCTCCCTCCTTTACTTCTTCGCTTCCTTAAGCAGCTCGGCGCGGGCCTTCTCCGGCGTGCACTTCTCTATGCGGCGGCCGCCTATCTTCAGCATCGGGCCCTTGTCGCAGGACTCGAAGCAGAAAGAGGCCTTCACCTCCACCTTGTCGGCGAGGCCCTCGGCGGCTATGGTGTCGGTCACGGCCTTGAACACGCCCTGCGCTCCCTTGATGAAGCAGCTGGTGCCGAAACAGACCTCGACGGCCAGTTTCTCGGCGCCCGGCTTGCCCAGGCTGATGCCCTCGTTCTTTATGCGCTTGCGGTTCTTGTAGTGCGTGTGCAGCAGCTCGTGGGCCTTGCGGCTGCCGGGCTTGCCGAGCCGGGTCTTGTAGATCTCGGCGATGTAGGGGTTCTCCTGCGACTTATGCAGCTGCAGCATGCCGTCGTTCTCGTAGAGGCCCTTGGTGCGTTTCGCGCGCACGTCGGGGTCGCGGCTCACGGGCTGGCCCGCGCCGCCGATGCAGCCGCCGGGGCAGGCCATGA
>CALMZU010000109.1 GCA_937870775.1 uncultured Elusimicrobia bacterium
CTGGAGATCTGCAACCCCATAACCAAGGCCTGCGCCTCCATCGGCGCCGTACTGACCACCGCCCGCGGCGGCCATACCGCCACCCTGCTCTCCAACGGTCCCTATTCCGGCCAGGTCCTGATCTGCGGCGGCCAGTCCGCCGCCGCCGCCACGTCCATAACCGGCTCCTGCGACCGCTTCAACCCCGACGGCAACACCATCTCCGCCGCCGGCGCCATGCCCAGCGCCCGCATGGGCCATACCGCCGTGCTGCTGCGCGGCGGCAAGGTCTTCGTCAGCGGCGGCCGCCGCCGCGACGCCGGCAACACGGTCTGGATCTACGAGCCGATGAACGAGCTCTACGACCCCAACGCCGATTCCTGGTCCCCGGTCTCGGCCCTGCTGCAGGGCAGGATAGACCATACCGCCACCGTGCTCAACAACGGCATAGTGATGATAGACGGCGGCTTCAACGGCGTGCACACCTTCAAGTGCGAGGCCGAGGTGGGGGAGGACTGCTGGACCGACGCGGACCTGCTGGCCTGGGGATACCCGCGCGACAACCAGGACATGGGCTCGCACGGCTACCTGGACGGCGCCGAGTACTTCGACCAGAACGGCGGCCGCACAGTGATCGGCGAATCCACCTTCGGCACCACGCCCTACCGCGTATCCAAGCATTCGGCCGAGCTGCTGCCCGACGGCACCTGGAACATGTTCGGCGGCTACGGCAACATCGTGCGCACGGTCTTCGAGGCCTCTCCCTCCCTGGAGGAGGACTCGGTGATCTACCTGAGCAAGACCGGTCCCCATACCGCGACCATCATCAATTCCCCGACCAAAACCCGCATACGTTTTCCCATCAAGACCCAGCTGGCCCGTTATGTTTCCGGCCGCCTGGTCGACGCGGACGCCTTCTTCTCGCAGCCTCTCACGTCCGATCCGTCGATCGCGCTCAACGGTTCCGCGGTCTACCTGGAGCACAGCACGGCTACACTGGACGGTTATTACGTCGGAGGCGGGATGTTCCCCGGCCTGTTCGACAGCATCATGCAGCTGACCGACCCGGCCGGCACGGTAGTTTTCGACGAGAGCACCCAAAGCACGGACCCTACCACCGACGGCACGCTTGTGGTGATAACCTCCACGCTGACCTTCCCTACCATATACCCGACCAATTCCCAGTCGGCCAATTCGCCCCAGCCGGTCACCGGCAGCATAATGGCCCGCGTGTCGCTGACCCTGCCCAAGATATACCAGGCCGGCATAAAAGGCACGGCCGACGTACAGGGCGGCGTCGTCAGGAACCCTACGATATACGACCTCAACATAGAATCGGCCGGCAACTCGGCGGTGGACGTGTTCTATCCCACCAGCTGCGACGATACGACCTGCGTATTCGTAACCACCATCAATTTTACGCTCAACGGCACGCTGGCCAACCTTACCCCGGACACGACGATATATTCCCCGCTGGAGGCGGCCGGGAATCCCGCTAAGCTCTCGTACATACTGACCTACACCGCCGACGAGATACACACCCTCGACACCGACCCCACTTTCAACTACGGCCGCTCGGACATCGTCGTGCGCGAAATGGTCTACTCCACCCAGTTGGGCTTCAAGCCCGCTTCAAACGCGTGGAAGGACCTTTCCGACCCTATAATATCCCCTGTGATGCCCACGCCTGTCTTCAACCACACCACCCTGCTCACGCCTGCGGCCGACAGCGTGGTTGCCGGCGGGAGGAACTGCGAGGCCTCTCCGGCCGCGGACTGCCTGCGCGGGACGAAAACGTTCTCGCCCACAGCCGCCAACTCGGTGATGATCCCGGTGAAGGACACCTGGGACGCCGGCAAGAAGCTCAACGTGAAGCGGGCCTTCCACACCAGCACCATGCTGAGGGACGGCTCCATACTCACCTGCGGCGGCACCAACGGCACCTCCATGCTTTCCAGTTGCGAGCTGATGGACCCTTCCACCAAGGCCTGGACCCTGGTGGCGTCAATGAACTACGCCCGCACCCGGCATACGGCCACGCTGCTGCCCAACGGCAACGTGCTGGTGGCCGGCGGCTCCACGCCCTCCAGCGCGGCCGTTAGCACGGCCGAGATATATTATCCCGCGACTAACAGGTGGGTGCTCACCTCTCCGATGGCCCAGCCCCGCCAGAGCCACACCGCCACGCTGCTGCCCGACGGCAACGTGCTGGTGGCCGGCGGTTCCACGCTCAGCACCTACACGACCACTACCGAGATCTACATTTCCTCCACCGCCTACTGGCTTAACTCCGGTCCCATGACCACGCCCAGGTCCCAGCACACCGCCACGCTGCTCAAGAGCGGCAACGTGCTGATGGCGGGCGGCGTCAACGGCTACGGCGCCGTCGGCGCCACCGAGGAGTTCAGCTACGTCACCAGGGCTTTCGTCCCGGCCAAGTCGAATACGCTGAACACGGCCAGGTTCCAGCACACCGCCACGCTGCTGCGCGACGGCAGGGTGCTGCTGGCCGGCGGCTCCAACAATTACGTCAGCGAACTCACCGGCGAGCTTTACGACGGCTCCTCGTGGACCGACATGGACCCGCTCGGCAACCCGCTGATCATGACCTACGGGCGCGCCGGGCACAAGGCCCTGCTGCTGCCCACCGGCAAGGTGATGATCACCGGCGGCGAGACAGCGGGCGCGGCACAGTCGGTGGCCGAGAGCTTCGACCCCGACTTCCCGAACTGGAGTTCGCAGGGTACCGCCACAAACAGGGCGCACCACACCTCGCTGCTCACGAAGGACAATTACATCCTCAACATCGGCGGCTGGGACGGTTCCCAGTACCTGGATACCACCGACATAAGCGACTTCTCGTTCACGCCCGACATGGAAGGCCTGAGCGCGGAAGTTCAGCGCCAGCCTATCATCTCCACCGGCACCCAGTATTTCGACAGGGGGGATAACGTGACCGTGCAGAGCGACTACGCCAACCTGCACGGCGTTACCGAGGCCTCCGGCGGCGCCGCCGGCCCGGGCAACTCCTCGCACTCCAATCCGCGCATCTACCTGCAGCAGATAGACAACCCCAGCGGCTTCCTGATAGACCTTTCGACCAGGATATACTCGCATTACGGGGGCCTCTACGGCGCGGCGGGCCTGGACTGGGAGACCACGCTCTCCTCCATAACCGTCGTGGCGCCGGCCATAGCCGGCGACATGCCGCACGGCTGGTACAACCTGCGCGTCGCGGCCAACGGCACCTACTCCAACGGCTACACGGTGCAGGTCACCGTGCCCCGCCCCGCAGGCCACACCACCGTGCCGGCCGGCAACGTGCTGGGCACCAGTTCCATAACCTGGACCTGGAACCAGAACACCATCTCCGCCGCCGACTCCTACGTGATCTACGCGGCCAGCAACTCGGTGTTCCTTACCACCGTCGCCTTCTCGGCCGCCGCCTCCTATACCCAGGCCGGCCTGCAGGCCAACACCGCCGCCTCCATCATGGTCGCCGGCGTGAACCTCGGCGGCGACGGCCCGCTGACGCACTCGGCCACGTACTACACGCTGGCCGCCGCGCCGGCCTCGCTGGTAATAACCACCGCCAGCTTCGAGACCGTCGGACTGCACTGGAGCCCCAACGGCAACTCCGACTCCACGATCTACGAGGTCTCGATGTCGCCGGACAACTTCGTGGACCCGCTGGCCATCACCGTCCCGGTGCCCTTCAGCGTCGGCCACACCAGCACCGCGACGGTGATCGACAGCCTCTCGCCCAACCAGGTGTACTACTTCCGCGTCCGCGCCGCCAACGGCGCCGGCGTGAACACGGCCTACAGCAACATAGCGTCGACCATAACCGTGGGCAACGTCAGCAACCTGACCGGCACGGCCATAAGCAGCGCCTCCATAAGCTGGTCGTGGGACGAATCCACCGGGGCGAGCTTCTACGAGCTCTACGACGTGACAGCCGGCACCGACAGCGCCGTATACGTCGGCTCTACCACGCTTAACTACTACACGCAGGGCGGCCTGTCCGCCAACCGCAGCTACGCCGTCGGCGTCAACGCGGCCAAGACCACGGTGTACGGCCCGGTGCGCGGCCCGTCCTCCGCCTCGCCGTACGTCTACACCCTCACGGTGCAGCCGCTGCCCGGCACGCCCAACGTCTTCTCGCAGGTCAGCACCGGCAGCATCACCGTCAACTGGATCACCAACGGCAACTCCACGTGGACCGTCTACGCGGTCAGGCTGTCGACGGCCTCGACCTTCGTTTCGTACTCGAGCAAGACCAGCTACGGGAACTCCGTGTCCTTCGGCGGCCTCACGCCCAACACCAGTTACTACGCCAGGCTCTACGCCTCGAACGGCGACGGCATCATGGGCACCGCCCTGGACCTTGGCTACAAATACACGCTTGCCCGCGCCCCGCTCAACGTGACGCCCACCGTAATATCGATGTCCGGCGTGTCGCTGGGATGGGACACGAACGGCAACTCCTCGACGACGATATTCGAGGTGCGCGGCAGCACCGACAACTTCGCCACGTCGATAACGACCTACGTGCCGTTCACCGCGGCCTACATGGGCGATTCCTTCTCCCTGTCCGGCCTGCTGACGGCCACCACGTACTACTTCGACGTGGCGGCCCGCAACGGCGAGGGCATGACCACGGCCCGCATACGCGCGGTGCCGGACGCCCTCACGCTGGCCGGTCCCGCCGGCGCTCCGTCGGGCTCGGTAGGCGGCACCAGCGACCCCTCGGAAACGGTGACGATATCCGGCACCCTGCCCACCGGCAGGGCGGTCTCGATGGCCATCCCCGCGGGTTCGTTCCCTTCCGCCACCTCCATAGCGATCTCCTCGTCGTCGCAGAACCCCTGCTCCTACCTGGTCGGGGGGAATCCGATCACCGTCGAGGTGTTCAGCGGCGGCGCGGCCCAGCCACAGGTGCCCGTGACGCTGACCCTCAACTACACGGGCGCAGAGTCGGCCGCGGCCATAGACACCAACCGCCTGCGCATGGTGCTGGCGCGCTACAACCCGCTCTCCGGCCAGTGCCTGCCGCTCGAGACCGTGATAGACCCCGGCACCCGCACTATAAAGGCCACGCTGAACCACTTCAGCCTGTTCCAGCTGATGGTGCGCGCCGCTGCGGCGAACCTCGCCGACGTCACCGTCTACCCGAACCCGTTCTATACGAACCGCGGCCAGGGCTTCGTGACCATAGCCAACATGCCGGCCAGCGCGAAGGTGCGCATCTACACGCTCTCCGGCGAGAAGGTGTGGGAAGGCACCGCCGGCACCACCGGCATACTGATCTGGAAGGGCGTGAACAAGAGCGGCTACCTGGTTGCCAGCGGCATATACATGGCCGTGATAGACTCCAGCGCCGGCAAGAAAGTCCTGAAACTGGCGGTGGAAAGGTAATATGAACAGGCCAAACACCTTGCACCTCGCTCTCACGGCCGCCGCGGCGGGCCTGCTGCTCTGCGCTTCCGCCGGAGCGGCCGAGGACCCCCGCTACTTCTCCGCGAAGGCTGCCGGCGCCACCACCGCGGACTTCCTCAACCTCCCCGTCGGCGCCCGCGCCGCCGGCATGGGCGGGGCCTACTCGGCCATCAGCGACGACGCCTCGGCCATATACTGGAACCCGGCGGGCCTCGTGCAGATCCCCAAGCTCTCCGCCATCTTCATGCGCGCCCAGTACTTCGAGGACGTCAGCTACCAGTACGCGGCCTACGCGCACCGGCTGGGTTACGACTCGGTGCTGGCCGGCTCGGTGATGCTGACGGACATCGGCTCCATCACGCGGACCGACGTGTCCGGCAACACGCTGGGCTCTTTCACGCCGCGCGACCAGGTGTTCACGCTCTCCTACAGCAAGGCCATACTGGAGTTCTCGGACAAGGACATGGACGTGTCGATGGGCGTTTCGGCGAAGTACATAAAATCCACCATCGTCGATTCAGCGAAGGCCTACGCCGGCGACATCGGCCTGATGACTTACAACTTCTCGGACATACCGTACCGCCTCGCGGTCACCGCCACCAACATGGGCGGCGGCCTCCGCTACGACACGGAGTCCAACCCGCTGCCGCTGACGTTCAAGCTGGGCGCGTCGGTCAACCCCTTCAAGAACATGCTGGTGGCCACCGACGTGGTGTTCCCCAAACAGAACAAACCCAACGTGCTGCTGGGCGCCGAGCTGGCCACCCAGCCCAACGAGCTGACCCGCCTGAGCGTGCGCGCGGGTCTGAACATGCAGCAGATGCGCGACGGCCTGAGCGGCTTCTCGATGGGCCTGGGCGCGACGCTGCACTTCTTCAGCCTCGACTACGCGATGACCCCGATGGGCGAGCTCGGCAGCACCCACCGCATCTCGCTGACGTTCGACTTCCCGTTCCGCAGCCCGGTGTTCCAGCGCAGGGACAGGACGATCTTCACCAAGATGAAGGGCATCTCCTTCAAATAAAACCCCGGCCTCCGGGGCGACCACGGCGGCCGTGCCGGCCTTGCCTTGACGGGCCGTCACGGAGGCCGAGGCTTGCGTAAGCGCCGAGGCCGAGTGACGAGCGGC
>CALMZU010000110.1 GCA_937870775.1 uncultured Elusimicrobia bacterium
TGCGCATGTACACCCGCTGGGCCGAGCAGAAGGGCTTCTCCTTCGGCGTCACCGACATACTGCAGGGCGAGGAGGCCGGCATCAGGAGCGTGACCGCGATAGTGCGCGGCAAGTACGCCTACGGCTACCTGAAGAGCGAGATCGGCGTGCACCGCCTGGTGCGCATCTCGCCCTTCGACGCCAACAAGCGCCGGCACACCTCCTTCGCGTCCATCGACGTGCTGGCTGACCTCGACGACAATATCGAGATAAAGATCGAGGAGAAGGACCTCAGCTGGGACACCTTCCGCTCCGGCGGCGCCGGCGGCCAGAACGTCAACAAGGTGGAGACGGCCGTTCGCGTGACGCACGCCCCGTCCGGCATCGTCGTGGCCTGCCAGATAGAGCGCTCCCAGCACCAGAACCGCGAGACGGCGCTGAAGATGCTGAAGGCCAGGCTCTACGAGATAGAGATGGATAAGAAGCGCTCCGAGATGGAGAAGCACTACGACGCCAAGGGCGCCATAGGCTGGGGCCACCAGATCCGCTCCTACGTTTTCATGCCTTACCAGATGGTGAAGGACCTGCGCACCGGCGAGGAGACCTCGCAGATAGACGCCGTGATGGACGGCGCGCTGGACCCTTATATGCACGCCTACCTCTCGTGGGTGGCCGGCGGCCGCAAGAAGCGCGCCATCTCCTCCGACGAGGACTGACGGAGCCGACTTGCTTACCGACACGCACGCTCATCTTAACGACAAGGCCTTCGACGCCGACCGCGCCGAAGTGCTGAAGAACGCCCGCGCGCTGGGCGTGGAGCGCATAGTGGAGATAGCCTGCGCCCCGGCCGACTGGGCCGGCGGCGAGGCCATGGCCGCCGCCAACGCCGGCATGCGCTGCGCCTTCGGCATACACCCCGAATACGTGAAGGATTTCGATCTGGCCGTCCTGCCGCGGCTGGAAACTTTCCTGGCCAAACCCTGCGCCGTGGCGCTGGGCGAGGTGGGACTGGATTACTGGTGGGAGGCCGCGCGCCGCGAGGCGCAGCTGGAATTGCTCGCGGCCCAGCTGCCGCTCTGCGCCAAATTCGGCAGGCCGGCCGTTTTCCACGCCCGCAACGGCAAGGAGCAGGGCCAGGACGCCTACGCCGAGCTGCTGTCCGTGCTGAAGGGCTGGAACTATTCGCCGAAGGCCCGCTTCCGCGGCGTGCTGCACTGCTTCTCCGGCGGCTGGAAGGACGCCGCCGCCGCGCTGGACATGGGCCTGGCCCTCGGCGTGAACGGGACTTTCACCTACAAGAAGAACGACGACCTGCGCCTTACCGTCAAAAAGGCCGGCATAGCCAACATCGTGCTGGAGACGGACTGCCCTTACCTGCCGCCGCAGAGCGCGCGCGGCCAGAGGAACGACCCGGCTTTCATCCCCGAGATAGCGGCGATGGTGGCCGGCCACCTGGGCCTGGGCAATACGCAGACCGCCGACGCCACCACCGCCAACGCCTTCGCCCTTTTCGGCGAGTTTTGAACCGCGGCTTCAAACCGCGGCGAACAAGGATAAGTATGACCAACGAGGAAATAAAGAAAATTTTTGCCGAGCGCATCCCCGTTTTCGACGGGGCCACGGGTACCTACCTGCAGACCTTCGGCCTGAAGGACTCCGACTACGGCGGTTATGAGGGCTTGAACGAGATGCTCTGCCTCACCAAGCCCGACGCAATAAAGCGCGTGCACGAGGATTACCTAGCCGCCGGCGCCGATTTCATAGAGACCAACACCTTCGGTTCCAACGCCGCGGTGCTGGCCGAGTACGGGCTGGAAAAACGCGTGCGCGAACTGAACCTCGCCGCCGTGAAGCTGGCCCGCGCCGCGGCCGACAAGTTCTCCACGCCGCAGCGCCGCCGCTACGTGGCCGGTTCCGTCGGGCCTACCAACAAGGCGCTGTTCGTCACCGGCGGCCTCTCTTTCGATGACCTGTCCGCCATGTATCTCGAACAGATAACCGCCATGATAGACGGCGGGTCCGATCTGCTGCTGCTGGAGACCGCGCACGACACCCTTAACTTGAAGGCCGGGCTCTCCGCCGTGCGCCGCGCCTTCGCGAAGGCCGGCCGTGAGCTGCCGGTGATCGTTTCGGCGACGATGGACGAGCGCAACAAGATGCTCTCGGGCCACGACGCCGAGGCCTTCTACGCCGCCGTCGAGCATTTCCCGCTCGCGGCCATAGGCTTCAACTGCTCCACCGGCCCCGAGGGCATGAGGCTGCGCCTCGAGCGCCTCGCCGCGCGCGCGCAGTTCCCGATGTTCGCCATGCCCAACGCCGGGCTGCCCGACGAGAAGGGCCGCTACCTGGAGACCCCGGAGAATTTCGCCGCCGTGATGGCCGGCTGCGCCAGGGACGGCCTGCTGAACGCGGCCGGCGGCTGCTGCGGCACCGCGCCTTCGCACATAAAGGCCCTGGCCGAGGCCGTGAAGGGCGTGAAGCCCCGCGCCCCGCGCGCTGCCGCGCCGTGGGTGGTGTCCGGCGTTGAAGCCCTCTTCTACGACGAGATAGAGCCCCCGCTGATGGTGGGCGAGCGCAACAATTCCATAGGCTCGAAGAAGTTCCGCGACATGGTGGGCGCCGGCGACTGGGACGGCGCGGTGGCGCTGGCCAAGGCGCAGGCCGCGGCAGGCGCGCACGCGCTGGACCTGTGCCTGGGCAACCCTGAGCGTAACGAGCTTGCCGACGTGCGCACGCTGGCGCCGCGGCTGGTGCGCGCGGTGCGCATACCGCTGATGACCGACAGCACCGACCTCGGCGTGATGGAGGAGGTGCTGAAGACCTCGCCCGGCAAGGCCCTGCTGAACTCGGTGAACTTCGAGTTCGGCATTGAGAAACCTCGCGCCGCCGCCGAGCTGGTGAAGACCTACGGCGCCAAGCTGGTGTTCGGCTGCATCGACGAGGACAAGAAGAACGGCCTGCCGCTGGACGCGGAGCGCAAGGTGAACATAGCCCGCCGCGCCTACGCCTTCCTTACCGGGGACTGCGGCCTGAGGCCCGAAGACATCATCTTCGACACGCTGGTGTTCCCGGTGGCCGTGGGCGGCGAGCACGCGAAGACCGCGCACGAGACCATAAAGGCCATAGAGGCCATAAAGAAGGAATTCCCGCTGGTGAAGACCGTGCTCGGCGTGAGCAACGTCTCGTTCGGCCTGCCGCCGGCCAGCCGCGAAGTGCTGAACTCGGTGTTCCTGCACCACGCGGTAAAGGCCGGCCTGGACCTGGCCATAGTGAATATCGAGAAGCTCAAGCGCTACGCCTCCATCCCCGCCGACGAGCGCGCGCTGGCCGAGGACCTGATCTTCGCCCGCAAGCCGGACGCCGCCGCGGCCTTCGCCGCGAAGTACCGCGACGCCAAGAAAGCCGCCCCGGCCGCTGCCGCGCACGACGCGCCGCCGGCCGACAGGCTGCGCCTCGCGGTGCTCAACGGCACCCGCGCCGGCGTGCCTGAGGCCGTGGCCGAGCTGCTGCGGACCTCTTCCCCGCTCGACGTGGTGAACGGCCCTGTGATGCAGGCCATGGCCGAAGTCGGAAAGCTTTTCGCCGCCGGCGACCTGATAGTGACCGAGGTGCTGCAGAGCGCCGAGGCGGCCCGCGCCGCGGTGACCGCGCTGGAGCCGGCGCTCAAGGCGCAGAAGGCTCCGAAGCGCGGCCGGCTGCTCTTGGCCACCGTGAAGGGCGACGTGCACGATATAGGCAAGAATTTGGTCTCCATCATTTTCGAGAGCAACGGCTACGAGGTGGTGGACCTCGGCGTGAAAGTGCCGCCCGAGGACATAGCCGCGGCCGCGGCGAAATGCGCCCCGGACCTGGTGGGCTTGAGCGGCCTGCTGGTGCGCTCGTGCGAACAGATGACCGTGACGGCGCGCGAGCTGGCCAAGGCCGGCGTGAAGTGCCCGCTGCTGGTCGGCGGCGCCGCGCTGACCCCCAAGTTCACCGAAGGCAGCATAGTCCCGGCCTACGGCGGCCCGGTGTTCTACGCCAAGGACGCGATGGCGGCGCTGAACTACGCGCTGAACCTGGGGGGCGTTAAAAAATGAGCGAGGCCTTCCGCCCGGACGACATACCGGTCCCGGCGGACCTGGAGCGGCATTACGTTGAGCCGCCGCTCACCGAGCTTTTTGACGATCTCGACGAGGGATTGTTCTGCCTGCGCTTCCTTAACCTGAAGAAGACCGACGAGGCCAAGGTCCGGGAGACCGCCGCGCTGGTGGCCGGCCTTAAAGATGAGATAATCGCTAAGGGGTTGTTCCGGGCGCGCGGTGTTTACCGCTTCTTCCCGGCCGCGGCCGATGGCGACGCCGTAAAGTTCATGGACAATTCCGGCGCCGAGCTGGCCCGGTACGATTTCCCGCGCCAGAAAGGCGGGGAGAAACTCTGCCTCGCGGACTTCGTGGCCGCCGCGGACGGGCCGCGCGATTACGTGGGCCTTTTCGCCGCCACCTGCGGCGAGGGCGTGGCCGCGCTCTCCCGCCGGGAGAAGGAAGCTGGGAACTATGTACGCTCTTACCTGATGGAAGCCCTGGCCCTTTCCCTCGCCGAGGCTTTCGCCGACGTCATGCATTACAAGATGCGCCAAGCCTGGGCCATAGCCGAACCGCAGCCGGCGCGGCCGCTGCTCCGCAGCCGCCACCGCGGCCGCCGCTATTCCTTCGGTTATTCCGCCTGCCCCGACCTCGCCGGCCAGAAGATAATCTTCGACCTGCTGAAGCCGGAGCCCGACGCCGGTATAACCCTGACCGACGGCTTCATGATGGACCCCGAAGCCTCCGTCTCCGCCCTCGTCCTCCACAACCCCAAATCCGTTTATTTCAACATAGGGGACGCTGCTCAATAACTCAGTAACTCTGCGTAAAACATTGGGTTAGGACCTTTTTGGGTCTTGACGTCCGTTTATCCTCTGCTATACTATCGTTGGGTCCGCGGCCCCTATTAATGGGCTTCTTGCGGACCCTTTCTTTTTGTCCGGACGGGCGTTAATGCTATCATTGGGTTATGGGGCGCAACAGGGTTCTGCTGGTAAAAAGCCGCAGTGTCGTTTCTAAAGTACGGGGGGCAATGCCCCCGCTGGGCCTTCTTTACATAGCCGCATACCTTCGCCGCCGCATGGGCACAGAAGTGCTATTGCTCGACGCGAAACTGGACCGCGGGATAGAGCGGACCATTTCCGCGGCGCTGCGCGAGTTCCGGCCCGACGCGGTGGGTATCAGCGCGCTTACGGCGGAATCCTTCCTCGCCCATAAACTGGCCGCGGCCGTGAAGGCCGCCGAGCCCGGGATGCCGGTCGTGATAGGCGGGCCCTACGCTACCTCCGATCCGGAAGGCGCCCTGGGCGACGCCGCGCTGGATGTCGCGGTGATCGGCGAGGGCGAAGAGACCTTCGCCGAGCTGCTGCGGCTGATAATTTCCGAAGGACCGCGCTGGAAAGACCCGGCCCTGCTGCGCGCCGTGAATGGCCTGGCTTTCCGCGGCGAGGCGAGCGTGGAGCGCAGCTTTCCGCGGGCCCCGATAACCGACCTGGATTCGCTGCCCTTCCCCGCCTGGGACCTGATAGACTACCGGAAGTTCTGGGCCTTTCCCAGCATGGCCACGCTCGGAGAGCGGCCGTACCTGCCGCTCTTCGCCTCCCGCGGCTGCCCGTACCATTGCGCCTTCTGTCACAATATCTTCGGCAAGACCTTCCGGCCCCGCTCGCCGGAGAACGTCGCGGACGAGGTCGCCGTGCTGCACGGCCTGGGCGTCAGGGATATAGAGGTGCTCGACGATATCGCAAATTGCGACCCGGAGCGTTTCGACGGGACGCTGCAACTGCTGCTGGACCGCGGACTGCATTCGAAGCTGAGCTTCCCGAACGCCCTGCGCGGCGACCTGCTGCGCGAGAGCTCTGCCGAACTGTTGAGGAGCGTGGGAACAGGCGAGATATCTATCGCGGTGGAAACCGCTTCCGAACGTCTGCAGCGCTACCTCGGCAAGCATTTGTCGCTGCCGAAGGTGTCGCGGGCGATAGACATGCTGGCCGACCGCCGCATATTCACGCGCGGCTTCTTCATACTTGGTCTGCCTACCGAGACGCCGGCCGAGCTGCGCGCGACGATAGAATTCGCGGCCGCGTCCAGGCTGCATCTGGCGATGTTCTTTACGCCCAACCCTTTCCCCGGCACCGAGTTCCGCGAGATGTTCCGCCGCGCCGGCAAGCTGCCCGCCGCGGAGAAGTCCATCGATTACGAGTACTTCGGCGCCCCGTTCAACGGCGGCACGATGAGCGACCGGGAATACCGGCTGCTCTACCGCTGGGCCTATTGCCGCTTCTACCTTAGCCCGTCGAGGGTGGGACGCATAGTACGCGACGGTCCCATGGGCGTGCGCATGCTCCGGCGCGCCGCCGGGCTCTTCCGCAACTACGCCTCCTTCAGCAGCCTCCGCGAGGACTAGCGGCCGCCTTGACACCTTCCGGAGCTAAATGATAGATCCTTAACAGGGGGACGTATCAGGAAACTATTCGACCGTATGCCGGCGCTTGCCGGCCTGGCCTGCGCCGCGCTGCTCGCGGCGGCGCCGCCTCTTTGCGGCCAGGCGGCCAGGGGCGGCCGCGTCGACGCCGACAAGCAGGAATTCCTGCGCCTGCTCTCGGTTATCTCCGATAATCCCAACGACAAGCGGGCCCGCGAGGCCATCATAAAACTTGTGGACAGGATGGACCCGAAGCCGCCGATACCGGTCGAGGCCAAGCGGGATTTCATAAAGGCCGTTTCCATACACATGGACGCCTCGGCGTATGTCGACTTCGACCGTGCCGTCATCTATTACGAGAAGGCGCTCAAGGCGGCGCCTTGGTGGGGGCAATGCTATTACAACCTGGCCGCCGCGCTGGATTCGGCCAAGCGGCTGAAGGAGGCGGACGAGCTGATGGCCTTCTACAGGCGGGTGCGCCCGGCCGCGGCGGGCCAGGCGGCGGCCGCCGCGCAGTTGTCGCCGTCCTCGAAGGTGCCCGGCGGGCCGGACTTCAGCGGCAGCTGGGGCAGCGGCATGGACTGCTGGCGCTACGAGTTCATACTGCGCGGCAGTTTCATGACGATAATGATGCGCTGCTGGGATTTCCCCGGCGTAGCCTACGGCACGGCGGTGCTCAACGGCAGGGATTTCGAGGGCAGTTCGCCCGGAGGGCCTTCGGGCACCGGCATGGGCACGCATAGCCCGATACGCTTCAAAGGCCGGATCAGCGAGGACAACGGCGAGATAAAGATCTACAGCATACTCGCGCCCGACCTGGCCGGCAACGAGGCCACGCTGAAGGCCGCGCGCGACCAGGTGCGGCTCTACGGCGAGCCGGAATGGCAGACGCAGACCTGGCAGCGCATGAGCGGCGGCGAGTGAGCCGGCGGGCCGTTCTATTTTTTATAATAGTCTGATGAACAACAAAGACGGCTCCATGGACCGGTTCACGATCTGCATAGAGAAGGGCCTGCTCTCGAAGCTCGACGGCATAGTGGCCGAGCGCGGCTATCCC
The DNA here is from genome assembly GCA_937870775.1 of uncultured Elusimicrobia bacterium. GTDB lineage: Bacteria > Elusimicrobiota > Elusimicrobia > Elusimicrobiales > UBA9959 > UBA9959. Next base: position 7,526 of record CALMZU010000110.1, read on the forward strand.
AGCCGCTCGCAGGCCATGTCCGATTTCATCCGCCGCGCGATAGTAAAGAAGGAATGGCACCGCGGCCAGGACTGCGCCGGCACCGTTTCCGTCGTGTACGACCCGGCCTCGGACGGCCCGGCCCGCGCGGTGGAGAAACTGCTGGTGAAGCACGCGGCCAGCGTGGCGGCCTCGCAGACCGTGCTGCTGAAGGACCGGCGCGTCATGCTGACCGCCGCCGTTACCGGCAAGCCGGCCGACCTGGAACGCCTGGCGGACGCGCTGCGCGCCGTGAAAGGCGTGACCCACGGTTCTTTCTCGATAACCGCCCCGCTGCATTGAACGAGGGGGAAAAAGAAAAGCGGACGGCTTTTGTGGGCCGTCCGCTTTTTTGCGTGATTACTGAGTTATTGAGCAGCGTCCCCTAAAATGAGAGCTTGAGGGAGGCGGTGAGGGTGCGGCCGGGGGCGAGGTAGCCGCTGGTCGATTCCATGTGCCGCTCGTTGAAGAGGTTGTCGCAGGCGGCGGAGACCGTGAGGTTCTCCCCGAACTTGCGCGACAGGTTCGCCGAGGCCGTGGAGTAGCCGCCGATGGACGTGGTGTTGGCGTCGTTGGTGAACTGCCGCGACTTGTGCGTCCAGCCGGCGCCGGCGCTGTATTCGCCGAAGGCATAAGAGACCCCGGCCGAGTAAATATGGCGCGGCGAGCCGGTCACCTGCTTGCCCTCCAGCGAAACTCCGGCGGCCAAGCCTTCCTTAACCTCGGAATGCGCCTGCGCGTAAGAGGCGGTGAGCGAAAGCCCGCCGTTAAGGTATTTCACGGGGACCTCGAAGCCGTAGATGTCCGCCTTCGCGAGGTTGCTGTACTGCTGGTAGTTCGTGGCGCCGACGGTGTAGTAGTTGAAGTATATAAGGTCCCTGGCGCGGGTGAAGTACGCGGCCGGTTCCACGTAAAGGCCTTCCAGCGGGTTGGCCTTGAAGCCGGTCTCGGCGGTGGCGGCGGTTTCGGGCCGGAGCGCCGGGTTGGGCGCCTGGTAGCGGGTTCCGCGCTTTATGCTGAGCACCATGCTCTCCAGCGTCGGGGCCCTGAAGCCGCGGGACCAGGAGAGGTACTGCGAGAATTTTTCGCCGTACTTCCAGCTGGCGGCGGCCTTGGGGGAGAACTGGTCCCAGTACTTGTCGGGCAGGTTTATCTCGAGGCCCTCCTGCGTATTCCTGGTGTAGCCGTCGAGGACCGAGACGTTGTCGTAGCGCAGGCCGGCGGTCAGGCCCAGCCTGTCCGAGAACAGTTTTTTCTCCAGCTGCGCGTAGGGGGCCAGGTTAAGCGTTTTGCCTTTGTCGTAAGAGTAGGGGGCGGCGTTCATGCTGTTGTCGTGCCCGTTTACCGTTCCGAACCTGAAGTCCAGACCGCCAGAGGCGGCGAGGCCATTGGGCAGGTCCTTGGAGACCGAGGTCAGCGCGCCCAGGTCGTTGCGCTTTATGTGGGCGTAACTGGGCAGCGACGAGGCGTTCTTCTGCGACAGCCGTTCGTCGGCGTGGTGTTCGTAGTAGGCTCCGCCGTTCCAGTACCAGCCGTCCCTGGCGCCTTTCCAGCCGGCCTGCATCCGGTCCTCGGTCTTCTCCCGCCGCGCGGCGGGATAACCGGGATACTGCACGCCTTCCCTGTAGTTCCCTTTATAATGGTCGTAGCCCATCGAGAGGTCGCCGAGGTCCTTTAGTGAGTAAGCGGCCTTTGCCCCGGCGGAGCGGGACTCCACGGCCAGCTTGCGGTCGGTGGCGGCGCGGGCGCTGTCGGAGGTCTGGTAGTAGCCCTTGCTGTTGAGATATCCGCCGCTCAACTGCAGGCCAAGCCTTCCCGAAGTAACGCCGGCCCGTGCCGCGGCGCTGAAGGTGTCGTAGGTGCCGTACGAGGTCTCGAGGCTGTATCCCTTTTTTACTTTCCGGGTGATCACGTTCACCACGCCGGCCATGGCGTTGGAGCCGTATGCCGAGGACCCGGGGCCGCGGAACACCTCTATACGGTCGATGTCGAGCGAGTTCAGCGCGGTCCACTGTACCCCGCCGGTGGCGGCGCTGTTGAGCGGGACGCCGTCCACCAGTACCAGCGTCATCGCCTGGCCGGTTTCGCCGCCGGGCATGCCGCGCATGCTCAGGTTGGAGCCGTGGTAGTATATGCCTTCCCGGTTGGTGTTGAGCCCGGGCACCAGCGACTGCAGCTTCTGGTCGATGGTCCCGCCGGCGGCGCTCTCGAGCTGGCGCGGCAGTATCACCTCCACCGCCCCCGGCACGGCGGAGGCGTCCCTCGGCGCCCTGTACGGGGTTTCAACCTGTATGCTCACGTCCGCCGCCGCCAGCGGCCCGGCGGCCAGCAGCGCCGCGGCGAATATCGGTCCCTTGTTCATCTGCTATCTCCTTAAAAGGCCCGCCCGGCCCATTCATACTATTCTACCAAAAAATATGAATAGGGGACGCTGCACGATAACTCGATAATCCCGTGTGGGCTTATCCGCAATTCGGGAAGGAACTTTATGGGACCTTTTTGGGCCTTGACACCGTCGGAGGGTCTGCTATACTATGACTGGACCCGCAGCCCCTATTAGTGGGCTTCTTGCGGGTCCTTTCTTTTGTGCTCATCCTATCAAGGCTTCGCCTCGATAGGATCATTTTTTGAGGTATTCGAAACCTTTGGCGTCTATGAAGAAGGTCTTGCCGCCGCGCCTGACGCGGGCGAGGCCGCCGCGGAAGTTGGTGACCTGCTCGTATTTAAAGGGAACGACCTCCGCGCCCTTGGCGTCTATGAAGCCCCAGCCTCCCTTGAAGTCCTTCAGCGCGGGGGCCAGGCCCTCGTCGAAGGAGGCGCACATGGCGAAGGAGGCCGGTATTACCTCGTTGCCTTCCTTATCTATATAGCCGCAGCGGCCTTCGCCGTCCAGGGGCTGGGCCGGGGCCAGGCCGCCCGAATAGGGGCCTATGTAGGCGTACGGCTTTTCCTTCAGCGCCAGCGTCTGGCGGTTGATGAAACCGTACTTGTCTCCAAGCCGGGCCGAGGCGTAGCCGCCGGAGAAGGGATAGGCCTCGGGGTACACGGCCGGCAGGACTTCCTTCCCGTCGAGACCGATGTAGCCGTATTTCCCGTTCACCTTCACGCGGGCAAGGCCTTCGCTGACCGGGTAGATCTCTTCGTATATGCCGCCGCGGAATTCGCGCGAGTCCTTTAAGAGCAGTCCCCAGCGGCCGTCTTTCTTTGCCGGGGCCGCGCCCTCTTTGAAGGGGAGCAGGGCCTCGTATTCAAAAGGCACTACGGCCTTGCCGGCCTTGTCCACGCAGCCCCACAGGCCGCGCTGCTTCACGGCCGCGCAGCCCTCGCTGAAAGAGGCCGCCGACTGGTATTTGAAATCCAGTACCTTGCGGCCCTTCTTGTCTATGAAGCCGCAGAGGGCGCCGCTGCGCACCAGCGCCAGGCCTTCGCTGAAAGGCTCGGCCTCGAGGTAACGCGCGGGGATCTCCAGTTTGCCGCCCGGGGCGGCGTAGCCCCAGCGCGAGCCGGAATGGAAGGGGATCAGCTCCTGCGCCCCGGCGGCGGGACAGAGCGCGGCGAGCAGCAGGAATAAAGCCGTTTTCATGGCTAAATGATACACTTTTGAACGCCGGGGGCGGAAGGTCTAAATTTGTATAATGGCTTCATTATGAAAAAGAAGATAGCGGTCTACCCCGGCAGCTTCGACCCGGTGACCTTCGGCCACCTCGACATCATAGACAGGGCGTCCAAGATCTTCGACCATCTCATAGTCAGCGTCTTCGTCCACAGCGAAAAAAGACACATGTTCACGCTGGAAGAGCGCGTGGCCATGCTGAAGAAGGCCCTGAAGGGGAAGAAGAACGTCAGCGTGGACTGTTTCGAGGGGCTGCTGGTGGATTACGTGAAGAAGAAGAAGACCACCGTGGTGATACGCGGTCTGCGCGCCATCTCGGACCTGGACTATGAGTTCCAGATAGCCGCCATCAACCGCACCCTCTACCCGGAGATCGAGACCGTTTTCTTCATGCCGCGCCAGCGCTATACCTACCTGTCGTCGAGCGTGGTGCGCGACGTGGCCCATTTCAAAGGCGATCTTACTAAACTGGTTCCTCCGCATGTGGCCAAGGCCGTAGCGGAGAGGGGGAAAAATGAGAAAGCTGAACTTCGTTCTGTGCGCCCTGCTGCTCGCCGCGCCGTGCGCGCGCGCCGCTGACGACGAGGCGGCCGAGGCCAAAGCGGCCCAGAGCCGCTCCGAGTCGCTGCTGGAGGACATGGACTGCTACGGCCGCAAGGCCGCGCTGTTCGCCGACTACCTCGCCGGCAACGGCCAGCTGAAGGGCCCGTACAAGTTCCGCTGCGCGCGCGGCAAGGAGACCATAAACGCCCCGGCCTGGCTGGCGGCCGAGATCTCCTCCATGACGGCGCGCGAGATACAGATAGGCAAGGAGACCTGGAGCGAGGCCAAACTGTGGCGTGAGCCGCTGGCCGCGCTGGGCGATTTCTCCGAACTTGTACGCAAGACCAAGCCGGTGAAGGATGGCGGGCTCGGGCTTCAGCCCAAGTTCCTCTACGGCGCCTGCGTGGACTCGCTGGACCGCCTGGACCGCGCGCTGGCCAACCTGCGCCGCGAGCGGCTGGCCGCTTCCTTCGGCGGCCGCGGCGACCTGGTGTACTCGAGCCTGGTGAAGGCGCTGGGCGAGTTGGACGCGCTGGAGCGCTCCTACGACGTAGGCGCGCAGGTTACCTTCTACGAGAAGTCGGCGGCGGTGCTGAAGAACGCCGAGGACGCCTTCGCGGCGCTGTTCGTAGAGGCTCCGTCGGCCCAGCCGGCCGGCGGGGCTTTCTCCTCCTCTTTCTCGGCCGCGCCCAGGCTGCTGGGCGGGAACCGCGCCGTCTCTATGCTGTTCCCGGCCTATATGATGGAAGGGGTGCGCCGCGGCGACCGGGTGGACCTGCTGGTTACTTACGATAATACTGCGGCGGCCGGAGCCAAAGAGCCCATCACGGCGACCATCATACAGGCCGCGCCGGTGCTGTTCGTCTCGAAGCCGCAGGACAATTCGGCCTGCGCGCAGGGCTCGGTGCGGCTGCTGCTGACGCCGGTGCAGGCGCAGTACGCGGCGCTGGCCGCGGTGCAGGGGCGCGAGCTGCGCCTGGTAGTCCGCGCCGATGGCGACTACGAGCCCCGCCCCATGGAAGCCGCCAGCTTCCGCAAGATCATAAAGTAAGCCTGACGGCAGGCGACAAAAAAGGCCCCTCTTCAGGGGCCTTTCTATTTGAGCCGGCCTGGCACGGCGCCGGAACGCAAAACGCGCTCGGGCACACCGTGCCCTCGCTCATCATTCGGGCCCG
>CALMZU010000111.1 GCA_937870775.1 uncultured Elusimicrobia bacterium
TACTTCTCCGGCGGGAGCTCGCCGAGTTCCTTGAGGGCTGCCTTGAGGCCGGCCTCGTGGCGGTGGCTTTCGAGCGACGAGAACAGGCTGTAGGCGCAGGGCACGACGAGGAGCGTCAGCGCCGTGGAGAACAGCACGCCGCCGATGACGACCAGCGCCATCGGGATGCGCGTCTCGGCGCCGGGGCCTATGCCCAGCGCCGGAGGTACGGCCGCCGCTATCGTCGCGAAGGACGTCATCAGGATCGGGCGCAGCCTTATCGGGCAGGCCTCCAGCAGCGCGGCCTTCACGTCCATCCCCTTCTCGCGGCGGCGGTTGTTGGTGAACTCCACGAGCAGTATCGAGTTCTTCTTCACTATGCCCATCAGCAGTATCATGCCGATCATGCTGTAGATGTTGAGCGAATGCCCGCCGATGAGCAGCGCGATGAACGCGCCCGTGATGCTGAACGGCAGCGCCAGCAGCACCGTCACCGGGTGTATGAAGCTGTTGAACTGCGAGGCCAGCACCATGTAGGCCACGAAAACGCCGAACACCAGGGCCATCAGCAGGCTGCGCGTGGATTCCTGGAAGGTCTGCGAACTGCCGGAGAGCACGATGCGGTACCCGTCGGGCAGCAGCTCCTTCGCTATCTTCTCCACCTCCGCCAGCGCCGCGCCCTGCGCCACGCCGGGGGCCGGGTTGGCGAAGATGCCTATGGCGCGCTCGCGGTTGCGGCGCGAAATGGACAGCAGGGTGTTCTTCTGCTCCACCTTCATGACCTCGGAGAGCCGGATGAGCTCCCCGCGGTTGTTGCGGACCCAGATGCGCCCTATGTCCGCCGGCGTGCGGCGTTCCTTGTCCACCAGGCGCACGCGTATATCGTAGCGCTTGCCGTTCTTCGTGAACTTCCCCACGCGCACGCCGCCTATCATCGCGTTCACGGCGTCACCTATCGTGGCTATGTCCACGCCGCGGGCCGCGGCCTTGGCGCGGTCGGGCACCACCTGCACCTCGGGCATGCCCTCCTGGTAATCGGTGTCCACGTCCACCATCTTCCCGGAATCGGTCATCCGCTTCATCATCGCCTGGTCCAGCTCGGCGAGTTTGTCCCAGTCGGGGCCGCGGAGGCTTATCTCCACGGGGTAGCCGCGCCGGGCGGTGAAACCGGCCTGCGACGGGTCCTGTATGGAAACGCGCTGGAGCTCGGGCACCTTTTTAAGTTCCTTGCGCGTGAAGTTCATCATGTCCTGCTGCGTCGGGCGCCTGGCTCCGGGTTTCAGAGGCACGCGGTCGCCGGGCTGCTTCAGCGTGATGAACAGCATGCCGCTGTTCACGCTGCCGCCGCCGACGGCGCCGAAATAACGCTCGATGTTGGGCTGCCGCATCGCCCAGGCCTCCACCTTGCGGAAGGCCGCGTCCGTGTATTCCAGCGACGAGCCGATAGGGGTCTGCAGACGCACCATGAACTGGCTCTGGTCCTGCGACGGGGTAAACTCGCTTGGCAGGCGGAAGGCTATGAAGAGGGACACGGCGAAAACGGCCAGGGCGGCCCCGACGGTCTTCCAGCGGTGGGCGAGCAGCAGCTCCAGCAGCGAGCGATACCCGCGCGACACCGACGTGAAGGCCTTGTCCATCCATATACCTATGCGCGTAGTGCGTCCAGCGTCGACGAACTGGGAACAGCGCATCGGCGAGAGCGTCAGCGCCTCCAGCAGGGAGAGCAGCACGGCGGCGCTCATCGTGACGCCGAACTGGAAGAAGAACTTCCCGATGATGCCCTTCATGAAGATGACGGGGACGAAGATCGCGAGTATGGCCACCGAGGCCGCTATGGCCGGGAAGGTTATTTCCCTGGCGCCGACGAGGGCGGCCTTGACCCGGCCGTAGCCCATCTCGTTGTAGCGCACTATGTTCTCCAGCACCATGATGGCGTCGTCGACGACGATGCCGATGGCGAGCGACAGGCCGAGCAGCGTGAACGTGTTCAGCGTGAAGCCCATGAAGTAAAGTATCAGGAACGCGCCGATGATGGACGTGGGGATGGCCAGCAGCACGTTGAGCGTGGAGGACCAGGAGCCCAGGAACAGCCAGCAGACCGCGCCCGTCAGCAGGGCGGAGAGGAAAAGCGTGAAGTTGAGCTCGTGCGTGGAATCCTCGATGAAGCGGGTGCTGTCGTTGACCACGGCCAGCCGCATGCCCTGCGGCAGGGTCTTCTGCAGCTCGTCGACGCGGGCCCGCACCGCGCGGGCCACGGCCACGGCGTTGGAGCCGCGCTGTTTCATGATGCCGAGGCCCACCGACGGGCGGCCGTTGGCCCTGGCCTTGCGGCGCACGTCGTTAAGGCCGTCCTCCACCTCGGCTACGTCCTTAAGGCGGAACGTCTTCCAGATGGCCGCGCCGCCGCGGCCGGTGATGACGAGGTCGCGGAACTCCCCGGTGCTGGCCGCCTCGCCCATCACGCGCACGTTCATCTCCTTGTCGCCGGAGGTTATATAGCCGGCCGGCGTCTCGGTGTGCTGGTTCTGCACGGTGTTGATGATGTCCCCGACGGTGAGCTGCTTGGAGTCCAGCTTGCCGAAGTCCACCCAGATGCGCAGGTTGGGGTCCACGAAGCCGCCCATGTCGACGTCGCCCACGCCCGAGATGGTGGTGAACTTGTCCTTCAGGAAATCGTTGGCGTAGAGCATCAGGTCCTTGAGCGGCCTGTCGCCGGAAAGGGCCACGCGCATGATCGGCTGGTCCTCGGGGTTGCTCTTGCTGACCGTAGGCGGGTCTATGTCCCGCGGCAGGTCGTGCTGCGCCTGGGAGATCTTGGCCTGCACTTCCTGCATGGCCACGTCTATATCGCGCCCGAGTTCGAACTCTATCGTGACGTTGCAGCCGCCGCGCTTGGAGGAGGACGAAACGTCCTTGATGCCCTGTATGCTCATCACCGCGCCTTCTATGACGTCGGCGACCTGGGTCTCCATCACCTCGGGGGCCGCGCCCTCGAGCGTCACGTTGACGCTCACCACCGGGTAGTCCACGTCGGGCATCTGGCTGATGCCCATGCTGCTGAACCCTATCCAGCCGAAAACTATCAGTCCCAGCATCAGCATCCAGGCGAAGACGGGGTTCTTTATCGAAAGGTCGGATAATGTCATATGTTTTCCTGTGCGCGAAGGGCCTTACTGCTTCAGGTCCAGCCCCGCGGCGATGCGCAGCTTTATGAGGGCCAGGTCGGCGGCCGCCCTGGCCTGGGCCAGGGAGAGCCGGGTGGAAAGGACGGTATTCAGCGCGTTCAGCACGTCGAGATTGGTCACCAGGCCGAGCTTGTAGTCCTGCCGCTGGTAAAGGGCGTTCTGCTGCGCCAGCGCCAGCGCGTCAGAAAGCGAGCCGGCCTGCAGCACGGCGTAATGGCGTTCGTCGAAAGCGGCGCGGACGTCGCTCCTGGCCTGCCTTTGCGCCTGCCCGAGGGCGAGCCCTGCCGCGCGTTTCGCGGCGCGGGCCGAGTCGGCCGCGGCGCCGGCCGCGCCGCCGGTGAACAGCGGCACGCTCAGGAGCGCGGCGGCGTCCCAGCGGTACGGCGGGGACGGCATAGGCCGCCTTACGGCATAATAGTCGCCCGAGAGGGTAAGCGTGGGCCAGAGCGAGCGGGACTGCAGCTCGGCGAGGTAGTCATAGGCCTGCGCCGACTTCCCGCGGGCGGCCACGTCGGGGCGCAATTCGGCGAGCTTGAAATATTCCTCGATCGGGCCCGCGTCCGGCAGGGACAGCTCCGCGGGCGAGAGGTCCTCGTCGAGGCCGGTGGCGAACTTGAGCACCTGCTGCGCCTGGCGCTCGGCGGAAAGCGCGCCCAGGTAACCCGCCCTGTCCTGCGCCAGCTGGGACTGCGCGGCCGCCACCTCGCCGGGGCGGGAGCGGCCTATGTCCGCGCGGGCCTGCAGTTCCTTTACCCTGGCGGCAGTGACGTCCACCTGCTCGGAACGTATGCGGACCTGTTGCTGGGCCAGGTAAAGGCCGAGGTAGGCAGAGGCCGCGCTCTGGTAAAGCTGCTGGCGCGCGCGCTCCAGGTCCAGCTGGGCGGCGCCGGTCTTAGCCGCCGCGGCCCTGGCGTTAAGGTAGTCGCGCATCCCGTTGAAGACGTTATAACTGCCCGAAACGTACCACTTCGAGACGGACATCGTCTCCTGCTGCTTGTACTGCGAGATATTGGCGGTGAACGAGGGCAGGAACGCGGCGTTCGCCGAGCGCTCGGCGGCCTCGAGCTGCTTTATCCCCTCCGCCTGCTGGGCCAGGGCCTCGCTGCGGGCCAGGGCCAGGCGGCAGGCTTCGCCCAGGTTCATCGGGCGCATGGCCGCGGTGGAGAACTCCTGCGCGCCGAGCGGCGCCGCCAGGGCCAGCAGCAGGGCTATCATCGTGTTCTTCATTGTTTGAGTCTCCGTGTGCCGTTAAGGAATATTTTCATCACGCGCGCGGTCCGCTCCTGCACCGGCAGGTGGCGGCCGGCCGCGCGGGCATAAGAGGTGGAGCCGCGGCAGAGGCCGAACAGGGAGGAGGCGGCGAACATGGGGTCGTCCAGTTCCAGCAGTCCCCCTGCGGCGCAGCCCTCCAGCACGGCGGCGATGCGCCGCATATTCCCCTCGAAGCGCTCCCTCAGACCGGCGCGGGCGGCCTGGCTCACAGGCAGGCCTATGGAATAGCCGGTAAGGTCCCGGCGACGGTCGAAATTGGACAGCAGGGCCAGGACCAGCGAGCGCAGCCTGGCCTCCGGAGCCTCCGCCGCGTGCAGTATGGCGTCGAACCTGGCGGCCAGTTCGTCAACCCAGCTCTCCATGATGGCGAGCACGAGTTCTTCCTTGTTGGCGTAATAAAGGAAAAGGGTGCCCTTGGCCATGCCGGCCTCGCGGGCTACCCGGTCCATCGTAAGCGAGTCGGGACCGCCGGCGGCCAGTACCCTGGTGGCCGCCGTCAGTATGCCCCGCTGGCGCCTGGCGCGCTGATCGTCCGTCAATGCTTTCATGGCATTATTCTGACCGCACGGTCATTATGTTATCAAATACGCCGGCCGCACCGCAACGCGGCCCCCTTGAAGGCGCGGGCGGTATTTCATACGATAAAGCCATGGAGAACATACCCCCTCAGTACGTGTGGATAGTGATGGGCCTGGGCATCATGGCCATGGAGCTGTTCATGCCCGGCTTCATAATAGTCTTCTTCGGCCTCGGCGCCGTGCTGACCGGCCTGCTGACGGCGCTGCTGCCGCTGGGCGTCAACGCCCAGCTGCTGCTGTTCGCGGTCCTTTCCGTGGTGCTCCTCGTAAGTTTCCGCCGCATGGCGCAGGGCTATTTCACCGGCCGCGTCAGCGCGCTGAACCCCTCCGGCGCCGCTCCCGACGGGGCGGTCGGCGAGTCCGCGGTGGTCACCGAGGACATAGAACCCAATTCCCCCCGCGGCAAGGTCGAGTTCCACGGCACCTCGTGGAACGCCGACGCCGACGTGGAGATAAAGAAGGGCACCAAGGTAACGATAGTCGGCCGCAAAGACCTCACGCTGAAAGTGAAACCTTAAGGAGATAACATGGACGCCACTATAGTGATAGCGGTAGCGGTAATCTTCATAATGATAGTCCTGGCCAACTCGGCCAGGGTGGTCCCGCAGAAGACGGTGTACATCGTGGAAAGGCTCGGCAAGTACTACGCCACGCTCGAGGCCGGCTTCCACATACTGATACCGTTCATAGACAAGGTCGCCTACAGGCACACGCTCAAGGAGCAGGTGATGGACGTGCCGCCCCAGCAGTGCATCACGAAGGACAACATCTCCGTAGAGGTGGACGGCATACTCTACATACAGATCATGGACCCCGTGAAGGCCTCTTACGGCGTCACGAACTACGAGTTCGCCTCCACGCAGCTGGCGCAGACCACGATGCGCTCGGAGATCGGCAAGATAGAACTCGACCGCACCTTCGAGGAGCGCGAGAAGATCAACATGGAGATCGTCAACGCCGTGGACAAGGCCGCCACGCCGTGGGGCATAAAGGTTACCCGCCACGAGATAAAGAACATCACCCCGCCGGACAGCATCAAGGGCGCCATGGAGAAGCAGATGCGCGCCGAGCGCGAGAAGCGCGCCATCATCGCCGAGTCCGAGGGCGAGAAGCAGGCCAAGATCAACCGCGCCGAGGGCGACAAGCAGCAGAACATCGCCCTCTCCGAAGGCGAGAAGCAGAAGCGCCTGAACGAGGCCGACGGCCGCGCCGGCGAGATCGAGCGCGTGGCCTTCGCCACCGCCAAGGGTCTGCGCGAGATAGCCACGGCCATCAACGAGAAGGGCGGCGCCGACGCCGTCAACCTGCGCATCGCCGAGGCCTACCTGGGCGAGTTCGGCAAGCTGGCCAAGATCAACAACACCATGATCATCCCCGGCAACCTCGGCGACACCGCCGGCATGGTGGCCGCGATAAGCAAGGTGTTCACCCACGCCTCCCAGCGCGCCGCCGAGCCGGCCCCCGCCGCCGCTCCCGCCGCGCTGCCCGGCGTGAAGCCCGCCGGCCAGCAGTACCCCCCGCTCCGCCCGCAGCAGGGCTGAACCGCGGCCTGAAGAAATAAAAAAACCCGGGAGGCTTCTCCCGGGTTTTTTATTGTTCCGACGCGGCTACTCGGCCCACTCCCGCGCCAGGTTCAGCAGCACCTCGGCGGACTTGTTCATGCCGTCGAGCGACACCCATTCGTAGCGGCCGTGGTAGTTGTAGCCGCCGGTGAAGACGTTTGGAGTGGGCAGTCCCATGAAGGACAGTCTTGACCCGTCGGTGCCGCCGCGCACGGGCTTTATATGCGGCTTCACGCCGGCCTTTCGCACCGCGGCCAGCAGCCGGCGCATCACTTCGGGGCGCTTCGCTATCATGCCTTTCATGTTGCGGTACTGCTCGCGGAACGAAAGTTCTATCTTCGCCAGCGGGTATTTACGCCGGGCGGCGGCCACTATAGCCTCCAGCCTGCGCTCCATGGCCTTCAGTTTCTTCAGGTCGTGCTCGCGGGCTATGCCCTCCACCTCCGCCTTCTCAACGCCGGCGGTTATGTCCGAGAACATGATGAAGCCCTGGCGGGCCGTGGTGGTCTCCGGCACCATGCTCACGGGCCAGGCGGTCACTATGTCGGCCGCTATGCGCGCGGCGTTGGCCATGGCGCCTTTGGCGGTGCCGGGATGCACGCTCTTGCCGTGCACGACGATCTTAACGGCGTCGGCGTTGAAGGTCTCCTCCTCCACCGCGCCCTCCACATCCCCGTCGAAGGTGTAGGCGCAGTCGGCGCCGAAGGCCTTCACGTTGAAATACTTCACACCCTGCCCCACTTCCTCGTCGGGGGTGAAGCCTATCTTCAGCACGCCGTGCGGTATCTCGGGGTGCTTCAGCAGATGCTCGGCCGCGGTCATGATGATCGCGATACCGGCCTTGTCGTCGGCGCCAAGCAGCGTGTCGCCGGAGGCGGTCACGATGTCCTCGCCGCGGCAGGAGGCCAGTTCGGGGCAGTTCTTCACGTTCAGGATGACGCCGTGCCTGCGGCTTATCACGATGTCCCCGCCTTTCCAGGCCTTGTGCAGCTGCGGCTTCACGCCGGTTCCGGAGGCGTCGGGAGCGGTGTCCACATGGGCGAGGAAACCGATCACCGGCTTCTTCCCCTTCACGGTAGCCGGGATCTCCGCCGTAACATAGCCGTATTTATCCAGTTTCACCTTTTTCGCGCCTATGGCCTTGAGCTCGGCCGAGAGCATCTTCAGCAGCGTCAGCTGTTTCTTGGTCGAAGGGAAGGTCTGTGAGCGGTCGTCGCTCTGCGTGTCCACCTTCGCGTACCTTTCCAGCCTTTCGTAAAGCCTGCCTTTGAAGTCCATTTTTCCTCCTGGCCTTTTCTGGCCGTCGTCCTGCAAAAAGGATATAATTAATATATACCACCGTTCAACAAGGAGCCCCAATGTCCTTTAATTTCATGCCGAAAGAAGTGAAGTTCTTCGATTACCTCAACATGCAGGCGGAGAACATCGTGAAGACCGCAGGCTGCTTCCAGCAGGCCGTGAAGAAAGGCTCCTTCGACGAGGAGACGGTAAAGCGGATAAAGAACTTCGAGCACGAAGGCGACACCCTGGCCCACGAGATCGTGGACATGCTCAACCGCACGTTCATCACCCCGATAGACCGCGAGGACATCTACGCGCTCGCCAATACCCTGGACGATATCCTGGACATGATCAATTCCATGTCCAACCGCATAAAGCTCTACAAGCTCAACACCAACGACGAGCATATGATCATGTTCGCGGACACTATAGACCAGAGCGCGCAGGCGCTGGCCAACGCGGTGAAGCACATGCACGACACCAAGCGCTCCCGCCGCGTGCTGGACTACTGCATAGAGGTCAACCGCCTGGAGAACATGGGCGACCAGCTGCGCGAGAAGGCCATCAGCCGCCTGTTCGACACCGAGAAGGACCCGATCATGGTCATAAAGTGGAAGGAGATCTACGAGGTGGCCGAGGGCACCCTGGACACCTGCGAGCACGTGGCGAAGGTCATAGAGGCGATACTCGTAAAACATGGATAACACTATGCTGGTGGTGGTGGGGCTGATCTCGCTGGCCCTGGTCTTCGACTTCCTGAACGGCTTCCACGACGCGGCCAACTCCATAGCCACCGCCGTGTCCACCAGGCTGTTCTCCCCCCGCCAGGCGGTGATCTGGGCCGCCTTCTTCAACGTGCTGGCCTTCCTTATCTTCAACCACGAGGTGGCCAAGACCATGGGCGCGGGCATCGTGGACCTCTCCGTCATGGACAACCACGTGGTGTTCGGCGCGCTGGCCGGCGCCTGCGGCTGGAACATCATCACCTGGTACTTCGGCCTGCCGTCGAGTTCGTCGCACGCGCTGATGGGCGGCCTGGCCGGCGCGGCGCTGGTGAAGGCCGGTCCCGGCTCGCTGGTGATCTCCGGCATAATGAAGACGGTGGCGTTCATCGTCATCTCGCCGCTCCTGGGCATGCTGCTCGGCGTTTTCATCGCGATGATCTGCTACAGGCTGTCCTTCCGCAGCACCCCCAGCGCGGTGAACCGCCGCTTCAAGGTCTTCCAGCTCTTCTCCTCCGCCGCCTACTGCGTAGGCCACGGCGGCAACGACGCGCAGAAGACGATGGGCCTGATCACCGGCCTGCTGATGAGCGCCGGCTACCAGAAGGGCGAGTTCGCGGTACACCCCTGGGTGGCCGCCATCTGTTACGGCGCGATGGGCCTCGGCACGCTGTTCGGCGGCTGGCGCATCGTGAAGACGATGGGTTCCAAGATCTCCAAGCTCAAGCACATAGACGGCTTCTCCGCCGAGTCCGCCGGCGCCGTGAGCCTGTACTTCGCCTCCGCCCACGGCATCCCCGTGAGCACTACGCACACGATAACCGGCGCCATCATGGGCGTGGGCACGATAAAGCGTTTCAGCGCGGTGAAATGGGGCGTGGCCGGCCAGATCGTGTGGGGCTGGGTACTGACCATCCCCGGCGCGGCGCTGATCTCGGCGCTGATGTACCAGGCCTCGGTGATGCTGTTCAGGTAGGTCCGCCCGGACAAGAAAAAAGAGCCGCCATTGGCGGCTCTTTTCATTTCCGGCGCAAGGCTAGCGGGCGGCGGCGCGTCCGGCCAGTATGCCGGAAGTCCAGGCGAAGTGCAGGTTGTAGCCGCCGGAATCCCCGTCCACGTCCAGCAGTTCGCCGGTTATGTAAAGCCCTTTCACTTTCCTGGAGGCGAAGGTGGCCGGGTCCACGCCGGCGGTATCGCAGCCGCCCGCCGAGACCATGGCCTCGGCGAAACCGAGCGTGCCCGTGACCTCCATGGGCAGGGCCTTGAGCGTAAGGCCGAAAGAATAGAGGGCCTCCTGTTCGGCCTGGCCGGTCAGCGCCTGCCAGTTTATCCCGGCGAGCCCGGCGCAGACCTTCATGACCTTCTCGTTATGGAGGCCGGCGGCGAAATGGGAGAAGGGCCTCTCGGCGAAGCGCTCGGCGCGCGCGGCGAGCAGGGCCTGCAGTTCATCGGCCTCCATGTCGGGCAAGAGGTCGGCTTCCGCCTGGAGCGGGCCTTCGGCGAGGGCTTCGGCCGCGGCGCGGCTCAGGTCGAGGGCGGCGGGGCCGGAGAGGCCGTAATCGGTGAACAGGATCTCGCCGCGGGCTTCCCAGCTGTCCCCGGACTGCGAAGAGAGCCTCAGCGCGGCCTCGAGCCGCACACCGTCCATCTCCTTCACGAAATCCTCGCGCACCTTGAGCGGGACTATGACAGGCCGCTGCGGGGATACGTCGTGGCCCAGTCCGCGGAGCAGTTCGGCGCCGCGGGCGGTGCCGCCTATCTGCGGATAGCAGGGGCCGCCGGCGGCCAGTACGACCTTGGAACAGCGCAGGACGGTCTTCTCGCCGCGCGCGCTTTTCTTGTCCCACTGGGGCGGGACCTTCTGCGCTTCCACCTCGAAGCCGTCGGCCGCCGGGCGCACGGAAAGGACCTCGGTGAGGGCGCGCAGCTGCGCGCCGCCGGAGGCCAGTTCGTTGACCAGCACGGCCACCACGTCCTGGGCCTTCATGGAACGCGGGAAGAGTTTGCCGTCCTCGCCCTCGGTCCACAGCAAGCCGAGTTCCTCGAAGAAGGCGGTTATCTTCTTCGGCGGGAGAGCGGTGAAGGTCTTTTTAAGGAAAGCCGCCGGGGCGCCGTGGTAATTGGCGGGGCCGACCTTGCGGTTGCTGAAATTGCATTTGCCGGCGCCGGTGGAAAGTATCTTGCGGCCGGGCATATGGTTCTTCTCGAGCACCAGCACCGAAGCCCCGGCCCGGCGCGCCTCTACGGCCGCCGCCAGCCCCGAAGCCCCCCCTCCCACCACTATCACGTCGAAATTGTTTTCCATAATACCTTAATAAGTCCGAGCGCGGGGCCTGGCATGGGGTCGGAACGCAAAACGCGCTCGGGCACACCGTGCCCTCGCTCCGCATTCGGCCGCGGCGCTTACGCAAGCCGCGGCCTCACGAGGGTTTTGCTAACCCGACCCCATGCCACCCGCGCGGGGTTAACCACTAGGATACAAAAAAAGAGCGCCCGGTTGGAGCCGGGCGCCCTTTTGCGTCGGAAGGTATTACACCCTGCCGGCGGAGCCCAGGACGTTGGTGTTCTTGTCCATGTACATCTTTATCAGTTCCTCGCGGGCCGGGCCCAGGTACTTGCGCGGGTCGAACTCGGCGGGCTTCTCCATGAAGACCTTGCGGATCACCGCGGTCATCACCAGGCGGCCGTCGGAGTCGATGTTGATCTTGCAGACCGCGGACTTCGCGGCCTTCCTGAGCTGCTCGGCCGGCACGCCGACGGCGTTGTCCATCTTGCCGCCGTACTTGTTGATCATGTCGATGTAGTCCGTCAGCACCGAGGAGGCGCCGTGCAGCACTATCGGGAAGCCGGGGATGCGCTTCTCGCACTGTTCCAGGATGTCGAAGCGCAGCGGCGGCACGCTCTCGCCGGGCTTCAGCTTGAACTTGTAGGCGCCGTGGCTGGTGCCTATCGAGATCGCCAGCGAGTCCACGCCGGTGCGCTTCACGAAGTCCTCCACCTGCGCCGGGTCGGTGTAGTGGGAGTGCTCGCTGTGCACCTCGTCCTCTATGCCGGCCAGCACGCCGAGCTCGCCCTCGACGGTCACGTCGAACTGGTGCGCGTACTCGACCACCTGCTTGGTCAGCTTTATGTTGTCCTCATAGCTCTTGCTGGAGCCGTCGATCATGACGGAGGAGAAGCCGTTGTCTATGCAGTTCTTGCACAGCTCGAAGGTGTCGCCGTGGTCCAGGTGCAGGGCCACCGGCACCGGGCCTTCCTTCATCTCCTTTATCATCTCCATCGCGCCGCGGCCCATCCACCTGAGCAGCGTGGCGTTCGCGTAGTCGCGCGCGCCCTTGGAGATCTGCAGTATCACCGGGGAGCGGGAGCGCACGCAGGCGGTCAGTATGGCCTGCAGCTGCTCCATGTTGTTGAAATTATAAGCCGGGACGGCGTAGCCGCCCTTCATCGCGTTCTTGAACATCTCGCGGGTGTTCACGAAACCGAGCTCTTTGTAAACTGCGTTCATTTACGTTGCCTCCGTTATACTGGATAAGGTTATTATATGAATTCGGCGGGCGGCTTGTGAACTTCAATCCCCCTCCCGAATTTGCTAGAATAATGAAATTACGCGGTTTCAGGCGGGTGTAGCTTCAGACACGAGAGGGGACAACGGAGGGAACCATGCAGACTCAGGAAAAACCGTACCTTACCGGCAGGACTTTCATGTTCAGCATCCACAAGGGGGAGGACCTGCTCCTGGCTATACAATATTTCTGCCACCACCACCAGGTGCGCTGCGGCCTCATCAACGCGATAGGCGCCGTCGAAAGGGCCACCTTCAGCGTCTATGACCAGAAGGCCAAGAAGTACGTGAAGATCAACATGGAGAAAGAGCTGGAGATACTCTCCCTCGTCGGCGACGTCAGCCTCTTCGACGACAAGCCGATGGTGCACGCGCACGCGACCTTCTCCGATATCGAGGGCAAGGCCTTCGGCGGCCACCTCGTGGCCGGCACCAAGGTGTTCAGCGCCGAGGTGTACATACAGGAGCTCACCGGCGACGTGAAGACCCGCAAGCTGGACAAGGCCACGCAGCTGCCGCTGTGGGCCAACCCGGTCTGCCTGAAGTAAAGGACTGGAACGAGGGAAGGGGCCCGGCGAGGGCCCCTTTCCATTTAAGGCGAAAATGACGAACACAGAAAAAACCGGGTTCAGGGCGGGCTTCGTACCTATAACGGGGCTGCCGAACGCCGGCAAGTCCACGCTGATGAACGCCCTGTGCGGCACCCGGCTGTCGATAATCTCCGACAAGCCGCAGACCACCAGGAACAACATCCTCGGCATACTCAACGCCTCGGACTTCCAGGCCGTCTTCGTCGACACGCCCGGCTTCCTGCGCGGCCGCAACCTTTTCGAGCGCAGCATGGCCGGCGCCATAAAGCGCGCCGCCGCCGAGGAAGGCGACCTCTGCATACTCATCGTCGAGCCCGGCCTCCCCCCCGCGGACAAGGTGCCGCTCTTCGACCCGCTCAAGATGGTGCGCTGCCCGCTTTACCTGGTGGTGAACAAACTGGACAAGGAGACCAACGGGGACCGCGCCAAGGCCGCGGTGGAATTCTATTCCAAGCTGCTGCCCGTGGCGCAGGTCTTCCATATCTCGGCCCTCAACGGCGGCGGTCTCAGGGAGCTGCGCGCCGGCATAAAGGCCGCGCTGCCGGAGCACCCCGCTTATTACCCGCAGGACCAGGTGACCGACCGCTGGGAGAAGTTCTACGCCGCCGAGATCATACGCGAGCAGATCTTCAAACTTTACAGCCAGGAAGTGCCTTATTCCTCCGCCGTGGAGATAGAGGTGTTCCGCGAGGAGCGCGGCCGCCCGGACCAGATACTGGCCGCCGTGCACGTGGCGCGCGCCGGCCAGAAGCCGATCATCATAGGCCGCGCCGGCTCGATGATAAAGCGCCTGCGCGAAGCCTCGCACAAGGCCCTGGAGGCTTTCCTGCAGCGCAAGGTGGAGCTCCACCTTACCGTTAAGGTGACGCCCGGCTGGCAGGACAACCAGCAGTTCCTCAAGGAGATCGGCTTCTATGACAAGAAGTAGGGAGGAGATCTTCCTATATTCCCTGTCGGCCTATACCGCCGCCTCGCTGTTGATCACGCTGCTGATACTGCTGGCCTCGCTGGCCGCCATGAGGTTCTTCTTCGCCGGGCTGTGCCTGGCGCTGGGAGCGCCGAAGGTGTACCTTATAAAGCCCCTGCTCTTCGACTCCTGCGGCTTCGCCGTAGCGGCGGCGCTCACGGGCGCCTTCCAGTACTTCGCGGTCAGCCTGTTCAGGTTCTGCGGCGCCGGCCGCGGAGCGCTCGCCTCGGCCGTGCTGTTCATGTCGGTGTTCTGCGGACTTTTCTTCTGGCGGGGCGCGCTCTACACCAGCCTCGGGGGCTACGCCTATTCCGGGCTGGCGGTCACGCTGGCCGCGCTGCTGGGCGGGCTCGAGGCCGTTTTCCTGGACAAGTCGGAGAACCCCTGGCCCCCGTCGACGGCCTCCTACTTCGGCTGATCAGGCCCAGACGCCCGGCACCTTGAACCCGCAGCCGCAGGTCCCCTTCCCCCCCAGCAGGTCCTTCCTTACCGAGAAGCCTTCGCGTTCCACGAGCGTCAGCCCGCAGGACGGGCAGACGGTGTCCTGGCCGTTCACGCCGGGGATATTCCCGCAGTACACGTAGCGCAGCCCTTTTGCCGCGGCGATATCACGCGCGCGCAGCAGCGTGCCGGCCGGCGTGGGAGGCACATCCGTCATAAGGTGGTCCGGGTGGAAGGCGGTGAGGTGCCAGGGAATGTCCGGAGAAAGCCCGGCGACGAAGCCGGCCATGGCGCCTATCTCCGCGTCGGAATCGTTGAAACCGGGGATCAGCAGCGTCACTATCTCCAGCCAGAAGCCGCTGTCTTTTATGGTCCTTATACCGTCCAGGACCTTGGAGAGCTCCGCGCCGCAGACCTTGCGGTATTTCCCGTCGTCGAAAGACTTGAGGTCGGCCTTCCAGAAGTCAAGGCGGGGCTTCAGGAAGGCGGCGGCCTCCGGCGTGGCGTAGCCGTTCGAGACGAAAGCCGTGCGCAGCCCTTTCTTCTTCGCCCCGTCGAAGACCTCGCCGGCCCACTCCGCGGTGATCAGCGGCTCGTTGTAGGTGGACACCAGCACCTTCGCCCCCGAGGCGGCAGCACCGGCGGCCAGGCTTTCCGCCGTGACGCGCAGGGCCCCGGCGGTCTCCGCCGCGGCCGCGTCGGAGATGGACCAGTTCTGGCAGAATTCGCAGCTGAAGTTGCAGCCGAACATGCCGAACGACATGGTCCTCGCCCCGGGCAGGACATGGAAGAAAGGCTTTTTCTCTATGGGATCGGGGGCCAGGCCGCTGACGTAGCCGCGCGGCGCCATCAGCCGTCCCCCGTCGTTGAAGCGCACCTTGCAGCGTCCGGCGCCGCCGGGCGCGGTGACGCAGCGATGGGCGCAGGCCAGGCAGCGCACCTTCCCGCCGCCCAGTTTTTCGCAAAGGGCGGCTTCCGCGGAGTATTCCCGCATAAAAGGCATTATCCCTCCGGCAGGCTCTGCTTGGGGGCTAGCACGCTGATGGCTGACGGCAGCGCCGTGAACTTTATCTTACCGTCCTGAGAATAGAAATCCTCGCCGTCCAGGTGGTACCAGGCGCCGGCGCCGCAGTCCAGCTCTATCGTGCGGCCCCTGAACGAGGAATAAAAAGGGTTGCGGTCCAGCCGCCCGTTGAACAGCGACGGCAGCGCCAGCGCCAGCCGGTGCAGCGGGGCCTTCTTTATTGAGACCAGGTCCAGCAGGCCGTCGTCGATATAGGCGCCGGGGGCGACCTTGGCGCCGCCGCCGTACTGCACGCCGTTCATCACGGCGTTGATCATGGCGGTAAGCTCCATCCGGCGGCCGTCCACCACGGCGGCCACGGGCGCGGGACGGTAGGCGAAGAGACGGCGGGCGGCGTGCAGCACGTAAGGCAGTATGCCGCGGCGCGAACCCATGGAGTTGAAATCGTGGGCGACCTCGGCGTCGAGGCCGGTGCCGGCGGCGATGAAGAACGGCCGGCCGTTGGCCAGGCCGGCGTCCACCTTGCGCGGGCTCCATTCGATCAGGCCCTTCAGGGCCAGGTCCAGGTCAAGCGGTATATAGAGGTTGCGGGCCAGCCCGTTGCCCGAGCCGCAGGGAAGTATGCCCAGCGTGGAGCCGGTGTTCAGCAGCGGGATGGCGGTCTCGCGTATGGTGCCGTCGCCGCCGGCGGCCACTATGCACCTGAAGCCGGCCAGGCGCGCGCGCGCCGAGAGCTCGGAGGCGTGTTCGCGGGCGCGCGTGAACTCTATCTCGCAGCGCAGCTTGCGCCCGGCGAAGAAGCGTTCTATGCGGGCCTTTATGTCGCCGTGCCGCAGCCCGGCGTTGGGGTTGATGATGAAGAAATAGGACATGCTATTCCACGGCGCTCAGGCCGGTGGCCCACGCGGCCTTGTCGCCGGTGGCCTTTATCCCCACCAGCGAGTTGCCGGCGTCCGCGCGGCCCCGGCCGCAGCGGAAATGGACCTTGTAGACGTAGCCTATGCGCAGGTCCGGCTTGTCGCCGAGGACTTCGTCGTCGTCGACGTAGAGGTAGTCTATCTTCTTGTCCGGGCCGGTGTAGACGAAGTTGAGGCGCCAGCCGCGCTGCGAGCGCTTGGCGGTGATCATCTGCAGCTCCATCTCCAGCTCCCGGCCGTCGTAGTCGGCGGGCCGCCTGAAGAACTTGTCATCGGAGTCCCGCAGGACCGGTTCCCTGGCCGGCTGGTCCTCGCCGGGCTTGTCCCCGGCCTCTATCACCAGCGGCTCCCCGCCGTTATCGCGCCCGGCGGCAGGGCGGGCGGCGCGGACCGGGGCGGCCGGAACTTCCTCCTCGTCGTCCGCGGCCGCGGTATCGTCGGCGGCAGGCTCGGCTTCGGCGGCCTCGTCACCGCCTTCGGAAGGTTGTACGCCCGCCGGGCGGTAGGCGGACCGGTACTCGGCCTTGGGGGCCGGGTAGAAACGGTCCTTGACTATGAAGCCGAGGACTATCCCTATCAGGAAAAGCAGGAGCGTGTTTATGAAGCGCAGGCGGAAAAAGTTCATTTATCCTCTGATTTTATAATATTTGCCCGCGAATATTGTATATTAACCAGCGGAGGGACACATGAGGAACATTTTGATCTGCGCTATGATGGCGCTGGCACAGGCGGCGGCCGCCGCCGGGACCGGTTGCGTATACGACCTCAGGGGCGACGTTTCGCTGCGCCAGCCCGGCGGGGACTGGCAGAAGGCCAGAAAAGGTTCGCCCGTGGAAGAAGGCACCGGTTTGCGCACCGGAGCCGGGGCGTGGTGCGAGCTGCTTTTCAAGGACGGAACTTTCATAAAACTGGAGGAAGGTTCCGAGGCCGCGGCCCTGACGCTGAAGGCCGACGCCGAAAGCCGCGTGTTCGATTTTTCCTTCCTGAAGGGCAAGGCCCTGTGGATGGCCGCGAAAGTGAAGAAAGCCCTGTCCAAGTTCACGGTGCGCACCCCGGCCGCCGTCTGCGCGGTGCGCGGCACGGACTTCTCGATACAGGTCTCCACGTCGGGCGAGGCGCTGGTGGGCCTTTTCGACGGCAAGGTGGCGCTGACTAACGACGGAGGCGAGAAGGAACTGCTGGCCGGCGGCGAGGCCGAGGGCGCGCCGGGCTCGCTGGCCGTGCAGGCCAGGCTCTCGCGCCTGATGCAGGCCGAGCAGCGGCGCTACGCCAAGGTGAAGGGCCGCGTGGAGCGGCTGCGCGCCAGGCTGGCCGCGCGGGAGGATTTCATAGACGATTACATGAACAGGCAGCGCAAGGCGCTGGACGACATGGACTCCCGCCGGGCCGGGAAACTGAAAGGGCGCCGCTAGCCCGTAAAAAAGGCCGGGCTTGCCCGGCCTTTTCTTTTCCCCCCGCGCCTTTATTCCAACTCGGCGTCCAGGTCGTAGGAGGAGGTGCGGTTCACCTTCAGAGGTTTCTTCGATGCCTTCATCAGCAGCTGCGAAAGGTCCGCGGCCCCGCCCTTATGCATGGCCACGTCCAGCACGGCGGTACCGCCGCTGAAGCTGCGCACCCACGAGGCCCTGACGGCCGGGATGTTGCGCAGCACCTTCGTGAACTCGCTGAGGTCGTTGATGGTCTTCACGCCGGCCAGGTTCAGCCGCACTATGGACTTCTCCCTGAGCGATTTGAGGATGCGGTCCTTGAGAGGATCGGCGGCCTTCTTGGCGGCGTTGATGATGGAAGCCCTCGCGGCGGCGGCGTCGTTGAGATCTATGCCGCCGGCGGCCTCCTGCACGGAGGCCAGGGTCTCCTGCGAGCCCTGCTTCACGGCGGACAGCGACACCCCGGCGCGGTACGACACGAAGCCGCCCAGGCCCTCGCGGGTGTTGAACGACGAGGAAGCCTCGCCTTTCACCAGTATGTCGGCCTTGTCCTTGTCGCCGGTGAGGAAGCCCGCCTCCACCAAGCGGTTCTTCAGCTCGAGCTCGGCGTAGGAGGTCTGTTTCCCCTCCTCGCCCGCGGACTCCTTTATGTCGAAGCCGACCACCGGGTTGCCGAGCTTCTGCGGCTCGGTCTCCAGCGTGCGGAGCTTCGCGGAGAGGTCTTCCTTGCGGACGTGCGCGCGTATGCGGGTCTTGCAGAACTCGCCGTCGCGCCACTCCTTCAAGGTCTCGTACTTCTCGATATAGCCTTCGCTCTGCGAGGTGATGTTCTCGTCTATCAGCACCGACTTGGACACCATCGCGTCCTGCGACACGTAGACGCCGACCACCAGCCCGAGTGCGTTCTTCATCGCCTCGTGCAGCGCGGTCTTCCTGGCGCCCTCGACGTCGCCGTTCACCACCGGCGACATGCCTTCAGCCTCCACGACCTCGGTCTCGAAGGCGGGGTTCACCGAGCTCTTCCGGTTGCCGGAACAGCCGACGGCGGCCACCAGGGCCGCCGCCATCAGCAGATGCGAGAAGCGTTTCATGGAGCGCTTCTATTCGGCTATCTTCACGCCGGCGTCCTTCAGGGCCTTCTTCGGCAGGCGCAGCACCACCACGCAGCCGTCGTCGGAGGTCCACTCGGTGCGCACCACCTGGGCGCCCTTTATCACGGCGTCGATCTTGGTGGCCAGCACGGAATCGGTCTCTATCGCCTTCTCCACGGTTATGCCGCCTTCCAGGTTGACGCCCTTTATGAAGGAGAGCATGTTGTACTGGGCGTTGACTATGGAGGCGTTGCGGGAGGTGGCCATGCGCTGGGTCTTGTTCTCCAGCGTCTGGTCGGCGGCGCCTATGCCGCGGGCGAAGATGTAGTTCTTGGTTATGCCTTCCTCCACCCACTCGCGCTCTATCTCACCGGAGCTGGAAACGGTGCCCTTCTCGGGGGACGACGAGCAGCCGGCGGCTATCAGCGCCACGGCGGCGACAAAAAGTGCTTTTTTCATTGTGTTTTTCCTCCTAGAACCCTATCGTGCAGATTGTATAAACAAAACCATGCGGTGTCAATTTAACTTAAGGCACTCAGTATATCCAGAAGAAATCGCTGTCCTTCTTCTTCTCCGCGGGGGCGGCCGGCTTGCGCTTCGCCGGGACGGCCTTTGCGGGCGCGGCCTTCCTGGGTTTTTCCTCGCCGGCGTCGCGGTACTTGACCTTCTTCCTGTACTCCTTCACGGTCACGCCGCTGAACCGGTACGAGAAGGCCAGCTGCGAGGCATTGTACACCTCGGAGCCCATGCCGGTGGCGAAATCGAGCGACATGTCGCCGTAGCGCAGGCCGAAACCCATCGTCATGCCGGTATTGTCCTCGGCGCCGCGGTAGCCGAGGCGCAGGCAGAACATCTGCTGGAAGCGGTACTCCAGGCCGAGGCGCAGGCTCTTCAGGGATTCTTCGGTGTAGAACACGCCGTCGGCGGCCAGCAGTATGGACTGGTCCATCACGGTGGGGCGGTCCCACGCCAGCCCGACGCGCAGCGTGGACGGCAGCGGCGTGGTCTCGGTGCCGTACTTGAGGCCGCCGCCGTAATTCGCCACCGAGGCGCCCAGCGAAAGGCCGGTGTTGCGCTCTGCCAGCAGCCAGCCGGCGTCGAAAGCTAAAGTCGAGGGCGGCTTCTTGTCCTCCAGCAGCGTGGAGCGCAGGTACTTCACGTTGGCGCCCAGGTACTGGTCGAACTTCGCGTCGAAACCCTCGAGGTTCGCCTCGCCGGAATAGACCTTCTCGCCGTAGCCCAGCCCCAGCGCCAGGTCCTTCTGCGCCTCCAGGCTGCTGGACACTATGGAACCGTCGGCGGAGATGAAGCGGTAATTGAACTTGCCGGCGTCGGCCAGCATCAGCGACAGCGCGGCGGACGGTTTCTCCAGCCCGGCGAGGCCGATGAAAGGCAGCGGCATGCCGAAGGCGAGGTGCTGCGTCGTGGCGTCGTCGAAGCCGCTCTGGTACATGGCCGAGGCCTCGGGGACGTAAAGCCTGCCGAGACCGGCGGGGTTGTACTCGGCCGTGTAGATGTCGTCGGCCACCGCGGTGAAGGCGCCGCCCATGCCGGCCGCCCGCGGGCTCATGTCGGACTTGAGGGCCTGCATGCCGGCGGAGCCGGGGCCGCCGGCGGCCGCGGGCAGGACGCAGCCCAGCAGCAGCGCGGCTGCGAAGGCCAGTTTGCGGTCGGTTTTGGTGTTCATACGCTTTGCCGCCGGGTCACCTGACCACGGCTATCTTGTCGAGCTTGTCCAGGCCCGGCCCCTTTATCTTGACGAAATAGATGCCGCTGGCGGCCTTGCCGCCGGTGGAGTTGGTGCCGTCCCACTCGTAGGTGCTCTTGCCGGAGGCGACCGGCCCGTCGTAGACGGTCTTCACCAGCGCGCCGGTCTGGGTGTAGACCTTTATGGCCAGCGAGCCGGAGGCCTGCAGTTCGCACTTTATCAGCGCCGAACTGCCGCCGGAGATGATGTTGTTGTAGGCCGTGGCCGCGGACCTGTTGGCCGTCAGGTTGATGGCGCCCGACACGCCCAGCGACAGCACGTTGCCGAGGTGGTTGCGGCCGAATACCTCCAGGTACACGGTGCCCACGCCGGGATAGCGGGCAGCGAAGCCGGGCTGCAGCCGCACACGGCCGCTTATGATCGCGCGGTCCAGCGAGTCGGTCGCCGTGGAGAAGGAATGGTCCACGGGCTGGAGGTAGGAACTTGATACGCTGGTCTTCGTGAGCTCTATGGGCTCGTAGTTGTGGTCCCTGAGCTGCGCGTACTCGAACACGGTCTCGGCGCCGGTCAGCGTGGAGGAGGACGGCGAGCCGGTCATCGCGAAGAGCGAGTAGGGCACGTCGAAGCTGATCTCGTCGTTGTCGTAGAGCGCGCTGTACATCCGCGCGGAAGCGCTGCCCTTCGGCGTGCGGGAGAGGGTCAGCGTGTAAGGAGAGAGCGAGTTCACGTCGGAATTGCCGTAATACTTGTTGGGACCGCCGGCCACCACCAGGTAGTAGCGGCCGCCGCCCGTGGGCACGGAATAGGTCAGGGTCACCGACGGTTCGGTGGTCAGGCAGTCGCCGGAGTCCGGGCAGTAGCCGGTGTACGTGTTGTAGATCGCCGGTACGGCCTCGGTCACGTAGTTGCGGTCCGCGTCGAACAGGAACAGGGCGTAATCCTTATAGGTATTCTCCGCGGTGCCGGCCGGGAGGTCCAGTTTCGCCGCGAAGCTGCCCTCGGCCAGCGGCAGGGAATAGTAGTCCACGTCGCCCAGCGGGTAAATGGTGGCCGAAAGCGATGTGACCGCCGAGGCGTCATACGAGCATTCCGGGCCGTTGTTGTTGTCGCATAACGGCGAGTAACCGCTCGTCTCGTACTGGTCCCCCCCGCCCAGCGCGGCGCCTATGCCGTGGTCGGAGAAAGCCGTGGTGATCTTGGTGCGCATCGCGGCGGTGCAGCCGGAATAGTTCGGATTGGAGGCGTCGCCCAGCTGCGAGCAGGCGTCCAGCATGGCGTCGCGGTAGTTGGAGAAGTTGTCCGGGAAGTAGAACAGGGCCGCGAAAGCCAGCACGTCGGCCGCGTTCCGGCCGCTGAAGCGGCCGGTGGCGAAATTGCCGAGGTAGTAAGGGCCGGCGGGGTTGCCCAGTTCGTAGAGGGACTGGGAAAGTATCAGGCCGTCCTCGTGCACCTCGCCGTACCAGTCGCCGGGCATCACGCGGGAGGTCGTGGGGTTATTGCTGCCGGAGATGTCGCGGGAACTGGCCTCGCCGTAGCCTATGAAGTTGCCCAGGACGGTCTGCGTCGTGTAACCCTCGCGCCAGAAGGACGCCAGGGAGAAGTAGTCCGACAGACCTTCGCTGATGGCGCCGAACTCGCCGAAGTTGATCATCGGGTATATGCGGTTTATCACCAGGTGAATATACTCGTGCCGGACGATGGTCCCGTCCAGCGCGAAGGAGCGGTAACGGTTGTCGGTGGACCAGTCCAGCGGGCCGTCGCCCAGCATGATATTGTCATGCTCCAGGTCGTAGAAAGCGTTAAGCATGCCGCCGCAGTCGGTGCCGCAGCTCTGTCCCATCTTGTCGGCGTTGCCGTGGGCGTGCACCATAACGGTTACCTGCTTGGACAGATCGGCGGCCGGTGTGCCGTCGGTGTCCAGGTTTATGGGGTCGAAGAAGCGGTGCATCGAATTGAGGTGGTAGAAGGCATTCACCTCGGACAGCGCGTTGGCGGTTCCCAGCGTGGTGTCCATGTAGACGCCGGCGGTGCTGGTGGACCAGACCACCGAGCCTGTGGTGTTGTTCGTGACCAGCGGGCTGTTGGTGAGCACGAGGTAGCTGGAGATATCGACTGTGAAACCATCGTATACCCCGGAAGCGTCGCTCTCCAGCGTCACGGTGTAGGAGGGACTCTCGACCGAGGCGCCGTAGAAGGACGCGGTGCGGGCGCCCGTATAGGCGCCGGCCACGGAAGTCACGCCGTCCTTCTGGTATTTGACATATGCCTGGTCCGGGTCGGTTACGCCGCCGCTTATATCCATCTCGCCGACCTTGAAGGAAGAGAAGCGCGGCATGGCCTTGGCGAACCTGTAGCCGCTGGAAGACCATGTGTCGGCGATAGAGACGTTATAACTGTACGAAGATGAATTCGAGTACGGATGCGGCGTTTGAACCTGTGTGGCCAGTGGCATCCATGTGCCGCCGCCGTTGTCGTAATGGGCGCTGGCGCCGCGGAAATTGGTGACGTTGAAGTACGGGCCCTTGAGCGACGAGAACATCTTGCCGTTCGTCTGCGTGCAGTAGTCGCCGTAGGCGCTGGTCACCGTTGAGCTGGAATAGTCGCCCACCCAGACGTACTGGTCGCGCAGCGACTTCTTCACAGGCCTGGACCAGTTCTCCTCGAGGATGTATATGCTGTTGGAATCGTAGGCCGGCAGCGGCGAGACCGCGTACACCGTAGCCGACGACGAACCCACGGTGTTCCAGGAAATTGGCGAACCGGGGCAGGCGGCGTAACGGAGGTCGTCGTAGCGGAACAGCACGGCGCCGTCGGCGGCGTCCACGTAGTACACCCAGAGGCCGCTGGCGGAACGGCCGCGCAGCTTCCAGGCCAGCTTCATGGAACCGGAAGTTTCGTCCGGGTATATCACCAGTTCCGACTTCGGGAAGTTTATCTGCTCGCCGAGGTGGGACATCGCCGCGGCTTTCGCGGCGGCTGCGCCAACGGCCGGGACGGTGTTCACGTCTATCGACGGGTCGAAACGGCCCTGGTAACCGGTGACGGAACCGGCCGACGTGACGTGCACCCTGGCGTAGGAGAACTCCACCGGTATTCCTTTATAATACTGCTGGTACTGCACATGGGTCACGCCGAGGAAGCTCTTCTTGAGGGCCAGGCGGAGCGACTCGGTGGAGACGTTCAGCAGGTCCTTGTTGTCCTGCAGGAAGGAAACGGCGGCCTGTTCCGGGGCGCCGGAATAGCGCGCGGTGCGGCCGCCGGTCAGGGCCTCGGGCAGGCCGGTGGCCGCGCTGTAGCGGACCTTCCAGCCGGAGCCCTGCTTCGCGGCGAACTTCGAGAAAGCGGCGCGGGACTTCGCCGAAGGGGCATTCTTCACGGCGCGTATGGAATCGGCGAGAGGCGAGACCTTCTGAGCCCTGCGCTGCGCGGCGCGCAGTTCCCCTTCCGCCGAGAACAGCAGCAGGGGCAGTGAGACCAGCAGCAGGAGTTTCCTTATATCCATATTATTTTTTCGAGAAGCGCCTGAGCACCTGCAGCGCCGAGGAAAGTTTCACGTGCACGTTGGCGTCGGCGAGCCCCTGCTGCAGCAGCGGGGCGGCCTCGTCGTCGGGGAAGAAGGAGATCACGTCCAGCGCCTCCAGCTGCACCTCCTGGCGCACGGAGAGCAGCGCTGCCCCGGCGGTCTTGACGTCAGGCGCGGCGCCGGAGCGCATCAGCCCCTTCTGCGCCGTCATCTTGAGCCTCAGGTCGGAGGCCTGGTCGTCGGCCACGGCCATCAGCCGGGCGCGGGCCTTCTGCGACCTGAGCCCGCTGAGCGCGGCCACGGCCTTGTACTTTATCGTGGGGTTGGCGTCCTCGGAAAGTTTAAGCAGCTGTTCCTCGGCCTCCTTGGCCGCGGGGTTGCAGGCCAGCGCGTCCAGCAGCGCCATCTTGACGCGCACCGTGGTCTCGGCGGACAGCGCGTCCTTCAGGGCCCCGGCGGCCTCGGCGGGGCAGATGCGGCCCAGCACGGAGGCGCCCTCGTAACGCACCGCCTCGTCCTCGGAGGCCAGGGCGTCGGTGAACTGGGCCAGTTCCTCGGCGCGGCCCAGGCGCGCCAGTTCGCGCGCGGCGGCGTCGCGAATGGTGCCCGAGACGTCGTTCTTCAGTTTGTAAAGCAGCTCGGAGGATTTCTCCCCCTTCATCCAGGCCAGGGCCTCTATGGCCTTCTCGCGGATCTTGTTCTGCGAGATCACCTTGAGCTCCACCAGCGGGGAATTGGCCACCGGCCCCTGCGCCGGGGCGTCGTTGATTATCGCGAAGACGGTCCTGAGCCCGGAGGGGTTGCCCAGTTCCCACAGCGAGCGGGAGGCCGCTATGCGCACGTACTTGTCGCGGTCAGAGAGCATGGTCTTGAGCATCGGCACCGCGGCGGGGTTGCCGGCGTAGCCCAGCACCTCGGCGGCGCGGGCCCTGACGTCGGAATCGTCGTTCTTCAGCTGCGAGACCACGGTCTCCAGGGCCCTGCGGCCCAGTTCGGCGCGGGAGGGAACGGCCGAAGCCGCCGCGGGCGCGGCGGACCCGGGAACGGGCGCGGGCGCGGCCGCGTGGGCGGCGGCCAGCGTCAGGGACAGCAGAACATGGAGCGCGGACATATAAAGATTGTACTTTACCCTGTTTACGGCGCGGTTAAATTTTGATTACAAATAGGTTACGCGGCCGGGCCCTGAAAAACTTTGCCCCCAAGAGGAGTCGAACCTCTAACCTACTGCTCCGAAGGCAGCCGCTCTATCCAGTTGAGCTATGGGGGCGGTTGTGGAACTGCCGCGTATTATTATAGAATTTATTGAGCCGTAGTCATAATCGCGGCGGATTTTACCCCAAGAACTTCAAGGAGTCTACAATGGGCGGACATTCTCACTGGGCCGGTATAAAGCACAAGAAGGCGATCACTGACGCCAAAAGAGGCAAGGTCTGGACGAAGATCATAAAAGAGATCTCCATCGCCGCCCGCACCGGCGGCGGCAAGCCCGAGGATAACCCCCGCCTGCGCAAGGCCATTGAGGACGCCAAGGCCAACAACATGCCGCTCGACAACGTCAAGCGCGCCGTCGCCCGCGGCACCGGCGCGGAGCCCGGCGTCACCTACGAGGAGATCACCTACGAGGGCTACGGCCCCGGCGGCATAGCCGTCATCATCAACGTCACCACCGACAGCAAGAACCGCGCCGCCAGCGAGATCCGCAAGATCCTCGACAACCACGGCGGCAACATGGGCTCGGCCGGCTGCGTGGGCTGGATGTTCGAGCAGAAGGGCTACATCACCGTCGCCAAGGAGACCGCCAAGGAGGACGACCTGATGTCGCTGGCGCTCGAGATAGGCGCCGAGGATTTCCGCTCCCCCGACGACAGCTCCGAATACGAGATAGTCACCGCCCCGCAGGATTTCGACTCGGTGAAGGCCAAGCTCGAGGAGAAGAAAATAACCCTCTCCGCGGCCGAGGTCACGATGCTCCCGAAGAACTCCGTCAACATCGGCGAGGACAAGGCCCAGCAGGTGCTGGACCTGATGGAGGAACTGGAGGACCACGACGACGTGCAGAAGGTCTATTCCAACTTCAACATCCCGGACTCGGTGATGGCGAAGCTGGGATCAGCGGCCTGAACCGCGCAGCCCGGAGGCCGCGTCAGCGGCCTCCGGCCTTTTATACTCCATGAGGATACTCGGCATAGACCCCGGCCTGGACCGGACCGGCTGGGCGGTGTTGGACAAGGACGGCGCGGCCCCCCCGCGCCTGGCCTCCTCCGGCCTGATCCACACGCCCAAGGGCATGGCGCTGGAGAAGCGCCTGGCCGCCATCTACGACGAGCTTTCCGCGCTGATCCGCGAACACGCCCCGGCCGAGGTCGCCATAGAGGAGGTCTTCTTCTCCAAGCGCGCCGACACGCAGGCCAACACCACGCACGCGCGCGGCGTCATACTGCTGGCCTGCGAGAAGTCCTCGCTGCCGATACACCCCTACAACCCGCGCGTTATCAAGAAGACCGTCTCGGGCAACGGCAACGCCGAGAAGCGCCAGATGCAGCGCGTGGTCCAGATCACCCTTAACCTTGCCGCGGTGCCCGAGCCCGACGACGTCGCCGACGCGATGGCCGCCGCGCTCTGCCACCTGCGGCTCGCGCCCTTCGCGCGGGCGATGGCCGCGGCGAAGGCCCTGGAGGCCCGGCGATGATAGCTTACCTGCGCGGCCGCGTGGTCCTGAAGAACGACGAGAGCGCCGTTATAGAGACCGGCGGCGTGGGCTACGAGGTGTTCCTCTGCGCGCCGTCGCTGGAGGCCATCGGTCCCGAGGGCGGCACGGCGGAGCTCTTTATCGCCGAGTCCATAAGCATGTACGGCGGCACCGCGCTCTACGGCTTCCGCAGCCGCGACGAGCAGCGGCTCTTCGACCTGTTCCGCGACGCCGTGCCCAATACCGGCGCGAAGAAGGCCATGGACTACCTCGGCAAGGCCGTCCGCTCGATGAACGATTTCACCTCCGCCGTGTCGGCGAAGGACCCCAAGCGCCTCACCGCCATCTTCGGCTTCACGGCGAAGACGGCCGAGAAACTGATAACCGCGCTGAAGGACAAACTGCCGGAGGCGGCCGCAGCCGGGACTTCGCTCCCGCAGGGCGGCGCCTACATGCAGGCGATGAACGCGCTGACCGCGCTGGGCTTCCGCGCCGGCGAGGCCAGGGCGGCGCTGGAGGAGGCGGCCGAGGAGGCCGGCCCGGGCGCCGCGGCCGAGGCCATCATACGCCTGGCGCTGAAGAGGCTTTCCCCCAAGTAAACTATGCCGAAGAACGAGGATATACTTTCAGCCCGCCCGGCGGCCGACGAGACCGCCAAGATGGAGTCCGCGCTGCGCCCCAACTCGCTCGACGAGTTCGTCGGCCAGCCCAGGCTCAAGGAGAACCTGAAGGTCTTCATACAGGCGGCGCGCACCCGCCGCGAGCCGCTGGACCACTGCCTCTTCTATTCCCCCCCGGGCCTCGGCAAGACCACGCTGTCGCACATACTCGCCCGCGAGATGGGCGTGAACATAAAGGTCACCTCCGGCCCCGTGCTATCGAAGCCCGGCGACCTGGCGGCTATGCTCACCACCGAGCTGGCCGAGGGCGACATCCTTTTCATCGACGAGATACACCGCCTGAACGCGGCGGTGGAAGAGGCGCTGTACCCGGTGATGGAGGACTTCCTGTTCTTCATCAACACCGGCCAGGGCCCGGGCGCCACCACGCTCAAGCT
>CALMZU010000112.1 GCA_937870775.1 uncultured Elusimicrobia bacterium
CGTGGAACCTGCGCCGCGGCCTCAAGGCCCCGCAGGCCGCCGGCCGCATACACACGGACTTCGAGAAGGGCTTCATCCGCGCCGAGGTGTACTCCTACGACGACATCATGAAGTACAAGGACGAGAAGACCCTGCGCGAGAAGGGCCTGATCCGCTCCGAAGGCAAGGAATACATGATGAAGGACGGCGACGTCTGCTTCTTCAAGTTCAACGTCTGAGCCTGGCGCCGTAAAAAAGGAAGCCCGCTTCAAGGCGGGCTTTCTTTTTGCCTGGCAGCGCGGCCGGCTCAGGAACCCAGCGGCACGGAAAGCGACACGCGGTGCACCTTGCCCAGGTCGCCCATCGCCGAGTAGGCATAATCTATGGCGTAGCCTTTCACGCCCATGCCCAGGCCGAACGACGCGCCGCCGCCGGCGGCTTCGGCGCCGGTGCGGTAGCCGGCGCGCACGGAGAAGGAACCGCCGTTCCTGTAGCTGACCGCCATGTCCAGGCCCAGGCTGGCGTAAAAGCCGGGGTCCCGCATCTCGTTGAGGTCGGCGAACAGCGAAACCTTCTTCTCACCGTCGGTATCGTCGTTATAAATGAAACCGTAGCTCCCGCCAAGCTTCACCCCCGCGGGTAAAGGCTCGGTCTCCCCGTCGTATTTCAGCCCGGTGCCTATGTTCGTAGCGGCCAGGCCCAGCTCCAGCGAGCCAGGCACCGCCGCGTAGCGCAGGCCGGCATCCAGCGCCGCAGCCGAAGCGGATTCTGAATCTATGCTGCTGCGTATGTACTTGGCAGAAAGGCCGGCGCCGAGTTTTTCCGTTATCTTCTTCGCGTAGGCGGCGGTAACGGCCATGTCGGAGGCATCGTAGCCCCCGTCCACCCTGGTGCCCAGCCTGTCGTACTTGTCTATGGTCGGCACGGAAAAGTAATTTAGCCCCACGCCGTAAGCCCCGCCGCCGGCGCGCCCGGCATAGGCCAGGCTGGAATAGCCGGTGTCCAGCAACCAGCGCACGTGCGAAACGGAGAAGCCGGCCGCCCCGTACTGCAGCCCCGCGGGGTTATAGAACACGGCCTCGGCCCCGTCGGCCACGG
Source organism: uncultured Elusimicrobia bacterium (assembly GCA_937870775.1). Taxonomy (GTDB): domain Bacteria; phylum Elusimicrobiota; class Elusimicrobia; order Elusimicrobiales; family UBA9959; genus UBA9959. The sequence continues at coordinate 1,078 of CALMZU010000112.1, forward strand.
CGGAGGCCTCGCCCAGCGCGGCGGCGCCGGCCGTGGGCGTTATGCGCAGGAACTGCGCGCCGGACACGCCTTCGGAGGCGCGGGCCGCGGCCGCGCCGCACAGCAGCGCCACGGCGGTGAGAAGGGCTGTTTTCATTTTATCCTTCATACGCGCCTACCTTATTATCGACAGCTTGCCGGTAACGGAATCCCCGCCGGCCTTGTTGTTTATGATGTAGAAATAGACGCCGGAGGCGGCCTTGCCGCCGCCCTTGGCGCGCGTGTCCCAGACGAAACGCCCGGTGGAATTGTCGGCGTCCAGGTCCGCCACCAGGCCGCCGGCGGTATTGAACACCCGTATACGCACCTTGGCCGGCAGGTTCTCGAACACGATGCCGCCGCCGAACTGCGTGTCGTCGTAGCTGCCGCCGCTGCCCGGTCTGTAGGGATTCGGGTAGGCGAAGGCGCCGGACAGCGAGGCTGAGACCGGCATGTAGCTGCCCGCGGCGTAGAACGAGAAGTGCGAAACGTCGGCCGCCACGGTCTTAAGCGCGGCGTCCAGGGCCGAGCCGGCCACCGGCGCCCACTCCAGCGAGGAGGTGTTTAGGTTGAGCACCCGGAGCGAAGCCGCCTCCATCGCCGGCGAAGAGCCGTCCACGATCCCGTCGCCGTCGGCGTCGGTGTACGTGAAGGTTATATGGGCCGGGCTCGACAGGGCCGAGGCCACGCGGTTGCCGAAAGCGTCGTAGAGCAGCACCTCGGTCACCTTCCCGCCGAGCAGGCGGCCGGGCAGGAAACGCGTAGCCGCGGTGTTCAGGTCGGCCAGCGTTGCCCCCACCGGGCTGGCCGCCGCGTCGGTGCTTATATAGATGTAGCCGTCGGCCGCGGCGCCGGCAGGCATGTCCACGCGCACCTGGCCCACGCCGGGGATGGCGCGCACAGCGCTTTGCGCGGCCGTGGAATACACGGGCGAGTACTGCGGGGCCAGCTGCAGCGTACTGACGCCGCCGGCGAACACCGAACTGGAGGCGGAGACGATGCCGTCCTCGTTATAGCCGCTCACGGCGTAGTAATAGGTGGTCGCGTAATGCAGGCCGGTGTCCGCGTACGGCGAGCCGGTGACCGCGCCGCTCCAGGCCTTTATGCCGGTCCAGGAGGCGCCGTCGCCGGAACGGTCCAGTTTGTAGCGGGTGCTGCCGTTATCGGTCCACGACACCGCAACGGAATGCTGGCCGGCGGCCGCGGCGGACAGCCCGGCCGGCGGCAGGGCAAGCGTAACCACGGAAGCCGCCGAGAAATCGCCGGCGCCGGCGCCGGTGAGGGAACGCAGCCTGCGGTTGCAGCGGGCGTTGGCGCTGGATATACCCACCTCGGTCCAGTACGTAGTCGAGGCCGAGAGGCCGGTTATTATTATGCCGTCGGTGGAGGTGTACATGGAGAAGGACAGCACCCCCGCCACCGTGTTGTCCCACCACCAGCGGATGGTGTCGGTGCCGGCCGCGGCGCCGTAGAGCGTGGGAGAGAGGTGCAGCGTGAACGTGCTGCGCACGAAGCTGTAATCCCGCCGGTTGCCGTCGGAAATGGCCGCCAGGCCCAACGTCTGCACTCCGAGCCGGTTTATGGCGCCGATACGGTACGAATAGGTGGTAGTGGGCAGCAAGCCCGAGTCCTGGAAATGCGATCCCGCCGCGCTGGAGACGAACACCCACGGCCCTTTCTCGCCGGTGGTGGTGGACCGCTCCACGCGGTAAAGCGTGGCGGGCACTTCCGGCTCCTTCCACCACATGCCCACGGTATGGGCCGTGATGGTGTCGAAGGCCACGTCGTTGGGCGGCGTGGCGTAAGTGGCGCCGGTGGCGTTTATGGTGCCGCTGGTGCCGCCCTTGTAGCGGTAATCATCATCCGGGTAGTGGGTGTCGCTGGCGAAGTCGGGGTCGTACTGCGAGGCCCAGATATAGCGGGTGTGCGTACTGTTGGTTATCAGGTAATCCAGCGTGTACTGGCTGCTCGAGACGCCGGGCATGAAAGCCACGGCGGCGAGGTAGTAAAGGTCGTTCTCCTTGTCGTAGCGCAGCTCGCCTATGGTGTAGCCCGAGATGTACTGCGGGTGCACGTAGGTGGTGGTGGACCAGGTGAAATCCAGCGCCGTGTCTGAATACGGGGTAGCCTTGAAGTTGGAGGGTGCGTGCGGCGAGGTGATGAGCCTGTAGAACATGCTGACGGCCATGGGGTTGGCTCCGTTCTCGGGCGTGCGTTCGGCGTCGCCGTTCAGCGCGCCGACGCGCATGTCGTACTTGGTATTGCCGGTCAGGCCGGTCACCGTGAACGGCGCGCTGCCTGCGCTGGTCGTGGAACGGGCCACGGCGAAATCGGCGGCCGTAGTGTAATCCACGACGTAAGTCGCGGCCTCGGCGGCGGACACGCGCGGGTTCCACATAAGGTTGACCGAATTCTCCCACACATGGAAGACCTGGTACGGGTATGGGTCCTGGTACACCACCGAGCAGGTGGCCGGGGCTATGGCGTAGGTGAACTTGCGCGCCGCCACGCTGGCGGAACTTTGCGTTATACCGTCGGCCCTAAGCCAGCGCGTATGGCGGGAATTTGCGGCGACGAAGTCCACGCTGTCCACGTACACCTCGGTCCATGACGCGGAGGCCTCGCCGGCTATCGTATGCACCGGCACGCCGGGGTCGTCCTCCGCCGGCAGGTCTCCGTCGGGCACCTGGCTGGACATGTACACGGTATAGCCGGTCACGTTGGTGCCGGCGAAAGGCGCCGCGTCCCAGCTCCAGGTTATGGTGTAGGAGGACACGGCCGCGCCGGCGAAGCCGGACGGAATATGCGGCGGGGTGGTAAACGTGCGCGCGGCGCTGTAGAGCCCGGGCGTCACCTCGTTGTCCCCGTTTATGGCGCCCATGCGCACCACGTAATCCTTATTGCTGATCAGCAGCAGGTGCTGCCACGGCACGAACACGGCGCGGTTATGCGCGTACGTAACGCCGGCGTCGGTGGAGGTCTGCACCTCGTAGGCCGTGGCCGCGCTGAAGGTCCAGGTTATGTACACGCCGGTCGACGTCACCTGGTCGTAATTGAAAGTGGCCGGGGGCCGGGCGTAGGTGTACTTCTCTATATGCCAGGAATCGCTGCCTTCCGAGGCGCCCTGGTAGGCGGTTATCCAGCGCGTGTACTGCTTGTTGGCCCCCAGCCCCGCGTCTACGTAGAAGCTGGTGTCGGGAGTAAGCGTTATCTTAGTCGCCGCGCTGGAGGTGTAGAGGTAATAGCCGTCTATGCCGGAGCCGGTAAAAGTCCCGGTGGACCAGTTCCACTGCAGCGAAGACGTGGAGACCGCGGTCGCGCCGAAGTCAGCCGCGCCGGCCGGCACGGAACCCGAGCGCAGCACCCGCTTTGATGTTTTGGAGATCGCGGCCGCCGCCGGCACAACGCAGCACAAAGCCAGCGCCAGCGCCGCGGCCCCGCCCAACCATTTTTTATTCAGCATGCCAAACCCGCCATGAAAAATTATGGGGACACCGGGCGCGGGGCCTCAAGCCCCCTCCCGGAGCCGCATTGAGGGATTGTATCACTTTACCCCGGGGGATACACGCGGTTCTCAGGCCGCGGCGGTCTCCAGTTCGAAGGCCTCGGCGGGTTCCTTGTAGCCTTTAAATTCCATCATGCCGGCGCTCCGGAAGCGGAACTCGCCTTCGGCGCGCGCCTTCACGGCGGCGGAGACGTAAACGGCGCCGGCCGGCGTCTTGCCCTGCAGGCGCGAGGCGAAGTTCACGGTGTCGCCCATCACGGTATAGTCCATGCGGGTGGCCGAGCCCACGTTGCCGGCCACCACGGCGCCGCAGTGCACGCCTATGCCCACGCCCAGCGTGCGGCCGCCGGCGGCGGCCTGGCCGCGGTTGAAGGCCGCGAGTTCGCGCTGCATCTCGGCCGCGCAGGCCACGGCGCGGCGTTCGCAGTCGGGCTGCTCCAGCGGGTCGTTGAACACCACTATCAGCGCGTCGCCCACGAACTTGTCCAGCGTGCCGTCGTGGCGGAACACCACCTCCACCATGCGGCCGAAATAGGCGTTAAGCAGCTTCACCAGTTCGGCCGGGTCCATGGCCTCGGACATGGGCGTGAAGCCGCGTATGTCCGAGATCAGCACGGCCGCGTGCGTGCGGCGGCCTTCGCCCATGGCCGCGCCGCCGTCGCCGGAGTCCAGTATCTTGCGCGCCACCTGGTGCGAAACATAGCGCGACAGGGCCGTCTCGGCCAGTTCGCGGCGCACCAGGTTCTCGGCGAACTTGAGCACCAGGCCGCGCATCTTGCGCACGGCGTAGCCCGCCACCACGCCGGCCATGGCCAGCACCAGCATGTTGATGACCGCCGCGTAGGCGGAGATGGGCTGCAGCGCCGGGTTGCCGTGGGAGGTGCGCCACACGGCGGCGTAGCCCAGCGCCGAGAGCGCGGCCGAGGCCAGTATGGCCTTGAAGCTGTAGCGCAGCGCCGAGCCGGCTATCAGCACGAAATACAGCGGCACCAGCGGGCCGTTGTTCCCCTCCACCAGCACTATGGTCAGCGTCAGGAACAGCGCGTCGGCCGTGGCCGAGGCGTACTTCATCCAGCGCGCGTAGCGGCCGGCGCGGTTTATGACGTACCAGGCGGCCAGGCCGTACAGGCCCCAGGCCGCCATGGTCCACAGCGCGCGCAGGTGCAGCTCGTAGGCCACCACGCCCAGCGCGTGGTAGTTCACCAGTTCGTTCAGGAAGAAGACGGCGAGGAAGCCCAGGCGGACGCGGTTTATCTTGCGTTCGCCGGACTTTTCCTCGGCGGAAAAGAAGACGTCCAGTTTTTCCTTGGTCATAAAGGCGGCCCTGCCGCGGGATTATCATACAATAATGTGCCCGCAAAATTATAAAATTAACGCTGTGAGCCTTAATCTTAACCTCAACCTTTCCCTTCTTCCCAAGCTCGGCCTCAACC
>CALMZU010000113.1 GCA_937870775.1 uncultured Elusimicrobia bacterium
AAAAACGCGCCGCGCTGAAAGAGATACGCAAGCTGCTGGATGATAATCCCTTAGGCGCATTGAAAGGGGAACAGAAAAGCAAACTCGAAGATATGAGGCGCCTGCTTGAGCCGCCTCCGGTGAGCCGCGCCACGCTGCCCGCGGAGATTACCCGCCTGTTCCAAGGGGCTAGCGGGCGGCCGGCGGTGCTGATCTTCCCAAAGATAGACCTGGCCGACGCGGAACTGGTGCGCAAGTCCTCGGACGAGATACGTGTGATTAAGCTTCCGGGCCGCACCGTGCACCCGTGCAGCGAATCGATAATCTTCGCCGACATATTGAACATGATAGAGCGCGACGGCAGAAAAATAATGCCGCTGGCACTGCTCTTGACCGCGGTGCCGGTGATACTGGCCTACCGCAGGCCCAAGCCGATACTGTTGGTGCTGGTGCCTTTATGCGCCGGCTTCCTGTGGATCTTCGGCGTGATGGCGCTGCTCGGTCTGAAGTTCAACTTCTTCAGCGTCATCATGCTGCCGCTGGTGTTCGGCCTCGGCGACGACTACGCCGAGTACGTATATGGCCGCTACAAAGAGGAGGGCCCCGGCTCGGTACACTTCGTGCTGACGCATACCGGCCCGGCGGTCGCCTTCTCGGCTCTGACCACGTTCATAGGTTTCGGCGCGCTGCTCTTCGCGCGGCACAACGGGCTGGCCAGCATAGGCGTAATGGCCGCCATAGGCATAGCCTGCGTATTCGGCGCGGCGGTAATGCTGCTGCCCGCCCTTATAGTCATCACCGAAAAAATGGAGAAGAAAAATGTCCAGGAGGCTTGACCCTTTCATAGAACGCGCCTTCGCGCCGCTGGGCCCCGCGTTAGTTAACGCAGGCGTCACCCCTAACCAGCTTACCGTACTGGGGGTAGTCCTTTCCTTTTCCGGCGCGGCGGTGCTTGCCACCGGCAGGCTGCGCCTGGGAATAACCATACTGATATTCACGTGGCTGTTCGACGTTATGGACGGCGCACTGGCAAAGTACTCAGGACAGGTAAGCCGTTTTGGCGGCTTCCTGGATTCGGTGATGGACCGATACACGGAGGGAGCCGTATTTATGGCTTTCGCGTACTATTACGCCACCGCCGGCAATGCGCTAATGGCCGCCGCCACTGTTTTCGCACTGATTGGAGCCGCGGCGGTTTCCTATGCCAGAGCCCGTGCGGAGAATGAAATTGAAGGCAAATGCGATGTAGGAGCGGGGG
>CALMZU010000114.1 GCA_937870775.1 uncultured Elusimicrobia bacterium
GCCGTACTCCTCGGCCTTCTGCGCCATCAGGCCGACGTTCGGCACCGTGCCCATGGTGGCCGGGTCGAAAGCGCCGTGGGCGCGGCAGTCGTCCATGATGGCCTTGTACATCGTGGAATAGCAGCGGTCCGGTATCAGCGCCTTGGTCTCGACCAGCTTGCCCTCGGCGTTCCACATCTTGCCGCCGTCGCGCACCACCACGGGCATGGACGCGTCGATGATGATGTCGCTCGGCACGTGCAGGTTGGTGATGCCCTTATCGGAGTTCACCATCGCGAGCGCGGGGCGCTTCGCGTACACGGCCTTAATGTCGGCCTCAATCTCGGCTTTCTTCTCGGCCGGCAGGGTCTCGAGCTTCTTATACAGGTCGCCCAGGCCCATGTTGGGGTTCACGCCGAGGGCCTTGAAGGTCTCGGCGTGCTTCTTGAAAACGTCCTCGAAGAAAACGCTCACCGCGTGGCCGAACAGGATGGGGTCCGAGACCTTCATCATCGTGGCCTTCAGATGCACGGACAGCAGCAGGTTTTCTTTCTTCGCCTCTTCGATCTTGGCGGCGTAGAAAGCGCGCAGCGCCCTGGCGCTCATGAAAGTGCCGTCCACTATCTCGCCGGCCTTGCCCTTAACGGACTTGAGCAGCGTAGCTTTTCCGTCGGCGCCCACCAGCTCTATCTTCAGCTCGCCGTCACGCTCCAGGCAGACGGCCTTCTCGTTGCCGTAGAAGTCGCCGCTCTCCATGTGCACCACGTGGCCGCGGCTTTCCCTGGTCCACGGGGCCATCTTGTGCGGGTGCTTCTTGGCGTAGTTCTTCACGGCCATCGGCGCGCGGCGGTCGGAGTTGCCCTCGCGCAGCACCGGGTTCACGGCGGAGCCCAGCACCTTGGAATAGCGCTCCTTGATCTCCTTCTCGGCGGGAGTTTGCGGGTTCTCGGGGAAATCGGGCACCTTGTAGCCCTGCGCCTGCAGTTCGGCTATGGCGGCCTTGAGCTGCGGCACCGAGGCGCTGATGTTAGGGAGCTTTATGATGTCGGCCTCGGGCTTCAGCGTCAGCTCGCCCAGCAGGGTGAGATTGTCGGGTATGCGCTGGGCGGGGGTGAGAGCCTCGGGGAAGTTGGCAATGATGCGGCCGGCCAGCGAGATGTCGCTGGTCTCGAACTCTATATCGCAGCCTTTCGTGAAAGCCTGAACGATGGGCAGGAAGGAGCAGGTGGCGAGGGCGGGAGCTTCGTCTGTCTTGGTCCAGTATATCTTGTGTGCGGACATAGTATCTCCTTAAAGACTTTCGTTTGCCCGGCGTGCCGGGCGGCCAGATTATCGGATTTTTTACTACAGAGAGCGGAAGTCACTACTATGGTATTCAAAAAGCGCCGGGGCTGTCAAGTAGCGCGGCAAGTATTTGTATAATAAAAGCGCGTTAATATGAAAACGATACTCGTCACCGGGGCCACCGGCTA
>CALMZU010000115.1 GCA_937870775.1 uncultured Elusimicrobia bacterium
CCGTCGCCCTGCACGTCCGCCGCACCGCCGCCAACGCCCGCATCCCGCGGGTATACAAGAAATGATCGAATAGTCCGGCGCGGGGCCTGACGGCGTGCCGGAACGCAAAACACGCTCGCCCACACCGTGGGCTCGCTCCTCATTCGGGCCCGGCGCTTACGCAAGCCGGGCCCTCACGAAGGTTTTGCTAACCCGGCACGCCGCCACCCGCGCAAGTCTTTAGGGATTGGCGGGTGGCAGGGAACCGCTTCGCAAAACCGTCGCGGAGGCCGAGGCTTGCGTAAGCGACGAGGCCGAGCGACGAGGCGCGCGCACGGTGTGCGCGACGCCGTGTTTTGCGAAGCGGTTCCCTGCCAGGCCCCGCCCAGAGTTATCAAGAATATGCACCGGCACGACCTCAGGCCCCGCGCCAGGGCCGGTGAAGGTTCAAATAAAAAAACCGCCGGAGGGCCGGCGGTTTTTTTATGGGACGGGCGGGGTCAATGCTGGGCTTCGCAGAATTCCTTGGGCTCCGTGCCTTTCATGAAGGCCTCCAGGACCTTCTTCTTGCAGGTAGGCAGCGCCAGCTTGCCGGTTTCCTGGTCCACGGTCACGAACACCACGCCCTCGGGCACCGGGAAGTCGCGCACCGGCTGGTCCTTGAGAACCTGCTCCATGATCTCGGTCCACCACGGCACCACGGTGCCGCCGCCGGTCCAGTCCTTCATCGACAGCGACATGAAGTCGTCGTAGCCCATCCAGGCCGCGGCCGTCAGGTCCGGCGTCATGCCGATGAACCACATGTCCTTCGAATCCTGGCTGGTGCCGGTCTTGCCGGCTATCGGGCGCTTGAGGCGGCTGGCGTAATTGCCGGTACCGCGCTGCACGACGCCCTTCATCATGTTCACCAGCACGTAGGAAAGCTGCGGCGAGAAGGCCTCGGTCTCCTCGGGCACGGACTCCTCCAGCACGCGGCCGGAGTTGTCGGTCACCTTCAGCACGCCGAAGGGCGTGGCGTGTATGCCGCCGTTGGCGAAAGTGGAGAAGGCGCTGGCCATCTCCATAGGGCTGACGAGCGACGTGCCGAGGCCGATGGACGGCACGGCGTCGAGGTTGCGCTTTATGCCGGCGCGGTGCGCCACGTCGGCCACCAGCGTCGGGCCCACGTGCGTCACCAGGTAGATAGACGAGAGGTTGCGCGACAGCTCGAGGCTGCGGCGCAGCGTGATGCGGCCCATCGTCTTGCCGTCGAAGTCGTTGGGGACCCAGATCTTGAAGTCCTTGTTGCCGACGAAGGGCTGTATGGCCAGGTCTATGGCGTACTGGTCGGTGGCGCCTTCGAGCAGGCGCCAGTCCTTGCCGTCGTAATAGTAGGCCATCGGCGAGTCGTCAATGATGCTCGCCGGGGTGTAGCCGTTCATCAGCGCGGCCATCCAGACGAAGGGCTTGAACGTCGACCCCGCCTGGCGCGCGGCCTGCGTGATGCGGTTGAACTTGCTGTCGCGGTAGTTGCGGCCGCCTATCATCGCCTTTATCGCGCCGGTCCTGGTGTCCAGCAGCACGAAGGCGCCCTGCAGCGTCACCGAGGACTTGGAGACGTCGGAAGCGGAGGCTTCCTTTACCGGTTCCTGCGCCCGGACCTTCGCGGCGTCCTGGTCGTATTTGGAGAGGTACTTCTCCATGACCTCTTCGGCCGGCACCTGCATGGCCAGGTCGAGGGTGGTGTATATCTTCATGCCGCCCTTCCACAACTGGGCGGTGCCGTACTTGGGCTCCAGCTGCTGGCGCACGTACTCCACGAAGTAGGCCGCGTGGCTGGAGAACAGCGTGGACTTCTCGGTGGGGATGAGCTCGGCGTCGGCGGCGGCGGCCTCCTGCGCGGTGACGAACTTCTCGGCCACCATGCGCTGCAGCACCAGGTGCCGGCGCTGGCGGGCCCTGTCCGGGTTGTTGAACGGCGAGAAACGCTCCGGCGACGGGATGAGGCCGGTCAGCAGCGCGCACTCGCCCAGCGTCATCTCGCCGACGTCCTTGCCGAAGTACAGCTTGGACGCGGACTGCACGCCGTAGACGCCGTTGCCGAAGTAGATCTGGTTAAGGTACAGCGCCAGGATCTCCTGCTTGGAGAAGTTGCGCTCTATCTGCAGCGCCAGCACCATCTCCTTGATCTTGCGGCTTATGGTCTTCTCGGGCTTAAGGAAGATCAGCTTGGAGAGCTGCTGCGTCAGCGTGGAGCCGCCCTGCGCGCTGCGGCGGTGCAGGATGTCGCGCATCAGCGCGCGCGCGATGCCGCGCGGCGAGATGCCCCAGTGGCGGAAGAAGTTCTGGTCCTCCATCGCTATCACGGCGTTCTGCATGTCCACCGGGATCTTGGAGAGCGGCAGGATGGCGCGCTTCTCCACGGAGAACTCGGCTATCACGTTGTTGTTGATGTCGTAGACGTAGGTGGTGAGCGACGGGGTGTACTCGTCGAGTTTGTCGATGGACGGGATGTCCGAAAGTATCTTGTGCATCACCAGCGCCGCCACGAGTATGCCGGAGGCGGAAACGATGGCGATGGCGTACACGGCCTTGAGCACCAGCTCCCTGGCCGAAAGGCCGTCGATATAGTCGAAGAACCTGCGTATGAGATCCATGCCTAAATTATAATAAATTATGGGAGGGCGGGCCCGGCGCCCGTCCGCGATTGCCCGCCGTAAGTCGAAAATGATACATTTACCTTTATGAAAAAACTCATCCCTCTCCTGATAGCGCTGGCCGCCGCGGCCGCCTGTTCCGGCAAGGACGGCAAGGTGATAGCCAAGGTAGGTTCCGAGAAGATAACCGAGGGCTACCTGCAGCGCAAGCTGGCCGATATAAGCCCTGCCGCCCAGCAGTACCTGGACACGAAGGCCGGCCGCAAGCAGTTCCTGGACGTCCTGATACACGAGAAACTGATGCTGATGGCCGCCCGCAAGAGCAGCGTGGCCTCCGGCAAGGACTACAAGGACCGCGTGCGCCAGAAAGAGGCCGAGATGAAGGAGACGATGGACCAGTACAGGGATTTCATGCTGGCCAGGATGTGGGTGGAGGACATGCGCGCCGGCGAGCTGAAGGTGACCGACGCCGAGGTGCAGGCCTACTACAAGGAACACCCGAACACGGTGACCCTCGCCCACATACTGATGCCCAGCTACGAAGAGGCCGAGAAGGTCGTGAAGAAGCTCAAGGCCGGCGCCAACTTCGACGCCACCGCGCGCGAGTACTCGCTGGACAAGGAGACCGTGCGCCTGCCGCCGGTGATGTACGGCGAGTTCATGCCCGAGCTCGAGGACATGGCCTTCAAGATGAAGGTCGGCGAGACGCAGGGCATAGTTAAGACCTCGATGGGCTTCCATATCATAAAGAAGCTCTCCGAGGACAGGGCGCAGGCGCCCGAGGCGCTGGAGCGCGTGCGCAAGATACTGGAGAAGAAGAAGTTCGACGCCTTCCTGGCCAAGTTCCAGGAGAAGCACAAGGTGGAGGTAATCGATGAGAACTATAAATAAGGCCGTTTTCGCCGCCGCGCTGCTGGCGCTGGCCGCGCCCGCCGGGGCCAAGGTCGTGGAGGACCTGGCCGCCCGCGTCAACAACGAGGCGATAACCGTCTCGGACTACAAGCGGGCCAAGGAGGCCATGACGGAGCAGTACGCCGCCGCCATGCCCGACTTCCTCAAGCAGAAGAACGCCGCCGAGCAGATAGAGAAGGCGGCGCTGGACAAGCTGGTGGACGAGGCGCTGCTCAGGCAGAAGGCCGAGTCCATGAAGATAAAGGTCTACGAGCGCGAGCTGGAGAACGGCGTCGCCGAGATAAAGAAGCGCTTCGCGAAGTCCCCCGAAGGCGAAACGCTGTCCCCCGAGAAGGCCGAGGCGGCCTTCCGCGACGAGCTCCGCAAGGAGAACGTCACGATGGAGGAGTTCCGCGAGCGCATCCGCAAGCAGCTGATGGTGCAGAAGCTGGTGCAGGACACCATAAAGGCCCGCGCCAAGCTGCCCGCCGAGAACGACATAAAGGCCTATTTCGACAACATCACCCTGGTGCTCAAAGGCCGCGAGGCCGAGCTGAAGGGCCTCGACGAGGAATCCACCCAGGACCTCCTGGCCGTCGCCGGCCGCTTCCGCGAGGTGACCGCCGAGAGGCTGCGCCTGCGCCACATCCTTGTGAAGGTGAAGGAAGGCGCAACCCCCGAGGAGAAGAAGGCCGCGCAGGCCAAGGCGCTGGCGCTGAAGAAGGACCTGGACGGCGGGCTCGATTTCGACGAGGCCGCCGAGAAGAACTCGGACGACCCCGACACCGCGCGCCGCGGCGGCGACCTCGGCTACGTCGTGAAGGGCATGCTGCCCGAGGGCGTGGAGGCGGTGGCCTTCAAGATGCAGGTCGGCGAGAACTCCCAGCCGGTGGAGAGCAAGTTCGGCTGGCACATACTGCGCCTCGAGGAGAAGCGCGCCGCGCAGAAGCTGCGCTACGAGGCCGTCAAGGACGACCTGGAGCAGGTGCTGGCGCAGAACAGCTTCGCCGCCGAGCTCGGCTCCTATATAAAGGAACTGCGCAAGGACGCCAAGATACAGGTATTCACCGGCTCCGCCAGGGAGCAGGGCGCCGCCAACTGACGGCGCGCGGACCAGGGCCGGCGGACCTCCGCCGGCCTTTCCATTTAACGTGAAACCCTCCATACTGATAACCGCGGGCGACCCGCTGGGCATAGGCCCCGAGATAACCGTCAAAGCGCTCAAGAGCGCCGCGGTGAAGCGCGCCTGCGAACCAGTGGTGGCCGGCGACCTGGCCGCCCTGCGCAGGGCCGGCTGGACGCCCGCTCTCTGCCCCCTGCTGCCGGTGAACGCCGGCCGCCTGCCGCGCGTCCACGCGCCGGCGGCCGCCGCCGGCGAGGCCTCGCTGAAGGCCGTGCTGCTGGCGGTCAAGCTGGCTAAGGCCGGTCTCGCCGACGCCATAGTGACGGCGCCGGTCTCCAAGGAGGCCTGGGCCATGGCCGGGGCCCCGGCTCCGGCGCACACCGATCTCTTCAGGCTCATCGAAGGCCGCGAGCCGCTGATGCTGTTCTCGCGCGGGGCGGTGAACGCCGCGCTGGTCACCGAGCATACGCCGGTGAAGGACCTGCCGCGCGCGCTGACGCGGCGGCTGATAATGGAGAAAGCCTGGCTTTTCGCCGGCGCGCTGCGCGCGCTGGGGCGCCGCAGGCCGGCCATAACCCTCTGCGCGCTGAACCCGCACGCCGGGGACGGCGGCGTGATAGGCCGCGAGGAAATAGTTTCGGTAGGCCCGGCCGCCGCGGCGCTGCGCCGGTCCGGCCTGCGCGTGAGCGCGCCGCTGCCCTCGGACGCCGCCTGGACGCTGCATCTGCGCGGCGGCAGCGACGGCATACTCTGCCTCTACCACGACCAGGCGCTGGCGCCGCTCAAGGTGGCGCCCGGCGAGGGGCCGGCGGTGCACTGGACCTGGGGCCTGTCCTTCATCAGGACCTCCCCCGCCCACGGCACCGCCTTCGACATAGCCGGCAAAGGCCGGGCCGACGCCTCCGGGATGGAGGCCGCCGTACTGTTCGCGGCCAGGCTGGCCGCGGCGAGGATATCATGACGGAACTAATAGGCTACGCCGCTTCGATCCTGGTCGCCGTATCGCTGCTCACCAGCAACGTGCTGCGCCTGCGCATACTCAACCTCGTCGGAGCGGTGGTGTTCGTGGTATACGCGGGCATCACCCACGCCTGGCCTGTGCTGGCCGTGAACCTGTTCGTGGCCTGCATAGACCTGTGGCATATCATAAGCCTCAAATCCAAACGCGACATATTCAAGCTGATGGAAGTGAAGACGGGCGACCCGCTGCTGGCCAACTTCCTGGCCTACCACGCCCGCGGCATCTGGCAGTTCTTCCCGGACTTCGACATAGCCAAGCTCAAGGACCCGCGCTGCGTGTTCATACTGCGCAACCTGCTGCCCGTGGGCCTGTTCGTCTACACCGAGGAGCGCCCGGACATCGCGGTGCACCTCGACTACGTAGCCGAGGATTACCGCGACCTCAAGAGCGCCCGCTACCTGTTCAACAGGCCGCAGAACACCGAGACCTTCAAGGGCTTCGGGCGCTTCACGGCGGTGAGCGGCTCGGCGAAGCACGCCGGGTACCTGCGCCGGGTCGGCTTCGCCGAGGACCCGGAGCGCAGGGGCTTCTTCTACAAGACTATCTGATCAGGGGACCTGCACCAGGCGCACCGGCACGCCCTTAGGCACCGGCGCGGCGGCGTAGGCGTCGCGCTGCGCGGCCGGGGTCTCCGGCGTCATGGCCATGGGGTTCACGCGGTACTTAACCACGGTCTCTTTCTTGTCAGGCTCCACGCCGGCGACGGAGAATATGCCGTTCGGGAAATCGGAAAGGGAGACCAGTATCAGCAGGTCGGACTTCGAGAAATCGTGCGCCACGGCTTTCTGCTTGCGCGCCGCGGCGAAGGCCGCCCAGGTCTCGGCGCTCTTGAAAAGCTTGTAGTCCACCGGTACGCTCAGCAGCGTGGCCCCTTCCTGGCCGGCCTCGCGGCCTATCTCCGGCATGGAGGCGGCGGCCACCTTGGGCGGCTTCACCTCCCCGCCTATCGCTATCTTCTTGTCCATGTCGGTGTCGGTTATCTTTATCGGCGCCGGCTTGCTCCTGTCGCCGCCGCCCAGCTCGCTGAGCAGTTCCATCATGGTCTTGGGGCGCGCGGCCACGCCGTTGAAATCCTTGTTCTTAACGACCATCACGCCGCCGGAGCTGAACGGCGCGCTGGAGAAATTGGTGCGGGGCGGGGGCAGGCCGCCGCGGTTCCTGGCGTCGGCTATGGTCTGCGCGGCCATCTCGGTGGGCGTAAGGGGGCCCTTCTTCTCCTCGGTCACGGCGGCCTGGCGGCCCAGCAGGCTGCCCGCGTAGTTCACCGCCATCAGCACCATGAAAAGGCCCAGCAGGCCCAGGAAGAAGTATATCAGGAAGCGCAGGGTCCTGTTATCCATAGGCTAATTGTACAAAAAGGATTTAATTATTAGTTATTATTTCTGTAACAGCCCGCGGGTAAAATTTATACAGTATGGTGGCGTTACCGGAGACGATATGAAATATTGGGCATACGTGAATAACGAGATACTCGGCCCGTTCGAGAAGGAGAAGCTCCTGGAGCTGCCTTCCTTTTCCCCTTCGCTGCTGGTCTGTCCGCAGACGCCGGTAGGGGAAAAGACCGAGGACTGGAAAGAGGCCAGCACCTATCCGGAGCTCTCGGCGCTGATAGCGTCGGGCTCGGGACTTTCCGCTTCCCTGCCGGCCGCCGGGCCCGCCGCCGCGCCGGCCCCGTCCCCGCAGGCACTGCCGGATACCGGGGCGCCGGCGCTCTCCCCTTCGCCCTCTCTGGGCTTCAAGCCGCTCACCGCTTCTTCGCTGGACCCTATGCCGCCGCTGCACAGCGCCGCCCCCGGCATAGACATTACCGTCAACAAACTTGGCAAGGCAGGAGCCGCGCCCGAGCCGCTGGCAGCCCCTGAACCGGCCCCCGCCCCGGCTTTTGAACCGTCGCCCGCCCCAGCCCCCGCGCCCGAACCGGCGGCGCCGGCCGCCTCGGCTTTCGACCCCATAAGCCTCTCCACCATACAGCGCCGCGGAGACACCATAAGCGGCGAGCATCCCGCTTCTGACGGACTGGCCAAGGAACCGCCCCAGGCCTTCCCCGATATGCAGCCCTCGGCCGCCCCGGCCCCGGCGCCGGAACCCACCCCGCAGGCCTCTGCCGCCCCCGAGATAGAGACCTTCTCCAGACCCGCCGCCTCCTACGGCGCTCCCGCGGCCGACAAGGCCGCCGTGGACGGCCTGATGCAGAAGATAGACAGCCTTTCCAAGTCCGCGGCCTCCAGGCAGGACATCAGCGTTTCCATAGACCCCCTGCGCATGAAGCTGGACCAGCTCGGCGAGGTGGTCTCGGCGATGAAGAACTCGCAGTTCCAGCGGGAGGTGATGGACAAACTGGCCTCGCTGGATAACGCCATAGCCGACATACGCGCCGAACTGCGCGCCGGCGGACCCAGGCCCGCCGCCGCGGCGGCGCCGGCGGCCGAGATGAAGATAGAGCGCAACTCCGACACCGTTTTCGGCGTGCAGGCCCCGCCCAGGCAGGAGAAACCCAAGGAGGAGCCGGCCAAGGACGCCGGCAAGGCCACCGTTATAATGGACCAGGGTACCAAGCCGTCCAGGCTGGTCCCGCTGGTTAAGAAGCTGGGCAAGGCCGTCACCACACTGGTGCTGCTGATAGCCGTGCTGCTCGGCGGCGTCATCGGCCTGAAGAAGTTCGGCATATTCGACGCCACCGCCTTCATACCGTTCCCGCTGCCCTTCGTGGAGCGCACCCCGGCGGCACAGCCCGAGCCGCAGGCCGCCGAGCCGGCCGCGCAGCCGGAGCCGCTGGCCCCGGCTCAAGCCCAGCCGCCGCAACAGCCCGCGGCACAGCCGGAGCCGCAGGTACCAGTGGTAAAGGTGCCGGATATGTCGCCTGAACTGGTGTATTTTGCGCGCACCTACAAGACCACGGAAGGCGGCCCCACGCTGGAGAACACGATCTATAGCCTGGCGTCCAAGGCCGGAGGAACCCCGGACAAGACGAACTGGGACGTAACTAAGATATCCGAAGGCATGTACCAGGTCACCGCCATGGTGCCGGCCAAGAGCGGCCAGCTGGCCTACGGCTTCATAGTCAATTACGCCAGCAAGACGCTGCTGCCCTCGGACGACAACGGCAAGGCCGCCTTCAAGGGCCTGACGCCAGGCACGGCCAGGCCGAAGAAAGGCCGCCCGGCCGCGCGGAAACCGGCCGCGGCTCCCGCCGCGCAGCCGAAGAAGGCCGCGGCGAAGAAACCGGCGGCCGAGGAAGAATACGAATACGTCTACGAGGAGGACGACGGCACCGGGCAATAAGCGCCCGGGCGCGAAAAAGGGGCGGCGACTGCCGCCCCTTTTTCATTTGCGCGCGCGGGTTATTTGCGTTCTATGTTCAGCCTGCGGCGGGCGGCCATCGAGCGCTCGGCTATGGCCACCAGTTCCCTCAGCACCGCCTCGGGCTTCTTGCCTGTCTTCTCCCAAAGCCTCGGGTAAAGGCTGTGGGACGTGAAGCCGGGCAAGGTGTTGATCTCGCAGAAATAGACCTTCCGCGCGTCCTTCGGGTCCACGAAGAAATCCACGCGGGCCAGTCCCGAACCGCCCAGCGCCAGGAATATCCTGGAGGCCAGTTCGCGCAGCTTCCGGTCGGTGGCCGCGGGCAGCTCCGCCGGCAGCCTCAGTTCCATGCCGTCGTCGTCGAGGTACTTGGCCTCGTAGTCGTAGAACTCGTGCCTGCCCTTGGGCACCACCTCGCCGCAGACGCTGGACGCCGCGCCGGCCTGGGAGCCGAGCACGCCGCAAACGATCTCGCGGGCCCTGTCCACGCCCTTCTCTATCATCACCGCGGTGTCGAAGCGGAAGGCGTTCTCCACCGCGGCCTTCAGCGCGGAGGCCTTCTTCACCTTGGTAACCCCTACGGACGATCCCTGGGCCACAGGCTTCACGAACAACGGGAAACCGAGAGAGCAGGCCTTTTTGAGCAGCGGGCCCATGGCGGCGCGCTGGTGCGCCCTTATCACGACGTGGGGCAGCACCGGCACACCGTCGAGGGCCGCGAGCTCCTTGGAAATGACCTTGTCCATCCCGACGGCGGAGGCGGTAACGCCGCAGCCGACGTAGGGGATCCCCAGCAGTTCAAGCAGGCCCTGCAGCACGCCGTCCTCGCCGGTGGAACCGTGTATTATAGGGAACAGCACGTCGGGCTTGAGGCTGCCGCCGCCGCGCCGCTCAAAGCGGCCGCGCGAGACCGCCGGCTCTATCCGAGTCCCTTTCAGCGAGCCCTTCGACGTGAAGGGTTTGAGCGGCAGCTGCCGCCACGCCCCGTCGCGCGGCACGTACAGCGGCACGGCCTCGAAGCCGGCCGAGACCAGCTTCGCGCACACGGTCTTCGCCGATTCAATGGAAACCTCGTGTTCCGGCGACTTGCCGCCGAATATGACGCCTATTTTTTTCTTCATTTTTCATTATCCTCGGCCGGCCCGGGCCGGTCCTTTCCCTTAACGCTCCCTGCGCAAATTATCCCGCCGCCCAGCACGCGGTCCCCGTCGTAGAACACGGCCGACTGCCCCGGCGCCAGCGCGAACTGCGGCTCGTCCAGCCTCACCTCCGCCCCGGCGCCGGCGGCGCTCACCGAGCAGGCGGCCGGCTTATGCCTGTAGCGTATCTGCACCGCTGTCCTGAATTCCCCCGCCGCGGGGCCGGCCAGCCAGTTGATGTCCCTCAGCCTGAAGGCGGAGGACCGCGCGGCCTCCAGCGGTCCCAGCACCACCTCGTTTGTCTCAGGGCGTATTTCGACGACGTAAAGCCTTTCCCCGCCGTAAACCCCGGTGCCGCGCCGCTGTCCCACGGTGAAATTGAAGAACCCCTCGTGACGTCCAAGCCTGCGGCCCCGCATGTCCACGATGTCGCCCGGGCGCGGTTTCACCCCGGCGTAGCGCTTCAGGTAATCGTCGTAGTTGCCCTCGGTCACGAAGCAGATGTCGTTGGACTCGGGGGCGGAGGCGGCGGGCAGCGAGAGTTCCGCCGCTATGCGCCGCACGTCCTTCTTCTCCATCGCGCCCAGCGGGAACAGCACCGACGGCAGCGTCTCGCGGCGCAGGCAGTACAGGAAATAGCTCTGGTCCTTCAGCGGGTCGGCGCCCCGGTAAAGCCCCCACTCCCCCGCCTCCCGCTTTATCACGGCGTAATGGCCGGTGGCCAGCGCCTCGGCGCCCAGCGAGCGGGCCAGCTGCAGCAGGTAGTCGAACTTCAGGTGGCGGTTGCATTCCACGCAGGGATTAGGCGTGGACCCGGCCAGGTAGCCTTTGACGAAATCGTCGATGACGGTCTTCGAGAACAGGTCCTGCGCGCTCTTGAAATAGTGGCGTATGCCCAGCGCGTCGGCGCAGGCCCGCGCGCGGTCGGCGCTCTCGGCGCCGCCGCAGCATTTGACGGCGCCGCGCTTCTCGGCGAAAAGGCGCAGCGTGACGCCGATGACCTCGCAGCCCTGCCTCTTCAGCAGGGCCGCGGCCACGGCGGAGTCGACTCCGCCCGACATCGCGACCACGACCTTCCTAGCCATGATACTATTCTATTATTTTACGCCGGGAAAAAGCGAAAGGGCCCCCTCGCGGGAGCCCTTACGCAGAGACGGCGCGCGCCTTACTGGCCGAAATCGAAGCCCTTGAAAAGGTCCTCTTCCGCCTGGCCGACGCCGGCCGACGCCGGGGCCGCGGGCTCCGCGGAAGCCGGCTTTACGGCCTCGGGCGCCCTGGAGCCGGGCAGGTTCTGCATGCGGCCGCGGCCCTCGCCCACGGGCTGCACTATGATCTTGCGCACGCCCTCGGCGAAGGCGAGGAAGCCGGTCTCGAGGCTGTAATAAAGGCGGAAAGGCGTCTCCTTCTGCTGCGGCTCATAGGCCTTGCCGAGGTTGAGCTTCTGCTGGTCCCAGCCGGGATTGTACACCAGCTTGCCGCGCACGTCCACCTCGTTATCCACCACCGGCAGCGAGAAATGTATCTTGAACAGGCCCATCGTGTCGGTGATGCCGGGGGAGAAGGAAAGGTTTATCGCCGCGTTGGCGTTCTCCTCGGCCCCGGCGAACTCGTCGGCGCCCTCGGCGGAACCGGTCTTGGACTTGGAGGAATCCGGCTGCACCTTCACGGTAACGCCCTCTATGGGGTTGCCCTGGTAGTCGGTTATGACGCCCTGGATGTTGCCGTCCAGGAACATGCCCATCTTGGTGGTGGAGAAGAACAGGAATTCCTTCTTGCCGGTCACCTTCTTGGTCAGCGACAGGTCGCCGACGCGCGAGTCGGTGAAATCCACCACCTTAAGGCGCTTGATGCCGCCGCAGCCGGCCAGCGAGGCCGACAGCAGCGCGATGCAGGACAGTCCGATGTAAGCTTTCCTCATATGCGTCTTTACTCGCCCTCCTGGGGAGCGCCCCCTGCCGGGGCTTCGGCCGGGGCCTCACCGGCCGGCACGGGGGTCTCCGCCGGCACGGCCGTCCCCTCGACCGGCTGAAGCGGGGCCTCCCCCTCCGGGGTCAAGGTCTGCGGCTGCTGGGGTTGGGCGCCCGGGGCCGCCGCCTTGGCGGCGCCATTAGACCCGGGCGGACCGGCGGCTGAAGCCTCCGGGTACGGGTTATTCTTGATGAAGAAGACCACGCGGCGGTTCTTCTTCCTGTTGACCTCGTTGTCGTTCGGGACTATGGGATGGTACTCGCCGTAGCCGACGGCGGCCAGGTGCTTGGGCGGGAAGTTCTTGCCGAGCAGGTCCTTTACGACGTTGGTGGCGCGGGCGGTGGACAGTTCCCAGTTGGAGGCGAACTGCCTGGTATAGATCGGTATATTGTCGGTGTGGCCTTCCACCACTATGTCGTGCTTCTCGGCCAGCTTGTAAAGCACCGGGGCCAGCTTGTCCATCTGCGCGCGCATGGAATCGGTCAGGTCGGCCTTGCCGCTCTCGAAGAAGGCCACCTGGCTCTGCTCCTCGAGCGTGATGCGCATGCCTTCCTTGTCCATCTGGACCTGGCCGGCCATCTTGCCTTCCTTGATCATCTCCTGCACTTCCTGCTGCGCCTTCTGCATGTCCTTGTTGAGCGCTGCGGAGAGGGCGTAGAGGATGACGAAGAAGCAGACCAGCTCCGTCATCAGGTCGGCGTAGTTGACCATCCACGGGGGCGCGGGCTCGCCGACGGGCGCAACGCGCCTGTCGTCCTCCGGGATCATACCCTTGACCTTCATCGCCATAGGTAAGCCTTAAGCGGCGGCGCCGCCTTCCTTCTTTATCGCCGCGCGCTGCGACGGGTTCAGGTAGGCCTTCAGGTTGGCCTCGACGACGCTGGGCGTGGCGCCGCTCTGCAGCAGCAGCACGCCGCGTATGATGATCTCTTTCACGAACAGTTCCTCGTCGGAGCGGTTCTTCAGCTTGCCGCCTATCGGCATGAAAAGCCAGTAGCCCGACGCGAGGCCGAAGAAAGCGGCCGCCAGCGCCATGGCCATGCGGCGCGGCACCTGCGCCACGTCGTCGATGGAGGAAAGCATCAGGATCATGCCGAGCACCGTGCCGATGATGCCGAACGCCGGCGCGTAGGTGCCCAGCGCGTTGAAGATCTCGCGGCCGTTCTTGTGGCGCTCGCGGATGAAGTCCAGCTCGGTCTCGAGCATGTTGCGGATGAACTCATGGTCCGCGCCGTCGATGACCAGCTGTACGCCGCGCTTGAGGAAATCGTTGTCCGTTATGGCCTGCACGTCGGCCTGCAGCGCCAGGAAGCCCTCTTTCTTGGCCTTCTGCGCCAGCGTGACGAACGTGGAGACCAGCTTGGAGGTGTCCTCGCCCTTCGACAGCATGACCTTCTTCAAGACCTTGCCCACGCTGATCACGGACGAGAGCGGGAAGTTCACGAGCAGCGCGCAGAACGTGCCGCCCAGCACCAGCATGAACGCCTCGGCGTTCATGAAGGGCTTGAACCCGGCTATGCCTTCCTGCATGTAGACGGCCCCGAAGACGAAGCCGGCGAAAACTATGATGCCGCTAAGTGTAGCTATGTCCATATGCCTCTCCGCGGACCCTTATTTCTTCTCGAAGCCCTCGAGCGGGTTGACCACCCGGCGCTCGGAGTAAACCTGTTTGCGGTACTCCACGACCTTCGCTATGACGTCGTCCACCGGGTTCTTCACCAGGAAGCGGTTGCCGGTGGCCAGGTTTATCACGGTGTCGGGCGCGGCCTCGACGCTCTCTATGAGTTCCGCGTTGACCACGACCATGGTCCCGTTGAGCTTTTCGAGCTTTATCATCGTATCAATTATACTTAAAATGCGCGCGCGTATAATGCGGAGCGGCTGGAACGGGGAAGTTTGGTTACTCTTCCCCGCGGCCGGGGCCCTTCAGCGCCCACTTCAGCCTGTCGGCGAAGGAGGCCTCCATGGCCTTGTAGCGGGCGATCTCGGCGGAAAGCTGCTCGATCCTGGCCTCGGCCTCGGCCTGGGCGGCCGCGGCGGCGGACTGCGCGTCGGCGAGGCTGGAGCGCTCGGCGTCCAGCTGGCCGGTCAGTTCCTGCACCTGGTAATCGGTCTGCTGCGCCTTCTGCTTGAGGAAGAGCAGTTCGGATTCGAAGCGGGCGCGGTTCTCGCTCTCGGTCTTCAGCGCGGCCTCGGCGGCGCGGGCGGCCTCGGCGGCCCTGGACATCTCCGCCTCGAGCGAAGCCCTCTGCGCGGCCAGCTCGGACTCCAGCGCGGCGTTCCGGGCGCCCAGCGCGGCGGCCTGCTGGGAGAGCGCGGCCTGCTCGGCGCGCACTTTCTGCAGCTCGGCCGCGGAATTGGCGGCGTACTTGTCGGATTCGATCTTCTGCGCGAAGGCGGAAGCGGCGGCGGCCTCCTGGCGGCGCAGGTCGGCCTCGGCGCGGGCCAGGCGTTCCTCGAACTCCCGGGTCCTGGCGGCTATATCGTTGTCGTGCACGGAGGCGGCGGCGGCGAGCCTGCGGGCCTCGGCCTCGGCGCGGGCGGCGCCCTCCTGCGCGGCGGCCAGCGCCTCGCGGAGCTCCTTCACCTGCTCGGCGTGCTCGGTCTCGAGCTGGCGGCGGACGGCGGTCTTCTCGCTCTCGGCTCCGGTCTCGTACTGGGTGCGCATCCGCGAGATCTTCTCCTCGTACTCGGCCTTAAGGTCCGAGGCGAGCTTGGCCATCGCGGTCTGCTGCTCCGAGGCCAGTTTGGACAGCTCGGCCTGGCGGCCGGCGGCGGCCTTGGAAAGTTCCATCTGGTGGGCGGCGGCGAGACGCGCGATCTCCTGCTGGTGGGCGCGGGTGGCGTCGGCCATCTCGGTGGCATGCTTCTGCTCCAGTTCCACGCCGTAGCCGTTCTTGACGCGGTCTATCTCGGCGCGCAGCGCGGCGGCCTGCTGGTCCAGCTCGGCCTGGTGGGCGGCCTTTATGGCGTCCCCCTCGGCCTTCAGGCGGCGGATCTCCTCCATCTGGGCGGCCATGTTCTGCGCCAGCTGCATCTTTTCGATCTTCATCTGGCCGCGCTCCTTCTCGAGCACGGCGTTGATGGCCTGCACGCGGGAGATGAAGCCCTTCATCTTAACGAGCTCGGAAAGGGCGCGCACCTTTTCGCCGCTGACCTCGGCCAGCGCGCGTTCCTTGTCGTGCATCTGCGCCTCGAAGGAGGCCTGGAGTTTCTTGAGCTCCTCGTTCTTCTCGGCGTTCTTGCGGTCGGAGATGCCGCCGATCTCGGACTGCAGGCGGCCTATCTCGTCCTGCAGCTTCTTCACCTCGAAATTCGTCTTCTCCTCGCGCAGCTTGGCGTCGTTGAGGGCGGCGGCTTCGCGGGAGCGCAGCTGTATGTTTTCGCTCTTCAGCTCGGCGAGCTCGCGCTCCTTCTCGGGGATGACCTTTATGTAGGACTCTATCGAGGCCTTCTCGCGCTCGGCGCGGGCGACCTCGTCCTTCATCTTGGAGATGTCGCGCTCGGCCATCGACTTCTCGAGCGAGATCTTGCGGAACTCGTCCTGCAGTTCGCGCAGCTTCTCGTCGGCGCCCTTCAGCTGGCGGATCTGTTCCTCGCGGGCGGAGATCTCTTTCTGCCACTGGGCCTTCTCGTCGAGCCAGCGGCGCTCCATCTCCTGCAGGCGGTATATGAAATGGCCTTCCACGTCGCGGCCCTGGGTCTCGCGCTCGGCCATCTGGTTCTTGAGCGTCTGCATCCAGGTCTCGCGCTCCTGCGCGAGGCGGGTCTCGAGTTCCTTGATCTTGCCCTTAAGGGTGAGGCGCTCCTCCTCGACCTCGTGGTCGCGGCGGTCGCGGCGCATCTTCTCCTGTATGTCCTTCAGCGAGGACTCGACGCGGCTGGAGAGGGCTTCGTCCTGCTGGTTCTTGAGGGTGGCCAGCAGGGCCTTCTCCTTCTCGGCCGACAGGAGCTTCTCCATGTCGTTGATCTTCTTCTCGAGCTTGTCCTTCTCCTCCTTCATGCGCTCAGCTTCCTCGGCCGCGGCGTCGCGGGCCGGGGCTGCGGGCTGCTGCATGGAGGGCGCGCCGAAGGACGCGCCGGGGAAGGCGGCGCCGGGCATGGCGCCGAAAGGGGGCTGGGGCATGGGAGGCAGGGCCGGCTTCGCGCCCATGGGGGGCGGCGGCGCGGCGGGCTTCAGCATGCCGGGCGGGAGCGGCGGCATGCCGGGTTTGGCTGGTTTCTTATCCCTGTCGTCCATATGTATATCCAGAAATCGTGTTTGCCTTCCCAGATATTCTAGAATTCCCCAATTTCAATTTTGTTACGCAATCGTTAACAATTAAAACCCGCCCTTCTCAACTATGGTTCGACGGCGTTCCCTTTTAGCCGCCGGCCCCGCTGTCTGGCCTGGCTAGCCTCGCCGGACGTGGCATGGGTTCGGAGGGCCGTCACGGAGGCCGAGGCTTGCGTAAGCGCCGAGGCCGAGTGACGAGCGGCGCGAACGGTGTTCGCGACCGCGTGCCCGACGGGCCCATGCCACGTCCGGCTAGAGCGCGTGGTTACCGGCCGACCTGGGCTTTGAAGCCGGCCAGCCATTCGGTGGCGGCGGGGTCGCCGGAGAGATTCGCGTACTTCTCGTAGGCGGCGACGGCCTCGTCGACGCGCTGCAAAGCGTAGTAGGCGGCGCCGAGGTACTGCCAGGTAGAGGCGTCGTTAGGGTTAAGGGAAGCCGCGTACTCGAGGTACTGCAGGCTCTCCTGCACCTGGCCCTGGTTGTACATATTGACGCCGGCCGCGGCGTACTGCTGCGCCTGGGCGGCCTGCTCGGCCGAAGGGGCCGCGGGAGCCTCGGGCTCCGCCTTGCCGGCGCCCATGCTCTCGAACTTGCGGCGGCGCTCGTCGTCGGAGGACATCTCGCCGCCCTCTATGATATAGACTTCCTGCGTGTTGCCCTGGCGCACGTTTATCTTGCCTTCGGCCTCGAGGGCCTTCACGGTGTCGAGCACCTTCATCTGCGCCTCGTCGATCTGCGCGGTGCTGACCTCGCCGGAGTACTCCATGATCTCCTTCACGGCGTTCACGGCGCCCTGCGACATGTTGGCGAAGAACTTGTTGACTATCGCCGGGTCCGCCTTCGACAGGGCCTTCGCGACGTCCTCGTTGTTGAGGCTGCGGATGATGGTCTGCATGTCGCGGTCCGGGAAGTTCACCACGTCCTCGAACATCAGCACGATCCGCTTGACCTTCTCGTAGATGTCGGGCTTCTGGGTCTTCAGGTACTCTATGATGTTCTTGCGGGTGGCGGCGTCGGAGTCGTCGAGCATCTTCACCAGGCGCTCTATGCCGCCCATCACGAAATCCACGTTCTCCTTGATATCCTTGTCGATGGCGTCTATCTGTTCGCGGGTGGCCTGGCGCACGGTCAGCGCCTCCAGCGCCACGCGGCTCTGCATCTCGACGGGCAGCATCGAGAGGGCCTGGCGGGAAAGCTCGGGTTTCATGTAGCTGAGCACCACGGCTATCACCCAGGGGTCCTCCTTCCTCAGCAGGAACAGGTACACGAGGCGCTTCAGATTCTCCTCGTTAAGGTAGGTGAACGGCTCGAATTTCTTCATACTCTCGTCCTCTTCTTCCTTCGCCTCGGCTTCCTTCTGCAGGAAATTCATGTCTATGCTCTGGTGCCCTTCCGTCTCTTCCTTCCCCTCCTCCTCCCCCTCGCCGCCGCCTTCCTCGCGCTTGTCCTCTATGTTCACCTCGGCGCCTGGCTTCGCTAGCAGGGCCTTGATATACTTGCGGAAGAAGCCCCACAGCGGGCCGAACAGGAACAGGAGCAGCAGCAGGAACAGCAGCGCGTAAAGGAGCGGCAGGTACACGCCGGGCCGCTTCAGGTCGTCCACCATGTCGTGGGCCTTGAACTTGGTGGGCTTGAACACGACGGTGGGGGCGTCCTTGCCCTTTATCCTGTAAGGCACCAGGAAATCGTCTATCCGCTCGCGCGCCAGCATCAGCGCCTGCTTGGGCAGCGCGTCGTCGTGTATCACCGTCAGCTGGAACCGGGTGATCTCGGTCTCCACGCCGTAGCGGATCTCCTGCACGCCCTTGGCCTGCTGGGCCTGCTGGCCCTGCGCGGCTTCGGGGCGTTTGTTGTCCTTGGTAAGGACGCTCTTGGGCTTGGGGATGCCGGGCAGTATGAAATCGGTCTCGGCGCCGCCCTCGTCCTGGGCGGCCTTCTCCTTGTACTTCTGTATGACGCCCAAGCCTTCCTTGTTCTGCTCGGCCTTCTTGGAGATGACCTCCAGCTGCACGTCGGCGAAGACGAAGGACTTGTCGGGCCCGAGTATCGGGTCGAGGATCTGCTTCTTGATCGTGGTCTCGGTCTCGCGGCGGAGCGAGTCCTGCTTCTCCAGGATGGACGTGTCCATGCTCTCGGCCCCGTTCAGGGCCGCCGGCGCCGACGTGGCGGCGAGCAGCATGGCGAGCAGCAGCTTCCTCATATGGATTATTTTATCTTTATCCTATTACAAAAACATTTCAAAAAGTTTCACAAAATAAGCGGGGAGCCGCGCCCGAGGGCCCCGGCTCCCCCCACCCGGACCGCTGGGCCGGTCACTGCACCTGCTTCAGGAAGTTCTTTATCATCTTGTTGTTGGGGTTGATCTCAAGGACCTTCTCCCAGATGACCTTGGCCTTCTCCTTCTGCTCCATCATGTAGAAGGCGCTGCCCATGATCTCGAGCGCGGTCTCGTTGTTGGGCTCGAGGTCCAGGATGTCCTGCGCGCGCTTCATCGCGAGGTCGTACTTGCCGTCGTAGATGGCCTGGCGCGCGTCGTAGGTGCGCTGGTCGATGTAGGTGAAGATCTCGGGGCCCTCGGGCTTGCGGGTCAGCTCGGACACGCCGGCCTCCTTCTCCACCATATTAAGGAGGGAGAGCAGGCGGTCGTTCTTCGGGTCCTTGTTGAAGGCGTGGCGCAGCACGTTGACCGAGGCGCGCAGGTCCTTGCCGTCGACGTAGGAGATGATGCCGCGGCGGGTCAGCGTGGGCACTTCCTCGCCGCCGGTGGCGTCGGGCACGTAGTCTATGGCGGCCTGCAGGCGGGTCACCATGCGGCGGATCTCGCCGTTGCCGGGGTCGGCGTCCATCGCGGAGCGCAGCTTCTCCATCGCGCGGCTGAAGTAGCCGCTCTTGAAGTACTGCAGCGCCTGGCGCACTATCTCGCGCACCTCACGCTCGTGCTTGGCCTTGTTGGAAGCGCCCATGCGCATCGTAACGGAGAAGCGGGTGGTGTTGCCGAGGGCGTGCACGCCCTGGGCCACGTCGAAAGCGAGGCTCTTGTACTTGATGCCGAGGCCGAAATCGGCCTCCTGTATGCCGGGGGTGCCCATCACGCCGAAGCGCAGGGCCGCCCAGTACATCAGCCAGTACTCGCCGCCGAACCTCCAGTTCGTAGCGGAACCCTGGGGCTTGGAAACGTCCAGGCCGAACAGCAGGCTGCCCTTGAACAGGCTCAGCGCCTGGCCGAACTTCAGCGTCAGCGGCAGTTTGTCGTCGGTGTCGCCGGAGGCCATAGAGAAGACGTTCTGTATGCCGATGGCGGCGCGGTAGGTGGGCGAGAACTTCTGCAGCATCGAGATGTCTATCGCGTTGAAGGAGTCGGCGGAGGTGTCGAGCGTGCGGGAGATGTTCTTCGCCATCACGCCGAAGGCCAGCTTGTCGGAGACGTCGCGGCCCCAGCTGAAGGCCAGCGCGCGCTCGCTGCTGTCGAAGGTACCGAGGGTCTTGATGTCCACGATCTCGTCGCCGGAGGCGTTGGCGGTGATGGAGACCTTCTCGAAGCCGACCGACTTCAGCTGGGTCATGCTGACGGCCCAGGTGCCGCGGCTGGTGGTGGGGTGCGCGTAGGTGAAGAAATTAAGGGTGGTATCCTCGAACAGGGTGGCCTGCATCGCGGTGAATTCCTTGCGCTCGAGCATCGTCAGGCCGGCCGGGTTCCAGTAGGAGGCGGAAGCGTCGTCGGCCACCGCGAAGAAGGCGCCGCCCATGCCGAGGCCGCGGGCGCCGGCGCCGTAGCTCATGAAGGCGCCGGGCTGGCCGCCGCTCTGGGCCATGGCCTGGGCCGCCGAAAAGGCAATAAAAATCCCCATGGCGGGGCTGAAGCGTATGGTACGCTTCACTATAGCCCAAATAGCCAAGGGGGCAAAAGCATTACACGTAATGCGTTTCATTGTTTTCGGCAGCCTGACCCCCGCGAACTTAGCGGGTCTTAGCTTTGCGCCGCCGGCTTTGGCCGGCTTTGCTATTATCGTAACAAGACTGCGTTACAAACTCGTTACAGATTTACGGCATTAATATTATAGCAGATTTCAGGGGTTTGTCAAGGGGAAAAGTCTTGACATGTCAAGAGGGACAGAAAGGCCTCCGCCCCCCCTTCGGGCGTCAGTGGATGACGCCGATCTTGCGCATGATCACCTTGCTGCCGGTGGAACTGGACGCCTTCACGCGCACTATATAGCCGCCCTTAGCCACGAAGCTGCCAAGGCCGTTCTTGCCGTCCCAGGTCACAAAATTGGGGCCCTGCTTGCCGCCCGCGGAGCCGCTGGAGAAGTGGAACTCGCGCACAACGTAGCCGAGCAGGTCGTAGACCGTTATCGTCACCTCGGCGTCGGCGTTAAGCGTATAATTAATAACTGTCCTACCTTCAACGCCGCCCTTGCGCAGGTCGACCGGGTTCGGGTAGTTGGATACCTTGCTCAGCAGCGCCTCGCCTATGGTGGTGCCGGCGGGAGCGGAGATCGTGGACCAGTCCGAGGGCAGGCCGGCGAAGTTCCAGCTGCGCACGCGGTAGGTATAGTACTTGCCCAGGGGCCTCGGGGTCTCGCCAGGGTTCACGGGGTCGCCCACCGTATAGATGTTGTTCACCGCGCCGCCGGTCTTGAAGGCGGGGATCGCGGCTATGGTATACCAGACGGGGCTCGTACCCTCGCGCTCCTGTATCTCGTACGCCATCACGTTGGACTCGGAGTCGCTGGAGGCGTCCCACTTCAGCGTATAGGACTGGCCCGCGGCCACGCCCTTGGTGACCTGCGGCTCGGGGGCGCCGGGGGAGCTGGGCTTGCTGGTGTCTATGCGGTAGATCAGCACCGGCACGCCGCTGTCGCTCGGGACATAGCTGCCGTCGGGCATCATGCCGCGCACGCTGAACACGTAGCCGCGGTCGGAGACGGTCTCGCCCCACGCGGTATGCGGCCCCTTGGACGAGCCCTGCACGCCGCGCTGGTTGATGATGAACGTCTTTTCGTCGGCCTTGGTGACCAGTATGATCTCGTTGCCGACGTAGACTATGCCCTCCGAGGCGAACTCGGCGGCCGACGTCACCGTGAACGACGAGGAGTCGGTAGCAATGCGGCTGGTCAGCGTCGTAAAGTGCCCGGGCGACAGCGACAGGTTCGTTATGTTGCCGGCCAGCGCCGGGCCCGCGCTCTGCCAGGAGTTCTTTATGCCGGTCGGGTCGGCGTAGCTGCCGCCGAGCGACATCTCGTACGAAGTGACGCTGCCGGAGGCCGGGTTCCACCTGGCGTAAAGCTGGGTGGTCTTGGAGCCCCAGGCGGAAGGCACCGCGCCGAGGTCGGAGACAGCGAGGCGCTTCTTGACGTTCTGCACGATGTCGCCGATGAAGTACAGCGGCTTGCCGGTACCGTCGTCCATGATCGTGTCGGAGACGTAGTCCAGGTTCACCTCGAAGTCCAGCAGCCGGTCGCTGTTGATGTCGAACGAGGGCAGGCCGGTGTTGTTCAGACTGACGTTATTGCACTTGCCGGTCGAGAAATAGTCGAAATTGTCCGGCACGCCGTCGCCGTTGAGGTCTATCAGCGGTTCACCGGCCTTGCAGCCGGAGGCCGTGTAATTATAGATCCACTTACTGGAGTCGGAGACCGGCACGCCGTCGGAACCGTAGACCACGTCGCCGCTGGAGTCCAACAGGGTGTAGGCCGGGTAACCGTTGGAAGCCAGCATGACAGGGCTATAAACCGGCGTCAGCGGGATGACGGCGGAGGAGATCTTGACCTCGTTGGAGGCCATCGGGTAGGTGTCGCCGGTGTACTGGCCGGCCGACAGCGTGACGCCGCCTATGCCGCGCAGGTCGGTGAAGGCGGAGAGCGTAAGGCCCGCGGTATGGCCCAGCGTGTCGTAGCCGGCCAGGTCAGTGGCGGAACTGATGTCGCAGGACAGGTGCAGTATCACCGTCTCGGTCGTCACGATCAGGTAAGGCAGGTCGCCCTGCTGTATGTTCACCGTCACGCCCGTCTCGAACGGGTTGGTGGACGAGTGCACCGCGGAGCCTATCAGCGTGTCGGAGACGGGGCTGAACGCGCCGTCGCCGTCGTCCTTCCACAGCAGGGCCCTGGAGATGTCGCCGTCGCCGTAGCCCGGCAGCGGGGTGGTTATGCTGCCGCTCTGCGTGAAGTTTATCTGGCCTATCGCGACGTAGTCGGTCTGCGTGGCCAGGTTGAACGTCATCATCGGGACGTTCTTGGTGTTCTTCTCGGTGGACTTGGGCGCGATGTTGGCGCCGCTGACCTCGAGGATCACGGACTGTATCGGCACCAGGCTGGAGCTGAACGGATAGATATCCGTGCCGGTGCCGGCGGGCATCGACTTGGTGACGTTCAGATAGTACGACGACGCGACGTCGTGCGGACTGTTGACCGTGATCCAGGACTTGTCGCGGATCATCACGCCGACCTTGTTGGCCTTTACCGCCGTCTCGCCGATATCGTAGGTCACGAAGAAGGTCTGGGCCAGCGGGCTGAGGGTCTGGACCTGCGAGAGGTTTATAAGGGTCTGCGTATTCAGCAGGTTCTCCTGATCGAACACGTCGACCTTGCTCACGGAGGCTCGGGCCTCGTGGTTGACCGTCGGGGTGTAGAAATCGCCCAGTTTCTCGGAGCGGGAGGTCACGGTCAGGTACGGGTAACCGGTGCCCGTGTCTATACCCGAGCCCGAGTAGGTCATAAGCTCCGAGCCGCCGACGTAGAGGCGCCCGGAGGACGGGAAGCCGGCGGTGGAGTACAGCACCATGTTGAACGGCAGGGTGTCCGTCGACTTGAAGGCTATGGCGAGCGAGCTCTTGGCCTCCGAGATGTTGACGTCGTTGACGTCCAGGACGTCGTTCTGGTTGGAGTCCTGGTAGACGTGTATGAACTTGACGTCGGTGTTCTTGCCGAAAGGCGCGGCGGAATCGTTGGACGCGCCGGTGCGCTGCACCTTCAGCGCCGACCAGCGCGCGTTGCCGGCCTCGGTGGCGAGGTTGAAGCGCATCATCGGCGTCCTGGCCTGCGCCTGCATGACACCGCCGGACTCGACGAGCAGGGCAGCCACGTCGTTGGCGCCCATCGTCACCACCGAATCCACCTCGTTGACCACCATCGCCAGGGTGTTCACAGGGTAGGTGGAAAGCGAGAGCGTGTTCGGGATGCCGACCGTGAAGAACCCGGACGAGGATATGGACAAGCCCATCGTGGAGCCGATGATGGCGAACTCGGAGACGTCGTAACTGATGAAGGCGCAGACCGAGGTCGTGGTGACCACGATAGGCGTCTTCAGCACGATATTTACGGTGCTCGAGGAATAGGACTCGTTGCCGTAACTGCGCAGGTACGGGTAGTTGCCGGCGGTGTTGCTCGCGGTGTCCACGGCGTCGAGCAGGCAGTTGTCGTTCGAGTCCTCCCAGACCTTTATCAGGTCTATGTCGGAGTCGCTCGAGGTGCCGCGGCGGTTGAGCCTCAGCGCCTGTATCTTGGCGGAAGTCTTGTCCACGGACAGATGCATGGCCAGCACGCCGACGTTCTTGTCGTTCTGCGTCACGCTGACGGGCGACAGGTCCTCCGGCGTCACGCTGACGGCGTTGACCATCGGCATCACGACGTTGTTCTGGCCCTCCACCGGGGTCAGGAACTGCGCGGTGTGGCCGGAATTCTCCGGGCCGAACACGAAGTTGGTCTCGTAGGGCACGTAGACGCCCAGCACGTCGTTCTGCGGGGTCAGGAGCTCGTTGGAGAAGTTGGACGTCTTGTCTATGTCCATCGACACGAAGATGACGGTCGGGGTGGAGCTGATCACCACGTAATTCTGGTTCTTCAGCGCCGGGTCGGCCACGTTCACGGTGATCTTGCCCACCAGCGCGTCCGCGCCGAAGGCGCCGGAACCTATCACCGTGTCGGC
Source organism: uncultured Elusimicrobia bacterium (assembly GCA_937870775.1). Classification (GTDB taxonomy): domain Bacteria; phylum Elusimicrobiota; class Elusimicrobia; order Elusimicrobiales; family UBA9959; genus UBA9959. Next base: position 24,260 of record CALMZU010000115.1, read on the forward strand.
GGTGTTGAGGCCGGTGGCGCCGTCACGGTCGAAAACGCCGTTGCCGTTGTCCTTCCAGATCCGTATCCGGGAAACATCGGAATCGTAGCCGTTCAGGCTGGCGGGCTGCTTGCGCACCAGCTTTATACCCTGCCAGCGCACGCCGTAGCCGCTGGTCGTCAGGGTCATCTTCATGAACGGGTAGTTGTTCCAGCCCTGGTATACCATGCCGCCGAGCGCCGTTCCGGAACTGTGCTGGGAAACGGGCGAGTTGAAGGCGCCGCGGGTCACCATCGAGAGCGCCCCGGCGGTGGTCCCGGCGTACTTGATGATCTCGTTATCCACCATCGCGTAGCCCGAGGAGGGTATGCCCTCGGTGGACGTGACCAGCCAGAAGGCGTCGGTGACGCCGGTGGTGGTTATATCGCCGGCGAGGCGGACGGACGTGGTGGAACCGGACTCCCCGGGCGAGAAGACGGCGTCGGTAAGCACGGTTATCGTGCTGGGCGAGGAGACGATCTCCCTGACCGCAGAAATGAACGTCAGGTTGGAATCCGCCGCCGAGAAGGCGTTGGGCAGCGAGATGGCGTTCTTGGTGACATCGTCGACCGACGAACTGTTCTGCGGCAGCGACTCCGGTTTTATATAGGCGCCCAGGTAGCGCGGATTGCCCAGAGAGTCGTTGGGCATGGCCGAATCCTTGATGTCGTAGGTCAGGAAATAGCGCTGGGACGCGCCGAGGTTGGCGGCGTAATTCTCGGTGACCACGCGCTGCTCCGCGGAGAACGCCACCTTGGCTATCAGCGGGCCGTATATGGTGTTGCCGAACGTGCCGGAGCCTATCATCACGTCGTTATTGGTGTTCAGGAAGCCGTTATTGTCGTTGTCGTACCAGATCTTCACGGCAGAGATGTCGTTCATCGCGGTGCCGTCGGCCACGGGCGTTCCGGTGGCGTAGACCAGCATCCAGCGCCATTTGGCGTCGCCGACGTCCGCCTTCATCGTGAAATCGATGATCGGCTGGTTGACCGCCTTCTGCTGCAGCGTGGAACCCGTCACCGTGTTGCTGGCCAGCACGACGATCTTGTCGGAGTACTCCTTCATCTTGCCGATCAGCGACAGCGTCTTGCCGGGCGAGGTCACGCCCACGTTGACGGTGCTCATGTACTTCGGCTGCGTTATGTAGAAATAGTCGGTGGAGCGCACCGCGAGACCCAGGTACGAGTAGTTGGACACGTTGGCCAGCGGCGCTATGTCATAGGTTATGAAATAGTCCTTCGGGCTGGAATAGAGCATCTGGCCGTCGGTGCTGCCCTCGTCGCTTATGATAGGCAGCACGGCCTGGCCGGAGATCACGGTACCGGTGGCCCACTCGACCTTGGCCGTGCCCTCCGCGCCGCGGGTCAGGCCGCCGAAGGTGTTGTTCATCACGTCCACGGTGGAGTAGTAGACCACCTCCTTCAGCGAGGGGTCCTCCTGACCGTCGTTGAGGATCAGACGGCCCGGCGCCATGTCGAACGGGCTGTCCGACGGGAAGAAGCTCTGCACGTCGTTGACGCGTATCACGGTGTCGGTGGACATCAGCGGCGTCTTCAGCGTGTCGTACGGGAACGTGCGGTTCTCTGTGCCTATCAGCAGCACCTCGGTGTCCTTCACGGTGGTCGTCGTCTCGAGCAGGCCGTCGCCGGTGGAGTCGTACCAGATGCTGATCTTCTTGACGTCGGTGACCTTGTTCCAGGCGGCGGTGTCGCCGTTCTCGGAAGCGGTCACCCAGCGGTCCAGTTTCAGGCCGCGCCACGCCGCCGAACCGTTGCTGCCGTTGACCTGCATGGTCAGGCGGGCCACCGGCTTGTCGGTGTCGTTCTGCGTCATGTAAGACGGCTTAGCGAAATCGTTGGGCTGGCTCTTGTTGACGTCGGCCACGTAGACGATGTCGGCGGTGGCGTACAGGGGCACCGTAGAGGACGCCACCGGCGAGAAGGAGCCGACGACGCCGTCAACAAGGCTTATGCCCGAGCTCTCAAGGCGGGCGCCGTGGGTCTGGTTGGCCACCGAGTCCGGTCCGAACTCGAACACCACGAAATAGGTGCGGGTGCTGATCGACACCAGTCCGTCCAGTGCCGGATTGGTAAGCGGCAGCGAGAAGGTGTCGGGGTCGTCGGCATTGAAGACCGGCGGGTCGTCCGTGTTGGTGATCTCCTTGTCGATGCTGGCCTCGAACACGCCGTCGCCCAGGGTCGGGTCGCCGCCGGAGGAGTCCATGAACAGGCGCATGCTGGTCAGGTCGGAACCCGTGCCGGTGCCGGTGCGTATGATCTTTATCGACTTCATCGTGCCGGTGAAGTTCTCGGTCCAGGCCTGTATCTTCAGGAAGCCGACGCGGGTCTGGCCCTGCTCGACGTAATTATACTGGCCCAGTGACAATGTCGTCGTGCCGACCGTGGGCTGCCACCAGGCGCCTATGTCGGTGGCCTTTATCTGCACCGTGGCGGGCTGGTTGCGCACCGGCGCGGTCGCGGTGTCTATCGGGAAGTTGTTGTAGGCCACGCCGACGTAGGTCGAGTTCAGCACGATGAACGACGGGTTGTCCATCACCAGCGCGAAGCTGCGCGGCGTGGCGGCCACCGTGGAGACGCGGACCGCGAGGAAGAAGTTGCGCGGCGTGTTGGAGACCAGCGCGGCGGTCGCGACCTTGACGTTCAGGTTGTCGAAGGTCCAGGCCATCAGGCCGGTGTCGTAGGCGCCGGTGGAGACCAGGGTGTCGGTCGGCTGCCCGCCGAGCACGGTCTCGCCGTCGAAGACGCCGGTCTGGCCGCTGGTGGCGTTGTCGGCGTAGAGGCCTATCTCGACGATATCGCCGTAGGACAGCGTGCCGGAGCTCTTGACCTGCATCGACTTCAGGTACGCGGGCGGCGAGCCGGCGGGCGAGGTCTGCATCGTCATGCGCAGCATCGGCACGGGCGCGGGCACGTCGGTGATCACGCCGTCGCCCTGGTACAGGGCGTACTTGGTTATGCCTATCGAGGTCTTGCTGGAGGGCAGCGGGTCCTCGGGCGCTATGTCGGTAGGCGTCACCACGAGGCCGGACAGCACGACGTCGCCGCTGGAACCCACGGGCATGCCGCGGTCGCCGTCGTCCGTATAGCCGTATATCGTCGACAGGTAGTAGTCGGTCACGTTGACCTTCAGCGTCTCGACGTAGGTGTCCTGGACGAGGAGCTGGCGTTCGCCGGCGTCGGCCTTGACGAACGTGTAGTCGGTCGTGTTGCTGAGCCAGTCGCGCAGGTCGGCCGTGCCCTTCGAGTTCGTGGCCATCTTTATCTTGCCGGTGTAATAATGGCCGTTCACGGTGTCGCCGGTGGCGATATTGCCGAACCTGTCGCGCACGCGCAGCGTCACGTTGCCGGCGGTCTGCACGCGCAGCGGGTTGGCCACGGTATAGCCGTGGTGCAGCGTGAAGTAGGTGGCGGTGCTGGGCGTTATGTACACGTCCTGGCTTATCACCGGCAGCGTCACGCCGTCGGACGGGATGGACGGGGAGGCCGCCACGGTGGCGGTGCCGACCACGGTGTCCCAGACCCAGATGTTGGCGTAGGAATAGCCCGGGAAGATGCTGAGGTCCACCGGGTTCGTCTTAAGCAGCTTCCAGCTCGGGTTCGCGGAGGTGACCTCCTCGGCGGGATCTATGCCGCCGTAGGTCGTGTTGCGCGAGGCGGAGAAGCGCACCGTGGCGACCGAGGTCGTCGTGGTGGTGTTCTCGTACGGGTCCTTCAGCACCACGGTGACCACGGTCGGCGTGGTGATGTTCGCGTCGTAGTTGTAGTACTGGACCGTGGTGCCCGCGACGAGCCGGCGCGGCGCCGTGTAGAAGGCGGCGTGGTCGGGCGGCGCGGGGGTCACGGTATACGACGACACAGCCGGCAGCCAGCCCTTCGCGACGACGGTGTTGATGGTCAGCTGGTGCGTAGGGGCGGAGACCAGCGTGTCGATCAGGTAGAACGACGTCGAGGCCTCGCCCAGGCTCAGTTTGGCCGA
>CALMZU010000116.1 GCA_937870775.1 uncultured Elusimicrobia bacterium
GCCAAGGCTGCCGGGGATGGTGCCTTTTATGGTAGTGGTGCTCCAGAGCGTCAGCGGGGCAGTAGCATCGCCGATAAGCACCATAGTGATACCGCTCGAATACGTGCCAAAGCCAGCGCCCCCTATGGCAAATGGCACACCGATGGGCCCGGACTCCGGGGCCATCGAGAATTCAGGAACAGTTATATACGAACTTATCTGGATGTTGAAAGTCTGTTCCACCCCTATGTTCCCCAATTTATCTTCGGAGCGGAAAACCAGAGTATGAGTCCCGACTTCTATAACCGGGAATGTCCCTGCATAAACCGCATAACTGCTTCCATCCAGCGAATAGTTTATGCCTGCCACACCGGACATAGCATCGACAGCAGAAAGAGCAACGATAACGCCGCCGAGGTAGCCGCCCTGCGTATAAACGCCTTCCACCGAAACGCTGCTGACGGGCGCATCCGCATCTACGTAGAAAGTAACGGCGCGCTCCAACTCTGTATTCTCAACATTGTCCACAGCGCCGAATTTAAGTTCATGCCCGCCTGGGCCGGCCTGTAACTGCACTTGCGAAGTTGCGGCCGCCGTAGTTCCGTCCACGCTGTAATTCAGCCGCACCACGCCGGACATAACATCCGAAGCGGATAAAGTAACGCTGGAAGCTGCGGCCAGATACAAGGTCCCGTCCACGATCACAGAAGAACCTTCCACCGCGAACGTAGTAACAGGCGCGGAGGCGTCCACCACCGCACTTGATACCTTGACCACTTCCGTATTCCCGGCCTTGTCCACACTGTAGTAGCGCAAAGCATGAACGTTTTCTCCCGTAAGGCTGAACGTTCCGCCGTACACTGCGAACGTATCCGAGTCTACGGAGTAATACGACATAGCCGCGCCGCCAAGCCGGTCACCGGCCTGATAAGCGTCGTCATAGGCCGAGAGCCCGATTGCCGTGGAACTGGCGACATACACCAGTTCGGCCCCGGCGTGAACGCCCTGGAAGAAAAGTTCAGTGACCGGCGCAAGCACGTCCACGAAACCTGTCTTTAAAGCGCCAAGGTCCGTATAAGCCGTTTCAACACCGGCATAATTTCGGGCCTTCGCACGCGCATAATAAGTTGTGTTCTCGGCCAAACCGGCAAAAGACGCCGTGAGCCCGCTGTTCCAGTCGGTTGATGCGGTCAGAATGCTCCAGTCGGAGGCTGTGGACAGCTCGGCCGCGAACTCAGTCCCCTCAGGATTACCGCCGGAAGGCCAGGTTATGACGGCGCTCGACAAGAACACCGTTGTTGTTGCCGGCGCCCCGGGCTGGGCGGCAAGGGTTATGGTGCTGGCAAGATACGCGGCGGCGGATACAGCGCCGCTATCCGGGTTGGAAGCGCGGCCGTATAAGGAATAGGTGGTGTTAGGCACAAGCCCGGCAAAAGTATAGCTGCTGCCGGCGGCCACATCCGCAGGCGCAATAGCGCCGGTCACGGCGGAAGTGGCAAGCCAAATGGCATAAGATATAGGCAGGTTATTGTTGCCGCCGGCCCACGCCACGTTAACGGCGGAAGAACTTACAAGCGTTGCCCTGCCGGAGGCGGGCGGGTTGGGCGGCAGGTACAACTGCGCAAGGTTGGAGCCCTGCGAAATATTGCCGCTGGTATCCTGCACCCAGAGGCGCATGTAATACGAAGCATTGCCGGCCAGGCTGGAAAGCAGATAATTCTGTATAGCGCCAGCGCTGGTATTTGTGCTGAAACTTATCTGCGCCGCCGCCGTGCTGAAATCGGCGGCCGGGCTGGTGGCGGTCTGAATAAGGTAACGCCCGCCGTATATGGTACCGCTGGCGCCGTCCTCGCCGGTAGAACTCCAGGTAAGCCCGGCCTGCGCGCTCTGCACTGAATAGTTCACCGTTGAAATGGCAAGGTCCGTTACAGCGGCCGGCGCGGTGTCCACGGAATCCAGCGAGAAATTGAGCGTATATGTATAATCCGCAGAAGTATTGTAGTCCAGTATCGCAAAACGGTAAAGATATGTTCGGGTCTCTTTGTTGAAATGCTTGGAGATCCAGGCATTACGCGCATTAATAACTTTGCCGTCACTGCGCACTACGGAAAGCAGCCTGGCCTTCCCTTCCAGCGGCGCCGGGACGGAAGCATATACCCAGCCCGTAGGCACCGTGCCGGAAAGCCTTAGCGTTACTGCCGTACTGGCCCCACCAAGCGCGCCGGACAACACGCCGCCAACGGCGGTGACAGGGATAGGCGAAGCCTGCGAAGATTCCAATATATGATCCGGAGGGATATCCTGCCCGGCCGCCAGCACAGTGTACATGGCGTCGCGCGGGAAAGTGGTATTTACCAGAAAATCGAACTGGCTGTCGCTGCCGCTTACATCTACCAGCACATCCTTTATAAGCGTGTAGGTAGTTACGTCCTGAATAAGGGAAGTCTGGGCGCCGCCGAGTTCGTCGGAATGGGTAAAGCTCGCCGTAAATTTCTGAAAACGCCCGGACAGGCTGGCTGACATAACCCACGCGGCCTGTGAAACCCCGCCGGCGGCAACATCCCCGAACGGGACCAGCAGCGTATTGGATATCTTTGTACTGCCGAGATAAGTGCCTACTAGGGACACGTTAACAGCCAGCCCCTGCGCATTATCGCGTATATCCGGCTCGCCGGAATTGATTGTAAAGTTCTTGGCCGCGCCATAACCCACGTTAGTGACCCTTACACCAAGCGGAAAGGGCTCTACCGTTTCAGTAACGTCGGCGGTAAGCGGCTCGTCGCCAAAAACCTCGAAGGGGAGCACGTACTCAAGCTTTACAGCAGGCTGCGGTTTTACGGTTATATAGTCGTCGTAAGTCGAGACGTTCTGATATACGCCGTTAAGCTTATAGGAAATATCCGCGCGCACCGAATACTTAAGGCCGGCCGCGCTGGTGCCGCCGGCGCCGGTGCTGGGGATTATAAGCCAATGCACGTTAGCGGTAGTGGCCGGCTGCACAACCCCAGTGCCATCAACGGCCGTTATGTTTTCTTTGGAATTTACTTTTACATAGAACAGGGCGGAAGCATCGTTACCGGATGCGTCCTTTATAACAACGTCCACACGGAAATCTTCCAAACCGTACGAAGGGAACTCGTTGGTTATGCCCAGCGCCGCGTCAAAAGCCTCGCGCTCCAGCGTGGCCTCCTGGCTGATAGACATGTTGACCTTGGCGCATACGGTAGTATCCGCCGTAGCCTTTGACACAAAGAAAAGGGAGCTTACCACGCCCATAACAAGCGCAGTTGAAATGGATTTCATACTCCCCCCGGCTAATTTCATTTTGCAGTTCCAGTTTCCAACGGATACTTCTTCGCGGCCCAAACCTGTATGCCGCCGGAAAGTTCCTTAACCTTAAACCCTTTTGATGTCATCAATCTGACGGCATCTTTGGAGTTTTCCGAATCTTTATCACAGACAACCCATTCTGTATCCAGCGAAAGTGTTCCTAATGACGCTTCCAATGTATCCAATGGAATATTCTTGGCCCCGGGCACATGCGCACTGGAAAACTCCTTAGCCGAGCGTGTATCGATAAACGACACGGCTTTGTTATTAAAAAGCTCAAAAACTTTACCAGGAGATGTCCCGGATACATGCTGTGCATTTTTTTCTATCTGCACACCAGTGGCTGTCACCAAGGGCAGTTTTTCAGCTATCCATTCCGCTATGCCGCCATCCAAGATATACACGCTTTTATAACCTGCGGTCTCAAGATTTTTGGCCGCTAAACCGCTCCAGGGGCACTGGTTGCTGTTGCCATAAAGCACTATCGGGGTATCTTTGGGCAGTTTGGCCTTCCCGATAGACTCATATGAAAAATTAACAGCAGTTGGTATATGGCTTAAATTAAAATCCCCTGTTCCCCGAACATCCACCACGATCATCCTGGGCCCCGGGCCATTAATATTTCTATTTAAATCACCACAAGGGATTTGAGTCGAAAAGCAACAACAATTACTGCCAGCAATAATAATCCCGGCCAAAATAGAGAGAAGCCAGCAGTTCCTTATAGGCATAATTTGAGACATCAAAGTTGCTTTCATAAATATTGTGGACCCTTTCATTTAGTTATGTCCCATACTACGAATCTCAATCATTACTTTCTGTTACTGTTCACTTGTAAAAACAGTTTATAGGATAGTACCCCCGCGATAAAGCCAACAATTATTGTTGCAAATCCTAAGAAGACAAATAGTCCTGTAATATAAACATGAAAATCCAGTATTGCGTACAAAAGTGTAAAGGCAAAGGCCCCAAGAATCCCGGCCAGTTTTATTTTTCTATATGGACTTGTGATATCGCTCTCAAAAACCACTTTTGCGTACATTGATAACACCGCAAATGGCAGAGAAGATATCAGTCCACTTATTAAAACGTTCCTTTCCTTAAAAATACTAGGGACAATAATCGCAATGAACCCAATGGACCAAATTAGCCAACAGATTACTTTGTATTTTTTAGCCATATATCAATCATTCGGACCGCACTGTCCACATCCGGCAATCTGTCCATCTTTGTATGCACCTGTAAAATCCGCTCCTATAGAAGCGCCAGAGGCATAGACTTGCGCAGCAAGAATACATGATGTCTTGCATACAGGGGAATCTATATTGGCACAAACTTTTGTCATGGCATCTGTCGAAAGAGCCAAGTCACATCCTAGTTTATTGTTATTGCAGGTTCCATAACACGCATCATGACCATCGCACGGGACCTTGAAAGAATAATTACACGATAAGTCTGGATTGTCAGGGACTTTGGATTTGACCGTTCCGCAACCATTCACATAATTCCACGGATTATACTCACTTTGAGGTTTTGCAACTCGATTAGGACAACTCAGAACATCGATTGCCCCATTTGAAAACTTCGCATTAATTTCTGCCGCATTGCTAACCGCAATACAACTGCCTGCTTGACAGACATTCTTCTTGCATATTTCCATTGACGGTTCACAACGTTGCGTCAAACCATCCTGACTTGAGTCAGCCACACATATACCTTCAGCTATACATTGCTGACATGGTGGGCATGTCGTCGAATCTCCAACTGTACAAGCTTTTGTGCCACAAACACTTGTCTGGGAAGTGTTCACTGATATGCTCCCAGTTACAGCACTCCCGACGACGTAGCTCGTTGACGTGGTGTTGCCGCCGCTTCCGCTGCCACCTACCGTGCTGCTCGCGGTGCCGCTGGTACCGCTGCTGCTGTTGCCGCTGTTGCTTACGCTGCCTACCACAGCCTTCCACGGTTCTACCGTAAGATCCGTCCACACACCCGCCGCGCACATGTAGCCGCATTTATGCTTTATCGTTACATCGTGCGTGCTAGCGTGCTCCAGATATATCTTCACAGGCACCGTTATCGTCTGACCTGCTGATATCTCCTCTATGCTGGTGAACGGGATCTCCACCTTTACAGCCGGGTCGCTCTGCGTGGCGTCCAGGGTGAAGTTCTTCACCGCCACAAGCCCCTTGTTCGTTATCGTATACTGCGTGTACACCGTCTGTCCGTCCGTCATCGCTATGGTTTCCAGTACAGGCGATACAACCACCGCAGGCGCCGCTACATCAGTCTTGTACGTTACGTCCAACTGCACGTTGTAGTTGTCCGTTATAGTCGTAGGCGTTACGCTCCAGGTGTACGTTACCATGGACGTAGGCAGCACCATGTTCAGGTTCTGGTCTATGCCCGGCTCCACGGTTATATTGCCGCTTACACCCTGCGCGCCGCTGGCGCTTACCGTGTAGCTGTACTTACCGCTGGGCACCGCCGCAAGCGCCGCGTATCCCGCGGAATTGCTCTTGGCCGTAAGACTTAAGCCCGCTATATCAAGGCTTGTAAGCGTTATGGCAGCGTTCTCTATGAACCGCGTGGCGTCCGTTACAAGTTTATCGGCGTTGACCACTGTAAAGTAAATGTTAGCGCTCTTAGAGGCAGTTACCGTTA
>CALMZU010000117.1 GCA_937870775.1 uncultured Elusimicrobia bacterium
ACGAGCGCTGGGACGGCACCGGCTACCCGAAGGGCCTGAAGGGGGAGGAGATCCCTCTCGAGGCCCGCATCACCGCGATCTGCGACTGCTACGACGCGCTGAGGAACTCGCGCGTTTACAAGCCCAACTACGACCACGCCGGCGCCTGCCGCATCATCACCGAGGGCGACGACCGCATGCGGCCGGAGCATTTCGACCCTAAGGTGATGGCGGCCTTCAGGAAGCTGGCCCCCGAGTTCGACAGGCTTTACGAGAAGATGCGCGACGAGAAACCGGACGCCGGCGCCGCCGCCACGGAGAAAAACTAAAAATGACCAACACCGAAGCCGATACATCCTTCATAGGCAAGTTCACCGTCCTGAAGGGCTCGATACGCGAGCTGTGGATAATCTTCGGCACGAAGATCATGACGATACTGGCCTACAGCCTCGTCAACTCCGTGCTGGTGCTGTGGCTGTCCTCCGACCTGAAGTTCAGCGACAAGAACGCAGGGTGGGTGATAGGCAACTGGTCCATCTTCCTGACCGCCTTCACGGTGATGGTCGGCTCCCTCGTCGACGCGGTGGGCATACGCAAGTCGCTGCTGGCCGGCTTCGGCCTGGCGGCCCTGGCCCGGCTGGTGATGGCCTTCTTCGCCGCGCAATACATAGCGGTACCGTTCGGCCTGTTCCCGCTGGCCCTCGGCGAGGCCCTGCAGACCCCGGTCATGGTGGCCGCGGTACGGCGCTTCACCACCACCAAGCAGCGCTCCATCGCCTTCTCGCTTTACTATTCAATGATGAACGTCGGTTTCGCGATAGCCGGCTTCGTGGTGGACAAGGTGCGCGGCGGCCTGGGCGAGTACGGCCACTTCACCGTGCCCTACCTCGGCCTGCAGATCAGCACCTACCAGAGCATCATAGCCCTCGGCATGCTGTGCACCCTGCCTAACCTGGTGCTGACGTACTTCGCTATGCGCGACGGCGTGGAGGCCACCGACGAGGGCGTCAAGATAACGCCCCAGGTCTCCAAGTACCAGGACAAGTCCTTCATCGGCGCCTTCCTGCTGTCCTGCCGCGACGCGGCGAAGGACTGGTGGAAGATCTTCAGTTCGCTGTGGACGCAGGTGACCTTCTACCGCTTCCTCGCCTTCTTCGGCTTCGTCGTCTTCGTGAAGCTGATCCTGTACCACTTCTACTACACCTTCCCCAAGTTCGCCATACGCGAACTGGGCGAGGGCGCGCCTTACGGGCAGCTGTTCGGCACGCTGAACGCCGTCATAGTGGTGATACTGGCGCCCATAGTAGGCGCGCTGACCCAGAAGTTCACGGCCTACAAGACGGTCGTGATCGGCACCGCCATTACGGCGCTCTCCGTATTCCTGCTGGCGGCGCCCCCGGCGCTGTTCCAGACGCTGGCGGACGGACCTTTCGGCGGCGCTATATCCTGGTGGCTGAACCTTACCGGTCCGCTGAACCCGCTCTACGCGGCCATCGTCTCGTGCGTGATCCTGTACTCGGTCGGCGAGTGTTTCTACTCGCCGCGGCTCTACGAATATCCGGCCGCTATAGCTCCGAAGGGCCAGGAAGGCTCGTACCTGGCCCTTTCGATGCTGCCCTACTTCGTGGCGAAGTTCTTCGCCGGCCCGCTGTCCGGCTACCTGCTGGCGATCTACTGCCCGGCCGAGGGCCCGAGGAATTCCCAGACGATCTGGCTGATAGTTGGCTGCATGGCGCTGCTCACCCCGCTGGGCCTGCTTGCCGCCAGGCGCTACATACAGGTAAAGGAAGCCGGGCGCGAATAAACCGCATCCGCGGACACTGGCGGGGCCGGGGCGCCAGCCCCGGCCCC
>CALMZU010000118.1 GCA_937870775.1 uncultured Elusimicrobia bacterium
CTTCGCCGTCCTTCGAGGACACGTTCCACCAGGACCACGCGACCACCAAGGCCAAAGTGGACGCCATCTACGCGCAGATCGCGCGCACCGGAACGAAGAAGTAAGGCCCTAAAAAAATATCACCCCTTGACATTTGTTGAGGGGTGATATATAATTTACCTGATGTTCGGATACGGCTTTCCCCCTAAGGAGAGACCCCCGATGATAAGAGTTAATTCTCTTCGCGTAGCGGCGTAAACGGCAGGGAGCACCCGTTGTCTTTGAGACGGATACTGCGCCCGCAAAACCCAAAAACGTAATTTGCGGTTCGTAGTATTTTTGCGTCTTTCCACGGATAGTGGGGACAAAGGGAGAAAAACATTATGGCAGTTGAATCAATGGATGTAGCGCAGATAACTCAGTTTTCCGACCAGGTCCACGTCGCGGCCCAGCAGTCCAAGGCCCGCCTCCGCCCGTTCTGCAAAATAAAGCAGATGAGCGGCGACGTGTTCGCCTACGACGGCCTCGGCCTGGCCGAAGCCTCCGAGATCATCGGCCGGCACCAGCCCGTCGTGTTCTCCGACATCGAGCATAAGCGCCGCAAGATCAGCCGCCGCCGCTTCGCTCTGGTGCTGCCCATCGACGCCTCCGACGTCCGCGGCGCCCTCATCGCCCCTGAGTCCGAATACGCGATGGCCTGCGCCCGCGCTATGGAGCGCGTGTTCGACCGCATCGTGGTCGAGGCCCTGTTCGCTGACGTGTACACCGGCCGCGAGTTCGGCACGACCGTGACGTTCGCCAGTGACGGCGGCCGCACCGTGACCGCCACCGCCGGCGTCACCTACGAGAAACTGCTCGAAGTGAACCAGAACTTCATCGACGACGAAGTGGGCAACGAAGTCCCCGTGGCCAAGATGATGGCTATCACCGGCGACGAGCACACGGCCTTTATGAAGGAGACCGAGCTCATCGGCGGCGACTACACCCGCCAGTACGTCGTGGAAAAGGGCGAGATACAGAACGCCTGCGGCATCAACCTGGTGAAGTTCGCCGGTGCGATAACCCGCCCCATCCTGCCCGTGGCCGCCGGCGTCCGCTCGTGCTTCGTGCTGGCCCAGGACGGTATGTGCGTGGGCATGAGCAAGGAGATGGAGATAAAGATCGAGGATCGCCCCGACCTCCACGAGACCAAGCAGGTCTCCATCGTCTTCGAGCTCGGCGCCGTCCGCACGGAAGGCAACCGGGTCCAGAAGTTCACCACCACCGACTAATCGGGAGTGGAACCGCTACCCCTCACCCCCTTGACGGGGGCAGGGGGGTAGAGGTATAATAGAGACGGAAAACATCCCGATTAGGGAAGGAGAATAAAATTATGGCAGTAGAAAACAAGTGGGTAGACGCTAACGTGGCCGCGGGCAAGAAAGGCAATCCGGGCATCATAGGCCCCGGCCAGGTCTTCTCGCTGGCGCAGACCTTCGAGGTGGCGGCCGCTGACGACGACGGCTCGGTGTATAAACTCGGCATCGTGGGCGCGAACATGATCCCGCTCAAAGTGGAGTGGAACAACGACGCCATCGCCGGCGCGACCAGCTACGACCTCGGCTTCTACAGCGAAGCCGGTGTGGCCGTGGACAAGGACATCCTGATGGCCGCGCACGACATCAACGCTGGCGCCGCTATGGGTTCCGAGATCGACGGTATGCATGACCTGCCCATCGACAAGATCGGCAAGAAGGTCTACGAGCTGCTCGGCAAGACCCTGACGACCAAGGAGAACGCCTACGTTCTGGCCGTGACGGCCAACACCGTCGGCACCGCGGCCGGCACCATCAGCGTCCGCGCTTCGTTCATACAGGGTTAATCCCCTGTAGTTGTTAACCCCTCCCCCGTCCATGATCAGAATAGGGCGGGGGAGGGTTAAATCCGTTTTTCAGCCCAAGGAGACTCGCGCATGGCCGCTCCCGCGACAGCCGTTGACATCTGTAACCTGGCCCTCGACAAATTGGGCCAGCGGGAGATTTCCGCCACCGGGCTCACTGCTCCGGCCACGGAGATAGAGCGCGTCTGCGCCCGTCACTACGATCAGTCGCGGCGCAAGATGCTCCGCAAGTACATCTTCAATTTCGCCCGAAAGCTGGATATTCTGGAGGAGAGCACCGACGTCTCCCCCGCCTACGGATATTCCGCGGCTTTCTACGTCCCTACCGATTCCCTGAAAATCCTGGTGGTGGGCGACGCCACCACGGGCGGAATCCTTCGCGGGATGCAGTACGACATAGTTGAGAACTACATCTACACGTCCTATGACGACGACGGAGACCTCTCCGTGGAGTACGTCTACGACGCTCAGAACGTAGCGGAGTTCGACCCCCTCTTTGTAGACGTCCTGGCCACGGAACTGGCCTCCGCTATGGCCTATAAATTTACGCTGAAACCTTCCTTGGTAGCCGCATTGAAACAGGACCTCTTGGACGCCCAGATGGCCGCAGCGGCCGCGGCCGGCCAGGAGCGGCCCCCGCGCCGCGTTCAGACTTCCAAGCTGAAGGACGCGCGCCGGTGGGGGTATTACTCCCGCGATAACACGAGGTACCCATTCTGATGCCTTGGAAAGTTGTTAAGAA
>CALMZU010000119.1 GCA_937870775.1 uncultured Elusimicrobia bacterium
GAGTACTGCAAGCGCAGCGGGGCCGGTTTCATACTGATAAGCACCAGCCGCGTCTATTCCATAGAGGACCTCTGCGCGCTGAACCTGAAGGTGAAAGGCGACAGGCTGGCGCCGGCGGCGCCCTATGGCGTGAAAGGCTTCACCGCCCGCGGCGTCACGGAGGAATTCTCCACGCGCCCGCCCATCTCCCTTTACGGCGCCACCAAGGCCGCCAGCGAAACGCTGGCGCTGGAGTACGGTTCCGCTTTCGGCTTCCCGGTGCGCATCAACCGCTGCGGCGTCATAGGCGGGCCCGGCCAGTTCGGCCGCATAGACCAGGGCATAATATCTTTCTGGGTCTATTCCCGCCTGCTCGGCCGCCCGCTGAAGTTCATAGGCCACGGCGGCCGCCAGGTGCGCGACTGCATGGACGCCGCCGACGCGGCCGAGCTGGCGCTGCGCCAGATGAAATCCCCTTCCAAGAAAGCCCCGGCGGTGATCAACGCCGGCGGCGGCCTGCACTGCTCCGTCTCTCTGCGCGAGCTCGACGCCATGTGCACCGAGTATTTCGGGCGCAATGGCGAGGTGGGCGTGGTTAAGGAGGAGCGCCGCTACGACGTTCCCTACTACGTCACCGATTATTCGCTGGCGGAGAAGCACTGGGGCTGGAGGCCTTCGCTGAAAGCGCACGAGATGGTGCGCCGCGTCTGCAAGTGGGCTTCGGAGAACGAACCGCTGGTCCGCAGTTGGATGGAGCAGGCGTGAAGCTGAAGCCCTGGCACGTCTTCGCGGCGGCGCTGGCACTGCGGCTGGCCTTCGTGCTGGCAGTGCCGCAGCGGCCGGTATATGCCGACGCCGTGGACTACGATACTATTGGCTGGAACCTCGCTTCCGGCGGCGGCTTCTCGATGGTCCCGGGCGTGCCGTCGGTAAAGCGGCCGCCGCTGTACCCGGCGGCACTGGCCGCAGTTTACAAGGCCGCGGGACATTCTTACCCGGCGGCGCGGGCAGTCCAGGCATTGATGGGCGCTTTCACCTGCCTTTTCCTTTTCCTCGCCGCGCGTGAACTTTTCGGCCGACGGGCGGCACTGGCCGCCGCAGTCATATGCGCAGTGCACCCGGTGATGATAGCCTACAGCGGGCTGCTGCTTAACGAAGAGATGTTCACCTGCCTGATGGCCTGCTCTATGTGGCTTTTCCTGCTGTGGCGCCGGCGCCGCGGGACCGGGCTGCTCGCCGTTTTCGCCCTCGCCGCCGCCGCGGCCACGCTGACCAAGCCCACGCTGGTTCTGATGCCGGTGCTGCTCTTCGCCGCCGAGGCCTGGTATTCCCGCGACCTGCGCGGCACGCTGAAGGCCGCCGCGCTGGCCGCCGCGGTGTTCTGCGCGGCCTTGGTGCCGTGGAGCGTGCGCAACTACCGCGCCTTCGGCAAGGTCATCCCTTTCGCCGGCCAGCACGGTCCCGTCTTTTTCCTTACGATGGCCAAGGGCGGCCCCTCCGAGGCCAACACGGCCTATATAGAAAAACTGACGGCCGGCCTGGACGAGACCGCGGCCGACGCCGCGCTGCAGCGCGAGCTCGAGGCGGAACTGGCGCGCCCGCTGGCTTGCGCCGTTAACGTCATTAAGTCCGCGCGTTTTCTGCCGCGCTTCTGGATAACCAGTCATTCCAGCGTCTTCGGCGTGGACAGGCCCAACGCGGAATACCGCGCCGCCGGCGAGTGGGGGAAGCTGGCCTTCAAGGGCCTGCTGCTGGCCCTGCAGCTGGCGCTGCTCGCGGCCTGCGCCTGCGGAATATGGCGCGTCAGGTCCGTGCCCGGAGCCCTCTTCTTCGTCGTGCCGCTCTTCTATTTCTCGCTGCATTTCAACGGCGTCCCGCGCTACCACGTGCCGGTGATGCCGTACATGTTCGCCTTCGCGGCCCTGTGCTTAACAGGGCTTGAGGCGGAGAAGGAAGCCTGATGAAGATACTGCTTTTCAACCCGCTCTACAGGACCGAGCTGCCCGGCGGCCTGCAGAAATATTTCATACGCTCCGGTTCGCGCTGGCCGCATTCCGGCATAAAGAAGCCGGGCGAGCTGCCGCATTACCTGCCTTTCCCTTTCTTCCTCGCCTATTCGGCCGCGTGGCTCAAGGCCGACGGTTTCGACGTGGTGACGGCCGACTGCGTTGCGCTGGACATGACGCTGGACGGCTTCTATGAGTTGTTCAAAAAAGAAGCTCCCGACGCGGTGTTCTTCGAGACCGCCACGCCCACCATCGGCATGGACAGGGCGCTGGTCATGCGCCTTAAGGAACTGCGCCCCGGCTGCACGGTGATACTCGGCGGCCCGCATACCACCGTCTACCCCGTGGAAACCCTTAAAGAATGTGCCGGCGCGGACTACGTGCTGCGCGGCGAATACGAGGAGACCCTGCTCGAGCTGATGCGCTGCCTGCGCGGCAAGGGGGACCTCGCGCGCGTGGCCGGAGCCGCCTGGCGCCGCGACGGCGAGCCCGTGGAGAACGCGCCGCGGCCGCTCATAGACCCTCTCGACAAATTGCCGGAGCCGGCCTACGGCATGTTCCCGGCCTCCTGGGCTGCGAACCCTTCGATATACTGGGACGGCTTCTGCCAGCACCGCCCGGCGGTCCAGATGCACGCCTCGCGCGGCTGCCCGTACCGCTGCGACTTCTGCCTGTGGAATCAGGTTATGTACGGCAACGGCAAGTACCGTACCTTCAGCGCGCAGCGCGTGCTCTCCGAGATGGAGAAGCTGGCGCGGGACTACGGTGCCAAAGAGATATATTTCGACGACGATGATTTCACGATAAACAAAGCCCACGGCGAGGCCGTCTGCC
>CALMZU010000120.1 GCA_937870775.1 uncultured Elusimicrobia bacterium
GGCCTGAACCGCCTGGTGAAGAAGCTGCAGCAGCAGGCCCCGTACCGCACGCAGACCGGCAGCGCCGACCTGCCTGTGGCCCAGGGGGCCATGGACTGGCCCGCGGACGGCAAGGTCATCAGCCGCTTCGGCCGCGAGGAAGTGCCGGGCCTGAAGACGTGGATAGTGCGCGAGGGCATACGCATAGCCACGGCCGAGGGCGCGCCCGTGAGGGCGGCCCTGGGCGGCAAGGTGATATACGCCGGGCCTTTCCGGGCCTACGGGAACGTGGTGATAGTGGACCACGAAAAGGGATTTTTCACGATCTACGGCCTGCTCAGCCGCATAGACGCGGCCAAGGGGCAGCGCGTGGCCGCCTCGGCGCAGCTGGGCCTGGCCGGCGAGGACACGCAGGCCATGAGCACCGGCCGCAAGGCCTCCGGCAGCGCCGTGTATTTCGAGATACGCAAGGGCGACCGGGCCGTGGACCCCTTAAAGTGGCTCCCGAATTAGATATAATAAAAAAATATATAGCGGGCGGCCTTTTTGCCGTCCCTTCGCGCTTTTGTGTTCGGTCAAGGAGCAGGATATGAAGAATGCAAGGAAACTGGTTTTCGTCACCCTTTCCGCGTTTGCGATAGGCGCCGCTTTCCCTTACGTCAATTTCGCGCTGGACCAGACCTACCAGCAGCTGAAGGTGATGGTGGACGTGCTGGAACTGATAAAGGACAATTACGTCGAGAAGATAGACCCGCAGAAGCTGGTCTACGGCGCGGCCAAGGGCATGGTGACCGAGCTGGACGACTTCTCGCAGTTCATGGAGCCCGACGTCTACGAGCGCGTCAAGAGCGACACCGAGGGCGAGTTCGGCGGCATAGGCATACGCGTGGACACCAAGGACGGCTGGCTGACCGTGGTGACCCCGCTGCCCAATACCCCGGCCTGGAAGGCGCAGATGCTGCCCGGCGACAAGATCATAAAGATCGAGGGCGCGTCCACCAAGGACATGATCATAGACGAGGCCATCAAGAAGCTGCGCGGCAAGCCCGGCACGCAGGTGAAGATAACCACCGCGCGCGAGCCCGCCGCCAAGGACGCCGACTGGATACAGAAGGACCTTACGCTTACCCGCGAGCTGATAAAGGCCGAGAACGTGAAGTGGCGCATGCTCGACGGCCACACCGGCTACATAAAGATCGTGGAGTTCACCGGCCACGTGACCGAGAACGTCGAGAAGGCGATGAAGGAGCTCAAGGGCAAGGGGATGGATTCGCTGGTGCTGGACCTGCGCTACAACCCCGGCGGCCTCCTGTCCGCCGCGGTGGACATCTCCAAGATGTTCATGAACGGCAACAAGATGATCGTCTACACCAAGGGCCGCAAGCCCGAGAACTACCAGGAGTTCCGCGCCGACGGCAGCGCCCCGTACGAGAACCTGCCCGTCGTGGTGCTGATAAACCGCTATTCCGCGAGCGCCAGCGAGATCGTCTCGGGCGCGATGCAGGACAACAAGCGCGCCGTCATCATAGGCGAGCGCTCCTTCGGCAAGGCCAGCGTGCAGAGCATGATCCCGCTGTCCGACAAGTCCGCGCTGAGGCTGACGATAGCCAAGTATTACACCCCCAGCGGCAAGTCGATACAGCACGACGAGAACAACGAGCACGGCGGCATATACCCGGACATAGAGGTGAAGGTGCCGCTCGAGACCGAGAAGAAGCTGATACAGCAGGCCGACGAGATCTATTTCCCCGGCAAGGACGAGAAGGCCGACGCGAAGAAGAAAGACCTGGTGGCGGACGAGGTGCTGAACCGCGCCGTGGAACTGCTGAAGGCCCGCGACGTGCTGGGCAACCTGAAGCCGGCCGCCAAATAGCATGAGGGTGCTGGCGTTCGAGACCACCTGCGACGAGACCTCCGCCTCAGTGCTGGAGGGGGGCTCGCTGCGCTCGAACGCCGTCTACACGCAGATAGAGCTGCACCGCAAGTACAGCGGCGTGGTGCCCGAGCTGGCCAGCCGCGCGCACCTCGAGAAAATGCCTTACGTGCTGGGTTCCGCGCTCAAGCAGGCGGGGCTCAAGGTGCCGCTGAAGAAAGGCTGCGTGGACGCGGTGGCTTTTTCGCGCGGGCCCGGGCTGCCGGGCGCGCTGATGGTGGGCCGCGTGGCCGCCGGCGCCGCCGCCGAGCTGATAGGCGCGCCGCTCGTAGGCGTGAACCACCTGGAAGGCCATTTGCTGGCCTGCGAGTTCGAGAAGGGCCGCGCCTCGCGCCCGCTCGAGTTCCCGCTGCTCGCGCTGATAGTTTCCGGCGGGCATACCGAGATCTGGCACGCGAAGGGCTACGGCGACTACAAGGTGCTGGGCCGCACCCGCGACGACGCGGCCGGCGAGGCCTTCGACAAGGTGGCGAAACTGCTGGGCCTGCCTTACCCCGGCGGGCCCGAGGTGGAGAGGGAGGCCGCGAAGGCGAAGGGCCCCTGCCCCGAGTTCCCGCGGCCGCTGCTGCCTGGCACGAGGGATTTCTCCTTCAGCGGCCTCAAGACGGCCGTGAGCTATTACCTGGCCGGCCGGCTGGGGACCGATTTTTACAAGCGCAAGCTCAGGCTGCCGCCCGCCGACAGGGCCCGCGTCTGCAGGAGCTTCCAGGACGCGGCGGTGGAGACGCTGGTGAAGAAGACCTCCGACGCCGCCCGTTCGCTGGGGCTGACGAGGATAGCCGTTGGCGGGGGCGTTTCGGCCAACGGCGCGCTGCGCGAGGCCTTCGGGAAGCTCGAGGGCTTCGAGGTGCGTTTCTCGGAGCGGGCCTACTGCTCGGACAACGCGGCGATGGTGGCCCTCTGCGCCATGCGCAGGCTGGAGGCGGGGAAGTACCGCAACTCCGTGAACGTGGCTCCCGAGCTGGACGAGCCGGGCTGGCGGGGATAAGGGGGACGGCGGGTTTAAATGCTGATCTGGCTTCTTTCGGATTACGACCACAGGAAACACCTGGCCTTCAAGAGCATGCTGGCCCGGTTCTCCGCCGCTTTCCCCGAAGCCGACGTGGAGTTCGCCGTGAAGAGCCGCCGCAGCCTGTGGGAGAGCCTGTTCGCCCACCTGCGCGACCCCAAGCGCAACCCGATGGCCGACGTGGTGGAGATCCCGCAGAACTGGACCGAGCTCCTGGCGCGCCTCGGCCTGGCCGCCGAGCTGACCTCCAAGGTGGAGGCCCTCGGCCAGCGCCGCTTCCCCGATTTCGTGCTGAAGGAACTGTGCCGCAACGACGAGGCCCGCGCCTACTCGGCGCCGTGGTGGCTGGAGTCGCCGGCCCTTTTTTACCGCCCGCAGTCCGTCAAGGTTGACGACCACGAGGCCGCGCTCGCCGGCTGGGACGGCTTCAGGGCCGCGCTGGACAAGGTGCAGGCCCCGCCGCGCCGCCGCGATTTCCGAGCGCTGTCCGTGCCGGGATCGTCGGGCGCGGTGTCGGTGGCCGACGTGCTGCCGCGCGTCTGGGGCCGCCGCGGCGGCCTGTTCTCCGACGATTTCAACCGCGCCACGTTCACCCGCGAGGAGACGGCCGGCGGCATAGAGGACTGGCTGGAGCTGGCGGTCGGCGGCAAGATAGAACTTTTCAGCGCGGACCGCTTCGAGAACGGGCCTCGCTCGGTGGACGACTCGGCGCTGATAATCTCGTCGAGGAAGCTGCCCGGCGCCGCGCGCTCCGGGCTTAAGATGCTGCCCTACCCGGGCTACCCGTCCGGCGGCGGCCTGATGCTGGTCTACAACCTGGCGGTCTCCTCGTCTGCGAGGGACCTGGACGGCGCCGCGGCCTTCGTGTCGTGGGCGCTGGAGCCGCGCAACGTCTCGGCCTTCGCCGAGAGCTTCGGGGTCTTCCCGTGCGTGAAGCAGGTGTTCGAGGCGCAGCTCCGGGACGAGAAGGAGGCCGCGGTGTACAAGCGCATCTTCGCGGCGCCGGAGCTCAAGCCCAATATCATGGTGTACCCGACGGCGGAGATGCTGCTGGACCGCGCGCTGTGGAACCTTTCGATCAAGATAGCGAGGCGCGACTACGAGCGCGAGGACCTGAACCGCGAGCTGATAATGGCGCAGGGGGAGGCGGATTACCTGCTTTCGCTCTACTAGCATGAAGAAGGGACCCAAGACCATATACGGCGGCGACGCCGGCAAGGCCTTCTACGAGGGCCGCGACGCCTTCATGGCCGCCGCGCTGGAGTCCGTGTCGCGCGAGTTCGCGCTGGACGGCGCGTCGTTCTACGAGTACGACGAGAAGACCGGCCTGCTGCGGCTGCGCAGGCGCCACGCCTCGGGCGTGTCCTTCGAGCACGAGGAGAACCTGCGCCCGGCGCCCGGCTCGGCCGCGGCCCGCGCGATAGAGGGCCTGCAGACGCTGCCGGCCAAAACGCCCGGCGGCAGTTTCCTGCACCTGCCTTTCCGTTTCGAGTACTGCGACCCTTCGGGCGGCCAGGCGATGGTGCCCTGCTTCGGCCTGTTCAGGCTGGAGCGCTCGCCGCGCCGCCGCGGCTTCTCCAAGACCGAGGCCGCCCGCGCGGACCTGTACCTGCGCTCGTTCCTGCGCGACTATTACAAGGCCGAGTTCTTCACGCTGCACCGCCGCTACGAGAAGAACGTGACGGCCATAACCGAGCTGACCGAGGTGTTCGCCACCGCGCTGCGCGTGCGGGACAGTTTCCGCCACATCCTTTCCGGCATACAGACCTATTTCGGCTTCGACCGCGTGCGCCTCTACCTCATCGATGAGAAGAACCGCAAGCTCAAGGGCGAGCTCTCGGCGGACATACGCGGCCAGATCAAGAGCATCTCCTACGAGGAGATCCCGCTGGAGCCCGGCGCGCACCGTTTCGCGGACATCGTGCTGGGCCGCTCTTCCGGCGCGTTCATGGAGCGCTACAAGGACTGCGTGCTGTACATGCCGCTCGCCGTGCAGGGCGTGACCATCGGTCTGCTGATCGTCGACAACCTGCTCAGCCAGCAGCGCATAGAGCCCGAGGAACTGGCCATGCTGAAGTCCTTCGGCGGCCAGATAGCGCTGGCCGTGGACAATTCCCGCCTGTTCGACAAGGTGGAGGAGCTGTCGCTCTACGACGAGCTGACGAAGCTCCCGATGCGCCGCTACTTCAACCAGCGCTTCCAGGAGGAGTTCTACCGCGCCGAGCGCTTCAAGCAGCCGCTCGCCGTGGTGTGGGCGGACATAGACTATTTCAAGGAAGTCAACGACACGTACGGCCACCAGATCGGAGACAAGGTGCTGAAGGAGGCCGGCCGCGTGATCATGTCGAACCTGCGCAAGATCGACTTCCCGTGCCGCTACGGCGGCGACGAGATCATCATCCTG
>CALMZU010000121.1 GCA_937870775.1 uncultured Elusimicrobia bacterium
GTCTCCCCCGGAGGCTTTGTATATGCCGGCCAGGAAGAACGGGTAGCCCGGGGCACGGCAGGCGGTAGGTACGCCTGGCTGCACCGAATACTCGTCATGCAGCGCAAGATTTACGGCGATGGAATCGTACTCCGGGGAATCGCCGACCAGCGGACGGGGCGTCAGCGCGAAGACGAACAGCAGCCGCAGCAGCAGCGCGGTTGCGAAAACTATAGCCCACAACGGGAACTTAATTGAGATCTCGCGCATAGGCATAACCGCGTCAGGTTATCGCAGCGAAGCGAAAATGCCCTTGAGCCCTTTCACGAAATGCAGCGGGTCGCCAACTTTGTCCCCGGTTGAGAAAGGCTTGACGTCCGGGAACCCGAAGCGGTTCACGTAGTCGCGCTGCAGGCCGGTGCAGATGGGGCTGAGCGAGCACTCTTTGCAGGGCGCACCCTGGCGGTAGTAGAGTTTCATGCGGAAAGCGCTGAGTTTCTTGTTTAGGAACGTGAGCAGGTCCGCGGAGTGGTAGTCGGGCGTGTTCCACGGCGTGAAGAAGCCGGCCAGCGTGGAGGCGATGGAGGCGGGCCAGTTCTTCTGGAAGGCCACCAGCAGTATGGGGTCCCATTCCTGGTCCTCGTGCACCTTCTGCCATTCGGTGCGGATGCAGTCCGGGTGCTTGCGCAGGAAGCAGAAAGGCAGGAAGCGCACGTTCACGATGCCGATCTTCTCCTTCCAGTTGTCCAGCGCGGCCGAGACGGCGTCGCCGATGATCTGGTAGTTAGAGATCCTTATCGCGTTGTCCTTGCTCAGGTTGGCGGCCGTCTCCGACGGGTTGAAGAGTATGAGGTTAACGGCCTTGGGCTGATACTTGTGCACCAGCTCGAAGAAGTCGTTGAGGTACTTGTAGTTCTCGCTGTTCACCACGGTGTTGACCCGCACCTGCAGGCCCGCCGCGCGGAAATTCTCTACGGAGCGGTTTATCCGCTCGAAGCTGCCAGGAACATGCGTAAATCCGTCGTGTATCTCGGCGCTGTGGGAATGTATGGAGAAAAGGCCCTCGGTGAGGCCTGCCTCTTTCAGCGTGGCGCAGTACGCGGGGTCGGCGGTGCGCTGTCCGTTGGTTATGATGGTTATGTCGCGGAAGCCCTTCTCGCGGCAATAGGAGATCAGCTCCGGGAGGTCGGGGCGTATGGTGGGCTCGCCGCCGGAGATGTCTATCGCCGTCTTGCCGAAGGCCGCGGCGATGGCTATCTTGCGCTTGTTCTGGGCGGTGGTGCCGTCCTTGATGCGGCCTTTCTTGAGGTCCTCGAGATAGTAGCAGAACTCGCAGCGTTCGTTGCAGGAATAGCCGACATGCAGGACGAAACGGTCTGTGACTTTGTATGTTTCCATTTTTTATCCCATTCGGCCGCGCGGCGGCCCTACATCAGTATCCAGTGGTAAAAGCGTTTGGCCAGGTACCAGAAGTGGCGCGG
>CALMZU010000122.1 GCA_937870775.1 uncultured Elusimicrobia bacterium
AGCTGGACGAATACGACAAGGCGATACGTAAATACATGAAGGAGAAGGCGGGGGGGAAGCACAACGTGGTGAAGGAGCCGCCCTCTTTCTGAAAACCTCTGTTTTTACTGCAATAGAACGGCCCCACGGGCCGTTCTTGTTTTACCGGGGCGGCCCGGCCGTACCCGGTTTGACTGCGCCGTCGAGTAATTGCTAGTTTAGGGTAATCCGCGCTGACGCAAAGAAAGCGCCCAAGGGGTAATGAAAATGAACAAAACTTCCGTTAAGATAATGTCTTTCGTGGCCGCCGCCATGCTGATGGCCGCCTGCGGCGGTAAGAAGAACGTGCAGCAGGCCGGCATACCGGTGCAGAATAACGCCGGTCCCGCCTGGGTCACCCAGGGCTCGGGCGCCTTCAAGGACGGCAGCTTCTACGGCGTGGGCGTGGCCACCGGCATAAAGAACAAGGCCCTGGCCGTGGACACCGCCGATTCCCGCGCGCGCGCCAAGGTGGCCGAGGTGTTCAACACCTACGTCGCCAAGCTCAACAAGGACTACATGGCCAGCACCACCGCCGGCGACATGAGCGCCTCGAGCGAAGAGCAGAACGTCACCCAGACCCTGAAGACCTTCACCCAGATGAGCCTGTCCGGCGCCACGCCGATAGACCACTGGCAGGACCCTTCCGACGGTTCCATGTACTCGCTCGTGAAGCTGGACATGGCCGCCGTTAAGAGCACCCTCGAGCAGGCCAAGCAGCTGGACGCCAAGGTGCGCGACTACGTGAAGGCCAACGCCGACAAGGCCTTCGACGAACTGACCGCCGAGGAAGCCAAGCACTGAACCTCCGGCCTTAACAAGAGGGAACTATGAAGATACATTATGCCTTCGCGGCCCTGCTGCTGCCGGCGCTCTGCGCCTGCGGCGGCACCCAGGTGAAGCGCGTGGATACCGCGGCCGTCGTCGACATCAGCGGCCGCTGGAACGATACCGACTCCCGGCTTTCCGCCGAGGAACTGGTGTCCGACTGCGTATCGCGCCCGTGGCTGGCCTCGGCCATGGGCACCTCCGTGGAGCCCCCGACGGTGATACTGGGCACCATACGCAACCAGAGCAACGAGCACATCAACACCGCGGTGCTCGCCGAGGACCTGCAGCGCGCGCTGATAAACTCCGGCAAGGTCAGTTTCGTGGCCAGCAAGGAAGAGCGCGGCGAGGTCAGGGACGAGCGCCTGGACCAGGACACCAACGCCTCCGAAGAAACGAAGAAGGCCCACGGCCAGGAGATCGGCGCGGACTTCATGATGAGCGGCTCTATAAGCACCATCGAGGACAAGGAAGGCGGCAACTCCGTCATCCTGTACCAGGTGGACATGAAACTGCTCAACATAAAGACCAACCAGATAGCCTGGAGCGGTCAGAAGAAGATAAAGAAGACCGTGAAGCGTTCCAGCTCCAGCTGGTAACGTAATGAACCCCTGCGCGAAGCTGCTCGGCGTGGCCGGCGCGGCCGTCATCATGACGGCCTGCGCCGGCCCGTCGCGCACCTACCGCGCCGACCTCAACAACCAGATAGCCGCCGGCAACTACGCCGGGGCCATAGCCCAGATAGACGCGGCCAAGGAACGGGAGTACGGCAAAAAGAACGCCGTGCTCTACTACCTGGACCGCGGCATGGTGCAGCACGACCAGGGCGACTACAAGGGCAGCGACGAGAGCCTGGACAGCGCCGAGCGCCGCATGGAGGAGCTCTACACCAAGAGCGTCAGCCGCGGCGTGGGCACCTTCCTGATAAACGACAATACCACCGAGTACGCCGGCGAGGCCTTCGAGCGGGCGCTGATGAACGTTACGCGCGCGTTGGACTATCTCTTCCTCGGCGTGCGCGACGAGGCGCTGGTGGAGGCCCGCAAGGTCACCGCCTGGCTGGCGCGCTTCAACGATTACATGCAGGACCGGAGCGGCTACAAGGACAGCGCCTTCGCGCAGTACCTGAGCGCCATGCTCTTCGAGGAGGACGGCAAGGCCGACGACGCCCGCATCAGCTACAACGCCGCCTCCTCGGCCTACGGCTGGTACGGCGGCTACTACGGCACCGAAGCACCGTCCTTCGACGTGCCGGCCTACAATGACCTCGCCCGCAAGGGGCTGGGCGAACTGGTCTTCATCCATTACAACGGCAAGGCGCCCATGAAGGTGTCGCGCACCATGCAGGTGGCCTGGAACGACGCCATGATAGCCGTGAACCAGGACCAGGAGCAGGACCCCGAGGAACTGGGCCGCTTCCGCAACGCCGTGAACGCCGGCGTGCTGGGCAACGCCATCACCGTGGCCTACCCCGTGTACGTGCAGGACCCGTACGAGATATCCATTTCCAGGGTGATGGTGGACAGCACGACGGTGCAGACGCAGCTGATGGAGGACGTCTCCGCGATAGCTCGCCGCTCGCTCGAGGAGAAGAACGCCGCCATCATGGGCCGGGCCATAGCCCGCGCCACCATAAAGTTCGTGCTGGCCAAGGCCGCCGCCGACGAAGCGGAGAAGCAGGGCGGGCAGGCCTTCGGCCTGCTGACCCGCGTGGTGACCAACGCCGTGGCCGCCGCCACCGAGGTGGCGGACACCCGCGGCTGGACCACCATGCCGGCGCAGATACGCATGGCCCGCGCGGCACTACCGCCGGGCCGCCGCGACGTGGCCGTCACCTTCGTCGGGCGCCATGGCGAGGTCCAGGGCAGTTGCGTTTTCAGGGACGTGGAGATAGTGAAGGGGCGCCGCACCTACCTGCATTACCGCACGGCGCAGTAAGGGAGAATTATGAGGAAGCTAGCCTTTATATCCGCGGTGCTGCTGACGGCCGCCTGCGCCGGGGCGCCGGCCCGCAAGGCGCCGGGTTCGCCCGCCGTCTCAGCCGGTTCCAGGCCGGCCTGGGTGGACGGGGTTTCCGCCGAATTCCCGCGCAGCCGCTACCTGACGGGCATAGGCGTGGCGGACGACCAGGCCTCGGCCATGGAGCGCGCCCGCGGCGAGATCGCCAAGGTCTTCAGCGCGCAGGTCACCGCGCGCACCGTGGTGCTGGCGAGCGAACAGACCTCGCAGCGCTCCGGCGCGGAGAGCTCCTCCTCGTCGCAGGACGTGATGCAGAGCGTGCGCTCCATGTCGCAGAAGGTGCTGGAGGGCGTGGAGATAGTGCGCAACTGGATGGACTCGGCCACGCGCCAGTTCTACTCACTCGCCGCGCTGGACCGCGCCAAGGCCCTTTCGGCGATGACCGCGAAGCTCGAGGAACTGGACGCCCGCGCGAAGGAATTCCAGGCCGCCATGGCCGCCGCCCCCGAGAAACTGGACCAGGTGAAATACGCCTTCAGGCTGCGCTCGCTCCTTAAGGCGCGCGAGGCCGTGCTGGCCGACATACGCGTACTGCAGCCCGGCGCCGCCGACCCCGGCCTGGACGCCTCCGCGGCCGCCGACGCGGCGGCCAAGACCCTGGGCCGGCTGAACGTGGCCGTTATAATGCCCGGCGAGGCCGCAGCGCGCGTGCGCCCGGCCGTTATCAGCGCGCTGAACGCCGCCGGCCTGGACGCCCGCGACTCCGCCGACGCCTCCGGCGCCGACATAGCCGTGGAATGCTCCGCCTCCTTCACCTCGCCCGCCGACCCGGACCCGCGCTCGTCGTGGAAATGGTCCCGCGGCACCGCCGTAGTCTCCATGAAGGACGTGAAGACCGGCCGGATCTTCCTGAACGCCGAGACCTCCGCCCGCGAAGCCTCCGGCAGCGACACCGAGGCCCGCTCCAAAGCCGAGGTCTCCCTCGGCAAAAAAATAGCCTCCGAAATAACCCGCTCCATCGACACCTATTTCGGGGACGCTGCTCGATAACTCGATTATTTTCCCTTTACGTCTAATGTGGTGCGAGGAGTGATATGAGGCATTACGAACATAATGAGACGGGATGGGTGCTGATCGGAGCCATGCTCGGGGGCATAGCGCTTTTCGCGCTGATGGCTTTCCTGCCCGGCGGGGTGCCGCGGCCGGTGCTTGTACTTGTGCCCTCGGTGCTGGCGGCGGCGCTGCTGCTCACGTTCCGCATGCGCACCTACGCCGACGAGACCGGCGTAGGGTTCAGTATGGGCATAGGCCTGGTGAAGCGCTATTTCCGCTATGACGAGATAGAGTCGGCTACCATCCTTAAGATGGGCTTTCTTGCCGGGTGGGGAATACATTACGCCGGCGGCGGCTGGCTTTATAACGTGAACAGCCAGATGGCGGTGGAAGTGCGGCTGAAGGACGGCCGCCGCTGTTTCATTGGCACCGACGACGCGCCGGGCCTGCTGGCCGCGGTGCAGCCGCGGCTGCGGGGTTAGGCATTTTCCGCCGAGGGCAGGCGGCGCGCCTTCGCGGCGGAAACCGCTATCAGCGCCGCGCCGGCGGCGAGGAAGGCCCAGTCCGAGGCGGACATGAGTGCCCCGGCTTTCCAGAAAATTATAGATACAAGTACCGCGAGCGGGCTCTTGAGGTTGTTCATCACGGCCAGCTCGCCGGCCTTAACGCGCGCGGCGCCGGTGTTCCACAGATAGAAGCCCGCGCCCGAGGCCACCACGCCTAGGTAAGCCAGCGCGCACCAGCGCTGCGGCGTGTAAGAGAGCATTTCATGCCAGTCGCAGCCGAAGGCCGCCCAGGCCAGCGTTACCAGCGCTCCGCCGGCGTAGAGCCAGCCGAACACCGCCAGGTCGTTCTCGCCGCGGCGGGCGCGGCGCCAGTCCCTGTAAGCCACCTGCCCCCAGGCGAAAGCCAGGTTCGACACCTGCATCACGGCGAAAGCCGTCCAGAATACCGCGCGGTCGGCGCTCCAGCGCTCCACCAGCGCGGCTCCCGCCAGCGCGCCCAGCGCCGCGGCGAAAAGCCCCGGCGGGAAGCGCCGCGCGCGCCCCGCGTGCATGGCGGCCACGTACAGCGGGGTCATGATGGTGAACAGGGCCACCTGGTAAGCCTTCAGCGCCACGAAGCAGTAATTGAGCGCGGCGTACATCAGGCCGAACTGCACCGCGCCTATGGCCATCAGCCTGAGCGCGCCGCGGCGGCCGTCCGACGGGAAACGCAGCCACGGCAGCAGCGCCAAGAGGGCCAGGGCCAGCCTTATGAAAGCCACCAGCACCGGGTCCGCCCCGGCCACCCATTGCTTGTTTATGCCGAAAGAGAAGGCCCAGAGGCAGGAGACTATCGCCAGGCGTGTCATTGAGGGATAAAGTTACGAAAGCTTCAGCATGTCCTTCACCGCGCCGAGGAGTATGCCGGGGGTGACGGGCTTCTTGAGCACCAGCACGCTGGCGTTCTTCTCCAGGTCGGCCACGCTCGCGGGCGAGGCGGTGGAGAAGATGATGGGCGCCGGCGAGGCCAGCTGCAGGCGCAGCCGCTCGAACACCTTGCGGCCGCCGCCGGCGGGCATGTCCACGTCGAGTATGACCAGCGCGGGCTTCAGGTCCTGGAAGACCGTTACCGCGCCTATGGCGTCCTCGGCGGTGTGCACATCGAAGCCGGCCTTCGAAAGTATTTCCTTATAGAGCGAAAGTATGGCCGGGTCGTCGTCCACCACCAGCAGCTTCTTCACCGTGCGCGCCACCAGTTCCGGGGGCGGCGGCGGGGGAGGCACAGGAGTCTGCGGTTTCTCGAAGACCTGCGGCAGCAGGCGGCGCACCTCGGCCAGCAGCGCCGGCGGGGGGGTGGGCTTGCAGACCACGGCCACGTTGTAGAGGCTCTTCACGCTGTGAGGCAGCAGCTCCGGCTTGCCGGTGGAGAAGATAACGGGGACCGTGTCTTTGAGCTTGGTGCGGAGCGTCTCGAAGACCAGCATGCCGCCGCCGGCGGGTATGCCGAGGTCCAGCACTATCAGGTCGGCCCTGAACTGCTGGTGCACGCTCAGCGCGGTAACGGCGTCCTCCGCCGTTTTCACCTCGAAGCCCATGTCGGTGAAGAAATCGACGTAAAACTCCAGCATGGCGGGGTTGTCCTCCACCGCCAGTATCTTTACGGGTCCGGTCCGGGCCAGTCCTGTTACCAAGCTGCCTCCGTCGTCATCGCTATAATGATACCAAAAGCGGCGCGGCGTTTTGCAGTTCAGGCGCCGGAGCGGCGGGCGGCGAGGTAGCCGGCGGCGCAGGCGGCCGAGCCGTACCAGAGGCCGGAGGAGATGTAGGCGAACTGGTGGAAGGGGGCGGCAAGGTAGAAGAGCCCGACGGCGGCGAAGGCGCCGGCCAGGTACCAGCCGCCGCGCGGCCAGCGCAACCGGGCCGCTGCGGCGCCGCAGGCAGCGCAGGCCAGCAGCTGCGCCAGCAGCACGGCCAGCCAGGCCCAGGCGGCTTCGCCCAGCCCGGCGGCTGAAAGCCCCAGCTCGAAAGCGTAGCCCAGGTGCGTGGTTAAGACTACCGCCGCCAGGCTCGCGGCGACGCGCGGTATTTCCCCTGTGAGGCTTTTCATGCGTATAAATGAAAAAGGGCGGAGAAGCCTCCGCCCTTTGCCGCCTAGCGCGGGAACTTCGGCGGGGGCGGAGGGTTGGGGTTCATAGGCCTGTCGTCGGCGGCGGGGCGCTGGGCCGGCGG
>CALMZU010000123.1 GCA_937870775.1 uncultured Elusimicrobia bacterium
GGGGCGGGCGCGTGCCGGGCACGGCCATGATAGCCCTCACTTTCGACTGCCAGTGCGCCTGCGCTTGCTGCTCGTCGGCGAACTTCCGCCGGCGCTACGGCCGCAAGACCATGGCTTTCGCCGACGCCGAGCGGCGGCTGAAAGAAGTGATAGCGCTGGGCGTGCCGCGCGTGCATTTTACCGGCGGCGAGGCCTCGCTGTTCGGCCGCCTGCCGGAGCTGGTAAAGCTCTGCGCCGACGCCGGAATAACCGTTTTCGTGGAGACCAACGGCCTGTCGGTGACGCCGGCCCTGGTAGACGCTTTAAAGGCGGCCGGACTGACCTCGCTGAACGTCAGCCTGGATTCCGACGTCGACGCCGAACACGACGCGCTGCGCAAGGCGCCCGGCTGCCGCGCCGCGGCCGTTAAAGCCATGCGCCTCTGCGCGGAGCGCGGCCTGCCCTGCATGGCCTCGGCCTACGCCACGCGCTCCACCATAGCCGCGGGCGCGCTGGCCAGGCTGATAAGGGCGGCGCGCGCCGAGGGCGCCGGCGCCGTGCGCGTGCTGGCCCCGGTAGCCTCGGGCGGCTGGGCCGCCGACCTGGACCGCGTGGAACTGGCGCCCGAAGACCCCGACGAGGTGGAGCTGGCCGGGCCGTTCTTCTACCCGGTGCTCAACCGCACCGCGCCGGTAGAATGCGCCCTGCCCGACGCTTACAAGGTCTTCATCCTGCCCGACGGGGCCCTGGCCCCCTGCGAGCATCTGCCCTACGTCTTCGCCGGCTCGGCCGGGGCCGGCCTGGGCGAAACGCTGGACCGCATGAAAACCCTGCCCCTTTTCGATGAAAGGACGGCCTGCTGGCCGCGCAATAAAAAATTCCGCGCCGCGCATTTCCCGGCCGACCCGGGGGAGATAACCGAGATCTGATGGCCGCCAACTACGCCTGCCTGCCGGCCTGGCGGGCCGCCTGCGCCGAAGCGCTGGGCTGCGAAATAAGGACCCTGCGGCTGCGCGCCGGTTCCGGCGCGGGACTCGGCCTTTTTCATTACGCTTTCCTGAACTCGCGGCTGTTCGGCCGCCGCATAATCTCCCTGCCTTTCTCCGACGAGAGCGGCATAGAGCTAAAGCCCGGCGCCGACCCGGCCGAGGCCGGCCGCGCCATACTGGCCGGCCTGGACGCCATCGCGCGCGAGACCCGGGCGGCCAGCGCCGAACTGCGCGGGCAATCCCCGGCCCTGGAGGCGCTGGGCGGCGCACTGAGCCGCAGCGAGCCCTATGTCCGCTTCCTCCTCGACTTGTCGCCGGGCTACCCGGCGGTCGCCGCGCGCTATCATTCCAACCTGGCGAAGAACCTGGCCCAGGGCGCCCGTCGGCTCGAAGTTCAGCTGATAAAAGAACCAAAAACCGGCACGCTGCGCCGCCTGTACCTGATCTACCTGGCGCAGATGCGTTCCTTCGGTTCGCCGCCGCTGCCCATGTCCTATTTTTCGGCCATGGCCGGGTCGGGGCTTTACGTTTTCTTCGAGGCGCGGCTGCAAGGCCGCAGCGCAGGCATGCTGGCCGCCATCCCCGACGGGGACGCGCTGCGCGCCGACGTGAACGCCTCGCTGCCTGAATTCGCCGCCAGCTTTCCCAAGGTGCGGCTCTTCGACGAGAGCGTGCGCTGGGCCTGCGCCGAAGGCTTTAAGACCTACGACCTGATGCGCACCCGGCGCGGCACCGGGGTGTACGACCACAAGGCCAAATGGGGCGGCGCCGAGCGGCCAGTCGTTTATTACCGGCGCGCCTATTCCGCGGCCGCGCGTACCGAGCCGGACCCGCAGGGCGCGGTTTACCGGCTGGGCGCGCTCGGCCTGCGCCTGCTGCCGCTGGCGCTCCTTGAGCGGCTGGGCCCGGTCATAAGGGCGGGGGCCGGCAAATGAAGGATCTGCGCGAGGAATTTATACTGCGCTCCGGCGAGACGCTGCTGCCCGGCTTCAGGGCCAGGGCCGCGGCTTTCTACGGCAGGCCCGCCGACCAACTGCGCCTGTTCAACGGCATACTGGCCGCGGCCAGGGCCGCCATGCCAGAACTAAACTCGGCCTGCGCCGCCGCCGGCATAGGCGAGGCCGGCTGCGCCTCCGCGGAAGAGATAAAAAAAGTGCCGGTACTCAGGCGTGAGACCATGACGGCCGGCCGCAACAGGGCCAAAGGCGCGGCCATGGCCAGCCTGGAAAGCGGCGGCACCGGCCGGACGGGCCGGCTGCGGACGGCGCTGTCGCCTTCGGGCGTGGCCTGGCGCTACGCCGACCTGCTGGCCGTCCTGAAAGAGACCGGCTGGCGCATGGGCGAGCGCGTTTCGGCGCTGCACCCGGAGGAATACGGTTATTTCCGGAACTTCGCCGCCAAAGCCGCGGCCGGGGCCTTCGGCGAACTGGCTTTCGGATTCGCCCAGCAATACTTGCTTTACGGGCTGCTGCACAACAGGCGCGATCTCCTTTACTCCGGCAGGATCTTCTCCGACGACGCCGCGGCGCGCGCGCTGCTGGAGGACGCCCTGGCCGACGACCCGGTGCTGCTGATAAGCCGGCCCGACGCGCTGATGGCCGCCCTGAAGGCCTGGCGGCCGGGCGACCGCTTCAGGCGGCTCCGGGCCGTGCTCACCGTAGGCACCGCGCTGGGCGCCACGGTACGCGAAGCCGCAAAACAGAAATTCGGCGCGGAGGTCTTTGATATGTACGCCTCCACCGAGCTGGGCTACGTCGGGCTCACCTGCCCTCTGTCCGGCGGGCTCTTCCATCTCAACGCTTCCTCCTGCCTCGTCGAGGTCGCCGGGGACGGCGGGGTGATAGTTACCGATTTCAACAACAAGCTCACCACGATGCTGCGCTACGACACCGGCGACCACGGCCGCCTGGAGCCCGGGCCCTGCCCCTGCGGCCGCCCTGGCCCGCTGCTGCTCGTGGACGGGCGCGCCGCCGGCCTGGCGCTTAACGCCGCGGGCGCCGCCCTGAGGGAAATAGATATAATAAACCTGTCCTTCCCGGAAGACCTGCCTTTCTTCCAGCTTTACGCCGGGCAGGACGGCCGCCTGGCGCTGCGGCTGCCGGCGCGCGAGGCCGGGCAAAAGCAGGTCCTGGCCGGCCGCATAGCCAAAACGCTTTCCCTGCCGTACGTCCCGCAAGCCTCGGCCGGGCTGCGGCTGCCCCCTTCGGGCAAGTTCTGCTATCTGCCATGAACGAGAATCCCCCGACGATAAACGATTGCCCGCTGTGCGGCGCCGCCGCCGCGGCCTATCACGCCGGCACGGCCCGCTGCCGCGCCTGCGGCTTCGTCTTCGGGCTGCCTTATTGTTCAGGCTACGGCCGCCAATGCGCGCTCTGCCGCGACAAATGCTTCCAG
>CALMZU010000124.1 GCA_937870775.1 uncultured Elusimicrobia bacterium
TCATCCGAAAGTAATGATGCAGACTTTTTGTTCTGGGCCCTTTTCTCGGCTCTGACCGCGGCCGGGCTTTCCCGACGTGGAATCGGTTGGTTCTCCGCCGCCGCGTGTCGACAACTCCCTATTAGGTTCTCGCATTTGTGCTCGTTTTCTCTGGTCAGGGCCTTTGCTATCGCTTCGATATTATATCTATTCCGTCGGAGCAGCGGGATCGCGTCTTTGTTCGGAAGGTGGCTGAGAATGACCCTCATCCCGGCTTTATCGGCGCAGTCGGTGAAGTAATATTTCCCGTCTTTGGCCTTTAAACGCAGTTGTCGACAAAGTGTCGACAACTTAAAGTCATGCTCGTCCATCGGTCTGTTTTTGATGTGATACCAATAGTCACGCGGGTTCTTTGTGTCTACGGTTCCCGCGATCGCATCCACTACCGAGTAGTACCGCACCCCGTTGCGGACGGTGTCGCGTATCCAGCTGCGTACAAGTGATTTTTCTTTCATGGAACCTCCTTAAGATATCCGCAGGTTCCATGTTGCCATACCATGCCCGCAGTGGCGTTAAACGGGCCAGATCCCTTCTTCTCCGTAGCCCTGCAGGAAGCGGGCGCGCGGGTCTTCGAAGATTATGTCCGCGGGATCGAATTTTTCGGGCTGCCAGTCACCGAGCCATTCCAGCAGTTCCGCGGTCTTTTTAGTTGGCTTTCCGCCGCTGGCAGCCTTTACACAGTCCAAGTATCCGCCTGGCCCGCCGCAGTCTTCCGGCGGGCAGGCCCTTTTGCCATCCAGGCAAATAGGATAATTTGTTCCAGAATCTTTGGGTAATATCCGCTCAAGCAACACCTCGTGCCGCCAGCCGTCGCCGAAGTCGTAATCGTAGAGCGCTTTGTCGCCCTTCTGTTTTAGCAATGTTGAGACTTCTATCTCCGTGGAGAACGCGTCCGGCGCCTCATCCAATTCATCCGGGTCACAGGGGGCATCTATCCGTATGGGAGGCTGCCCGGAGATCTCGTAGGCGTGCAGGTGGGTGTCGGTCCAGCCCATGGCGTCCTGGATAGCAACGTGCAAATCATAAAAGGTGTAAGAGTCGGGCACCTGTATTCGCCGCCATATAGGCGGTTTTATTCCGAGCAGTGTTATTTTGAACTGGAAAACCTTTTTGAAAGGTCTTTTGCGCGGGATGGTCGGGGTGAATTCCTCGGCATCTTTCATGTTACCTCCCTCCGGCGACTTCTGTGATGTCCTGCCAGGGCAGGAGCAGTATGTCTTTCCCCGCCTGTTCCCTCTTGCCTGCCAGGCTAATGAGGTATCCGTTAGAAGCTTTTAGCTCAGTCCCGAGTTTCCTGATATTTCCGAGATGCTCAGGGCGGGGCGTTGCTGTGGCCTTGAATTCGATCATTGTCCGGCTTATGCCGAAATCCAGCAGGAGGTCTATCTCGTTGGCGTTGGAATCACGGTAAAAGTATAGCTCGTAGTTGCGGTTGTGGTTGAGCTTGTGTTTCAGCAGTTCCGCGACCATGTAGTTCTCGAAAAGAGCCCCGGCTTGGGGGCCGCCGCGCAGGACCGAAGCGCTGGGGTAGCGCAGCAGGTATGCCAGGAGGCCCGTGTCTGTGAAATAGGCTTTAGGGCTTTTTACGACGCGCTTTGAAATATTGCGGTGATACGGGCGCAGTAGATATACAAGGCGTGTGGTCTCCAGCAGTGAAAGCCAGCGCCGGGCGGTGGTGAAGCTGGTGCCGCACTCTTTAGCGATCTCATTGAGGTTCAGGAGCGCTCCTGCGCGGGCGGCAAGCAGCTCCAAGAAGTTCTGGAAGACGCGGAGATCCTGTACGGACGCGATCTGCCGTATGTCGCGCTCCAGGTAGGTCTGCAGGTAGGACGCGTAGAAGCGGTTGCGGTCCGCTCCTCCTGCGACAACTTCGGGGTAGGAGCCGGTGAAGAGCAGTTTGAACGGGTCAGCGGTTTTTGAGGGCTTGTTCTCTTCGGCGGAAAAACCGAGCAGCTCATAAAGCGCCGCGCGCCCGGCCAGGGACTCTCCGAGGCCGGCCATCAATGGGAAATATTGTGAGCCGGTAAGCAGGAATCTCCCCTTCGCCGCTCGGTTCTGGTCAGCGCTTATCTTGATGTAGGGAAGTATTTCCGGGAGATACTGTATCTCGTCGATTATCATGCGCGGGGCTTTGGCCAGGAAGGCCTTGGGGTCTTCTGCGGCCAGTTTCCTGGTGACGGGATCGTCAAAAGTGACGTATTCGTGGCCCGGAAAGGTCTTCTGCAGCAGCGTAGATTTGCCGGTCTGGCGGGGGCCGGTAAGGACCACTACGGGGAATTCTTTGGTCGCGGCCTTCAACTCCCGCTCTATTGCGCGGTGGATATAGCGTTTCATGGATATAGGATAGCAGAGAAGTTATGCAAAATCAATATCCAAAAGTTAAAATGCATAAAATAATCTTTTGAGCGCTTTCTGTGGAAGGGCGGCGATTTATGAGATATACTATATGCGACACCTATATCCGAACTGTTACCTGAAGGTGCGCGTGTCCTTTGATGGACTAGGATATGGGTTTCATCTTTTCTGTGTGCCGTTTCTCCCGACTCCCCACGGGGGCGACATAAACCTAACCGAAGAGCCCTTCAGGCCTTGCGAACCCGCTTCCTAGCGGCAAGGAGCAGTGCGGGGCCGCGCTTGCGTGGCCACGCCTGCGACGACATCTCGCGGATAAGCTCGGCCTACCGCTTCCAAAGACGATCAGGCGTACAATGTTTTGAGGAACTTATAGAGAGTACGGTTGAAGCGAGTCCACAACTCATCCGAACGTAATGATATGTACTTTCTTCACCCGGATATTTTACCTTTTCCCCGGGGGTTATTCCGAGTCCAGGACGGAGATGCCGGGGAGCGTCAGGCGCTCGAGGAATTCAAGGCTGGCGCCGCCGCCGGTTGAGACGTGGGTCATCTTGTCGGCCACGCCGGCCATCCTTACGGCGGAGGCGGAGTCGCCGCCGCCGATGATGACGATCTTCCCCTTTTCCGCCAGGGCCGCCAGCTCGTGGGCCAGCCGCAGCGTGCCCTCGGAGCCTTCCTTTATCTCGAAGGCGCCTATCGGCCCGTTCCACAGCACGGTCTTGGACTCCGAAAGTATCTTGGCCGCGTGGTCCAGCGACTCCTTGCCCAGGTCGAAGGATTCCCAGCCCTCGGGGATGGTCTTCACGTCGCGGCGAAGTTCGCCCACCTTCTGCGCGGCGAAGTCGAACTTGTCGGTAACCACGAAGTCCCGCGGCAGCACTATCTTGTCCCCGTACTTCTGCAGCAGCTTCCTGGCGGTGTCCAGCATGGACTCCTCCACCAGCGACTTCTGCACGTCGAAGCCGGCGGCCTTGAGCAGCGTGTAGCCTATGCCGCCGCCGACGATCAGCAGGTCCAGCTTCTGCAGCAGGCTCTCTATGACGCCCAGCTTGCTCGAGATCTTGGAGCCGCCGGTAATGCCCACGAAGGGCCGCTGCGGGTCGCTGACCGCGCCGCCGAGGTATTTCAGTTCCTTCTCTATCAGCAGGCCGGCCAGGCGCATCTCCACGTGCTTCGTCACGCCGGTGATGGAGGCGTGGCGGCGGTGGCAGGTGCCGAAGGCGTCGTTGACGTAGATGCCGTCGGCCAGGCCGGCCAGGCCGCGCGCGAAGACCGAGTCGTTCTCCTTCTCGCCTATGGCGAAGCGCAGGTTCTCTATAAGGTTGGGTTTGCCCTTCACTATGGCGGCCCTGCTTACCAGCACGCCGGAGGAGGCTATGCTGCCCTCGTGGAAGACCAGGTCCGGCAGGTAGGCGCGCATATGCTCGGCCACCGGCCGCAGGCTGTACTGGGCGTAAACCTCCTCGCGCGACTTGCCCTTCTTCTCCTGCTTGTCGGGCTCGCCGAAATGCGAGCACAGCACCGGCGTGGCGCCGGCCTCGAGCAGGTATTTCACCGTCGGCAGCGCGGCCTCTATGCGGGCCGCGTCGGTGACCTTGCCCTTGGAGAAAGGCACGTTGAGGTCCAGGCGCACCAGCACGTTCCTGCCGGCGAAGACGGCCTTGTCCACCCCGGCGATGTTCTTCTTGCGTATGCCGGTCTCGCGGGTCATGATGTCTATGCGCTCGCCGAGGATGCGCTCCACCTCGGCGGCGGCCTGCTCCGGCGTCATCGCGCGGCTGACGGTCTCCAGTATGTTGTGCGTCCTGATGAAGCTGTCCGACAGCGGCACCGCGCCCTTGTAGACGCAGCCGCCGTTGGCGTCCACCGTCACCAGCTCGCCCTCTTTCAGCGTCACGTCGGGATCGCCCTTGAAGGTCACCACGCGGCGCGACGTGTCTATTACCGCGTTGGCGCAGCCGACGACGCAGGGCTTGTTGAGCGTTATGGAAGTGATGGCGGCGTGTGAGGTGCGCCCGGGGAATACCGTGACTATGCCCTGTGAGTTGTTGATGAAGTTGAAATCCGAGGGCTTGGTGGTCTGCGCCATGTAGACGATGTTCTCGCGGGCGGCGCGGAACTCCTCGAACCGGTCCGGCGTCAGCGCCAGGCGCCCCGAGGCTATGCCGTGGTTTATCGGCATGCCGGTGCCTACCGGCGGTTTCCACTCGCGCGCCCCCCCGTCGTTGCGGGGCACGGAGATGTAGGCGTTGCCGGCGCAGAGGCGGTCTATGCGGCCGCGGTATTCGTAGACGGAGATAACTCCCTTCTTCATCAGGTCGGTGTCTATGACCACCTTGGCGTAGGTGCTTACGGTGGCGCGCCGGGCCTGCAGCAGGTACAGCTCGCCGTCCTCTACGGTGAACTCCAGGTCCAGCTCGTGCTTTAGGCGGCGTTCCAGCAGTTCCTTGTACTTCTGGAGGCCGGCCCTGACGGCGGCCGGTATGGAAGCGACGCCGCGGGTGACGATGTTGCCCATCACCACGTCCTCGCCCTGCGTCATCTCGCGGTACTCGCCGAAAAGCTCGTCGCGGCCGTTTATCGGGTTGCGCGTGAAGACCACGCCGCTCAGCGAATTGCCGTTCTTGTTGCCGAACACCATCTGCTGCACCGTCACCGCCGTGCCGAAGTTGACCTCTATGGAGAGTTCCCTGAGGTATTCCCTGACGTTGTGGGAGCGGCTGGAGGCGAAGACCAGGTCTATGCACTTGATGAGCTGTTCGAAGGGGTCCTCGAGGAAGGCCGCGCCCAGCTTCGCGGCCACCAGTTCCTGTGCCCGGGCCGCGTCGGCCTCGGGCCCGCCGTCGGGCGCCGGGGCTTCGGCCTCAAGGGCCGCCAGGACGTTGCGCAGGAAGCGCAGGTAGACGGCGGAGGCGAAGGCGCTCCCGTACCTGCGGGCCAGCTCCGCGCGTATCGCCGGCGTGAGGCCGGCGTTGAGTATGGTGCACATGGAACCGGGCAGCGAGATGGTGGTGCCGGAACGCACGGAGACCAGCAGCGGGTTCTCCGGCGAGCCGAGGCGCCTGCCGGTCTGTTCCTCGAGCTGGGCCAGGTAGCGGCCCACGGCCTCCCTGAAGCCCTGCCTGTCGGCGCCGTCGCGGAAGAGCTCGGCGCAGATCGGCAGGCCCAGTATGAAGGCCGGCGGCACCCTGACGCCGAGCGAGGCCATGTCTATGATGCCGTTGCCCTTGCCGCCGAGGAAAGGGCGTACGCGGTCGGCGGTGCTGGTCCAGGTGGAGGCGATATAGGAGTCGTAGTCCCCGTTCACCGGGGGCAGGCTGGCCACCTTGTAGCGGCCGTAAAGGCTGTTCTCCGCGCTGCGTGCGGCGAGCTCGCGGTTCAGGAAGCCCAGCGTCTTCTCTATGAACTCGTCCACGGCGTGAAACTCCGTGGTGCGGAAGAAATTGTTGAAGAAGCGGTCCTTTATCGGCGGGGCGCTGGCCGTGGGGATCTTGTAGACCTCCAGCACGTTGTTGAGCGTGCGGCTGAGGCGCTTGAAGATGTTGCCGCGCATGAACCGCTGCAGTTCCAGCGAGACGTCCTGCAGCACGCGCTTGGTCTTTATGATGTCGACGGTCTCCATCTCGCAGACGGCCGTCAGTTCCTTGCCGAACTCGTCGGCCTTGCCCGGCAGCATGCCTTTCAGCGCCAGCAGGGAGGTCAGTTCCTTTACCAGCATCACGCATTCCTTCAGGTTGGCGTAGGTCACCGACTCGTAGCGGCTGTTGGTGAGGTCGTTGGTGAAGATGAAGATCAGCCGGCCGACGTAGAGGTCCAGGTCCAGGAAGTCGTAGAGCCCGACGCGTCCCTCGAAGTAGGATTTCTTCAGCAGCGTCTTGAAGCTGCGCAGGCGCCTGAGGCAGTCTATCAGGTTGTTGGTGTCGCGGATATGCTCGTCGGTGCAGATCGAGAGGAAGGTCTCCATCTCCTTGCGCAGGAAGCATTTCTCGAACAGGTCCAGGCGCCGGCGGAGGTTCTCCTTGACCACCGAGATGTCGCCCTTCTGGTAGTCCCAGAGGTAGGAAAGCTTCTGCTCCATCTCCTCGGCGAGCTCTATGAACCGCGGGTCCTCGGAGGCGGGGTTGAACGTGGTGGCCAGGGCCATGTAGCCGGCCTTGAAGAGCGGGTCGGGGTTCTTGTCGCGGATGAGGGAGAGGTAGGGCCCGACGTAGCGGGTGAGTATGCGCGGCGAGAGCTTGCGGTGCACTTCCTTGCGCAGGTCGCCGGCGAAGGAGCGCATCGGGTCGTCGCCGTCCCGGCCTTCCTCGAAGTATTCCGCCGCGCCGCGTATGTCGTCTATCAGCGCGCCGCCGCCGCCCCGCACCGGCAGCTTCTTCAGGAGCTCGCGGGCGTAATAGATGTATTCGTCGGACGGGTCGCGCATCGCGTCCAGGGCGAGGCGCGTCTCCTCGAGCAGACTGGCGTGGAGTTTTTCTATATCGCCCTTGGCGTCGCGGGCGTCGGGGATGCGCTCTTCCTTGTCGATAAGCCGGACGTTCACCAGCAGTTCCACCAGCAGGTCTATCTTCTTTTCCTGTTCGGGTTCAGCGCGGGAGGCGGCTAGTTGAGCGGTTATGCTTTCCCAGGTGTTCAGCGGCTGCATCTTCGTGGACGCGGAAGGGTTGGTCTTTTGCATAGGCACTCCTGCGGGCGTTTCGCCGCGAGGCAGCCTGGGTGGCCGGACCGTTGAAGCCTTAAAGGATGCCCCCAGCTCCTTGGGATAGTATATCCGTGGAGTCCGGACCTGTCAACTTGCCGGCGCGGGCCGCGCCGACGGGAGATTTGCATCTTCCGCCGCAAAGTGTTTGAATAAGGCGGGCAGTTCGCCTATCATGACAGTTGGAGAGGACGCCATGGGAAGTTACGTTGGGCCCGCCGCCAGGCGCGCCTTGATCAGTCCGCAGGCGGCGCAAACCGCGCCGCGAGCCGTCATCCATACCCTCGTCGGCAAAGAGAAGAGCCCGATCTAGTCCCCCCCTGAGACATAGCCCGCAGCGGGAAAGCCTCGTGCTTTCCCGCCGGCCCGCTTTTCGCGGCGCCGCCCGCGGGCTTTTCCGCAGAAGACCATTAAGAACCTTTTGTTCCGCGCCGTCGTCGGCCGCACCGCGGCCGCGTGCAAGCGGGGCTTTTGCGCCGTTAAGGAGGCTGAAATGAAAAAACAGGAACCGGTATCTCCGGGCGGAGACACGGGCGAGCTCGTGGCCGCGCTGCAGGCCGCGCAGCGCCAGATACTTGCGCTGGAGAACAAGCTGGACGAGTACCGCTGGCTCGAGGATTCCCTGCGCCGGCGCACCAAGGACCTTAACGAACGGGTCAAGGAACTTGAGTGCATGTACGCCGTGGGGACTTCGCTGCCCAAGGCCAACAACCTGGCGGAACTGCTGCTGAGCGTATGCGAGACCCTGCCGAAGGGTTTCCAGTTCCCGGGCTCGTCGTGGGTGAGCCTTGAGGTTTACGGGCAGAAGTTCCTGACCAGGGGTTTCAAACCTTCGATATACAGGATAGAACGCGGGATAAAGGTGCGCGGGGAAACGGTCGGGTCCATCAGCGTCAGCGTCGGCCCCGTCTTCGACAAGTACCACAGGTCGGCTACGTTGCCGGAGGAGGAAAGGCTGGTGGAGATGGTAGCGGCGCTCCTGGGGAAGCTGGTGGAGAGCAGGATGTGCGGCTGACCGGGGCAAGGGGTCCCGGGAGACGACGAGATATGGAGGATACGATGATGAAAAAGTTCGACAAGAAGATACTTATGGTTGGCTACGGTTCGGTGGCGCAATGCGCGCTGCCCATGCTGGTGAAACTGGCGAAGGTGCCGCCCGGCAATATCACGGTGCTGGACTTCGAGGATAAAAGGCGCGAACTGGCGCCCTGGCTGAAGAAAGGGGTCAAGTTCCTGCGGGGCAGGATCATGAAGGAGAACCTTTCCCCTCTGCTCTCCCGGTACCTCTCCGCCGGCGACCTGCTTATCGACCTGGCGTGGAACATCGGCGCCTGCGACATACTGCAGTGGTGCCACGACAACGGGGTGCTTTATGTCAACACTTCCACCGAGCTCTGGGACCCCTATACGGGCGCGGCGGACAAGCATCCTACGGAGCGCACGCTTTACGTCCGCCATATGGCGCTGCGCAGTATGGCCGCAGCCTGGAAAGACACGGGTCCTACCGCGGTGATAGAGCACGGGGCCAACCCGGGGCTGATCTCGCATTTCGCCAAGAAAGGCCTGCTGGACATAGCCGGGCGGCTGCTCGGCGAAAAGAAGGTGAAAGGGCCGGGGGCCGACAGGCTGCGGCAGCTTTCCCGGGACCGCGTCTTCAACGAACTGGCTATGGCCCTCGGCGTAAAGGTCATCCACATAAGCGAAAGGGACACCCAGGTCTCCGCCGAGCCGAAGCGGGTCGGGGAGTTCGTGAACACCTGGAGCGTGGAAGGCTTCCGCGAAGAGGGCGTTACCACCGCTGAACTGGGCTGGGGCACGCACGAGAAGGAACTGCCGCCGCTGGCCTACCGCCATAAGAAAGGCCCCGGGAACCAGATCTGCCTGGCGCGCAGGGGCATGAACACCTGGGTTTCCTCCTGGGTGCCGCCCGGCCACCGCATACACGGCATGGTGATACGCCACGGAGAAGCGTTCACGCTGAGCGACAGGCTGACGGTAAGGAAGAACGGGAAGCCGGTATACCGCCCTACCGTGCATTACGCCTACTGCCCGGCCGACGCTGCCATAGCCTCGCTGAACGAGCTGCGCGGCGACGGCTACAGGCTGCAGCCCAAGGTGCGTATAATGAACGACGACATCGTAAGCGGCGGCGATTCGCTCGGGGCGCTGCTCATGGGGCACCCGTATAAAGCCTGGTGGACCGGCAGCATACTGGACATCGCGGAATCCCGCAGGTTATTGCCGCACCAGAACGCCACCACCATACAGGTGGGCATCGGCGTAGTTTCCGCCGTGCTGTGGATGATGGAGAATCCGGAGGAAGGCCTCTGCGTGCCGGAGGACCTGCCGCACGAATACGTGCTGAAGGTCGCCGAGCCCTGGCTGGGCAGGCTGTATTCGGGCCCCTCGGACTGGACCCCGCTCAAGCATTACACGAACAGGTTCGAGGGGCATAATGCGCCGTACGTGGACAGGAAAGATCCCTGGCAGTTCAAGAATTTCCTGATCACGGACGGGGACTAGGTCAGGACATGGTTAAAACAAAGGCTCCCCGTACGGGGAGCCTTTGCATTTCCGCGGAACCGGGTTAGCGGCTGAGCACCTTGAACTCTATGCGGCGGTTGGCGGCGCGGCCTTCGGCGGTGGCGTTGTCGCCCGCCGGCACGGAGGAGCCGTAGCCCTTGGTCTCAAGGCGGTCGGCTTCCACGCCCTTCGAGACCAGGTAGTTCTTCACGGCGGCGGCGCGCTTCTCGGAGAGCGCCAGGTTCTTCTGGGCGTCGCCGGTGCTGTCCGTGTGGCCCTGCACCTCTATGCGCACGCTCTTGCGCGGCTGCAGTATGGCCGCCGCGCCGTCGAGCACCTGCAGGCTGGGGGCGGTCAGCACGTCGGAGCCGCTCTGGAAGTTCACGCCTTTCAGCACCCAGTTGTCTGCGGGCACTTCGCCGGCGGCCTCGGGGCAGCCGGTGGCGCCTACCTTGGTGCCGGCCGGGGTGCCGGG
This sequence comes from uncultured Elusimicrobia bacterium, assembly GCA_937870775.1. Lineage (GTDB taxonomy): Bacteria > Elusimicrobiota > Elusimicrobia > Elusimicrobiales > UBA9959 > UBA9959. Next base: position 10,089 of record CALMZU010000124.1, read on the forward strand.
GCA
>CALMZU010000125.1 GCA_937870775.1 uncultured Elusimicrobia bacterium
GGCGCGGCCGGCCCGGCCCCGCTGCGCAGGCCCGGCGCCTGGCGCGCGGCGTCGTGGGCGCTGATAGCCAGCTGCGCCGGGCTGGTCTGGTTCTGGCACCACCAGTTCATGCGCGAGTTCCACTATTTCAACGGCTTCCGCGCGATGCGCACCGGCAATACCGCCGCGGCCGCCGCGGAACTGCGCCGCGCGTGGGAATACCACCCCCGCGAGGTCAACAGCAACTACGAGATGGCCAACGCCTACGTGCGTTCCGGCGACCTGCGCCAGGGGCTGTGGGCCTACGGCGAGGCGCTCAAGTCCAACGCCGGCTACGACGAGATCTACTTCAACCTCGCGATCATCCAGAAAAAACTGGACCTGCGGCGCGAGGCGCTGGACAACCTGCGCGTCTCGTCGGTGATAAACCCGCTGAACCCTATGACCTGGCAGGCGATGGCCGAGCTGTACCTGGCCGAGCCGGACCGCGCCGCGGCCGCGGGCCGCGCCGCCGGCGAGTTCTCCGAGGCCGCGCGGATGTTCCCCGACGACGGCAACCTCTGGAACACGCTGGGCTATTTCCATACGCTCAAAAAGGACTACCGGGCGGCGAGGGACGCCTACGGGCGGGGGGTCAAGGCCGACCCGGGCAACCGGATGCTCGTCGAGAACCTCGCCGGCGTGTCCCGCCAGCTCGCCATCAGGAACGACCCCGACCTCGCCTGGCTGGCCGAGTACCAGCGTCTTGCCGCGGCCTCCGCGCTGCAGGCGCCGACGCCGTCCGCGGCCGATCTCGCCGCGGCCGACAGACTGGTGGCCGGGGCCGGCGGGGGGGCGAAGGCCCGCGCGCTGCGCGCCCGGCTGTACTTCAAGGCCGACCGCCTGTCCGAGGCGGCCGCGGACCTGGAGGAAGTGCTGCGCGCGGCGCCGCAGGACAACCTGTCTCGCTACGGCCTCGCCGTGATATACGAGAAGCAGGGCCGCGCGGACGACGCCCGCGCCGCGTGGCGCCGCTTCCTGGAGCAGGAGCCCGGCAACGCGGCCGCGGCGGCGCGGCTCGCCGCGCTGCATTGAAGTTGTAACAATCCTGTAATATTTAGGCAAACTGCGTTGTGTTAAATATAGGGCGGGACGAAATCTGTTTTTTTCAGGGTAGCGAAATGAAACACAAGATGAAAGCGAATATCGCGGTTGCCGGCCTGGCCTTTGCGCTGGCCTTCGGCGGCGTCGCGCCCGCCGCGGCCCAGGCGGCCAGGAAGAGCGCCATAAGCCGCTCCATGGAGCAGGCCATAAGGCTTTACCACGAGGGCCAGGACAGCGAGGCGATGGACCGCTTCATGGACATACTGGTGAAGGGCTCCCCTTCGGAGAAGGCCCTGGCGAACGAGTACATCTCCAAGATCACGCTGCGCATGAACACCGGCGTCAACACCGTGAAGGACAGCGGGGCGGAGACCTCCGCCTTGAACGAAGTTGAAGAGTCCGCCCCGGCCAGGCCGGCCGCCAGGACAACTAAGGCCTCCGTGGATTACGACGCCGGCGAGGAACCCGGCGAAGAGGCCCCGGAGGACGAGGCCGCCGGCCAGCAGTCCCGCGTGGCGGACAAGATCTCCTCGAAGATAGCTCAGATGCGCCGCGACCTGCTGCTGGAACTGGGCCGCTCCAATTCCGTGAAGGTGTACATGGGGGAAGGCACCCCGAAGGCGATCACGCTGGACACCAATTTCTTCTTCGCCAGCGAGACCTCTTTCCGCGCCGGTACCGACAAGATGCTCGGCACGCTGGCCGGGCTGGTCTTCACGCTGGGCAAGGCCAACCTGCTGATACTGCCCGAGGGCTCGGCCGAGGGGGACGTGAAGATAAAGAGCATACGGCGCGCCCTGGCGCTGAACTCCTATTTCGAGTCGCGCGGCATATCGAAGTCGCGCCTGGACATCAACCTGACCGGCGCCGACGTGCGCTTCCCTAAGGAACTGACGAATATAAACGGGCTTATTATACTCTTCGATTACGACAAGTCCCCCAAGCTCAAGGACCTCGAGGACCTGCAGACGAAGGGCCCGAAGGTGTCGCTCGGCGTCTACCCGACCGCCATATCGGTGCAGCAGAACGAGGGCGCCATCGTCGAGTTCTCCGCTTTCGAGTCCCCGATAGGCCAGCCTTCGTGGAAGTTCCAGATCTTCCAGGTGCTCAAGGACGGCAGCCGCCTGCAGCTGCAGGAGATCTCCGGCACGGGCCCGCAGTACAACCAGAGCTACTGGAACGGCCGCAAGAAGTTCTTCGGCGCCCCGTACGCTGCCGGCAAGTACATGTTCACCGTCAGCGCGGCCGACACCGAGGGCCGCGAGACCTCGCTGAGCCGACTGCTGGTGGTGCGTCCCGGACCCGAGGAGGAGCGCAAGCAGCAGGCCGCCGCGGCCGCCAGGCAGGAGCACTCCGATACCGTGACCGCCGCCGGCGTCAAGACGCGCACCGTGGGCGCCGCCGGCGCCTCCAAGGCCTCCGGCAAGGTGCTCAAGGGCGCGGCCAAGAAGGCCGCCGCCGCCGCGGCCGCCAGGAAGAAGGCCGCGCTGAAGGCGAAGAAGGCGCCGGCTAAAAAAACGGCCAGGAAGCCCGCTCCCGCCGCCGAAGAGGCCGCGCCGGCCGACGACGGTTCCGCCGCCGGGGCCGCCGAGGAACCCAAACAGCCGGCAGTCTCGAGCCAGGTCAATTATAAGATCTATTTCAAAGAGAACACCCTGACCCTTACCGAGAACAGCGAGAAGCGTCTGGCGCAGGTGGCCGAGACGCTATCCTATTACCCGATGGCCAAGATCATGCTGACCGGCTACGCCTACTCCGGCGAAGCGGACGCCGAGACGATGGCGGAAAAAAGGGTGAACCGCGTGGCGGCCAGGCTTTCTGAAAAGTACAGCATCGACCAGTCCCGGATGCAGCTCCAGTCCAAGGTCTCCGAGACGCCGAAGAGCACGGTCGAGATACGCATGAGCGGTAACGAATAGACAGATAGGCGCGTTTTTATTTAGAATCATAAAGTTATGGGAAAACCTGAAGGGAATTCTCACCTGGGCATATACGTCTCCCCGAAGGAGATATGCATAGCCCAGGTTAAGATCGGCAAGGACTCCAAGCCCGTGCCGGAGCATCTTGTCAAATTCCCCACCGGCTTCCCGGTGAAGGAAGGGATGCTGCGCCCGCTGTCCCTCAACAACGAGTTCTTCAACGAGAAGGCCGCCTGGGTCGCGCAGTTCAAGCAGGCGGTCAAGCGCGTCAGCTGGGATACCTCCAACGCGGTCATAACCTTCTCCCCGCAGTTCGCGATACTCCGCTATTTCGTGATGCCGGCGATAGAGCGCCGTTTCTGGAGCAAGTCCATCCCGCTCGAGTCCAAGAAGTACATCCCGGTCTCCTTCGAGGAGGTCGTGTACGACTTCACGGCCGTGCCCGCCGACGGGGGGAAGAAGCTCGGCGTGCTGTTCGGCCTTACGCAGCGCAAGAGCGTGGAGTTCATCACCGAGACGCTGAAGTCCGTGGGACTGACCCTGTCCGCCATAGAGATAAACTCCGTCTCCATGGAGCGCATGTTCGGCTTCCTCGACGCCAAGGACCACGATTCCAAGGGCTACATCCATTTCTCCGGGAATTCCACGCTGATGCTGTTCTCGCACGGCGGGTACCCGGTGCTGTACCGCGAGACCGAGTCCGATTCCTCCGGCACCATGAGCGAGAGGCGGCGCCTGGACGTGAAGGGCGCGGTCCAGTTCGTGGACCGCTACGTGGGCGGCAAGGACTACAAGTCCATACTGCTCAGCGGCGACGGCGCCGACGCCTGGAAGCCGGTCGCTGAGAAGGAGGCCGCCCCGATAGCGGCCGAGGTATGGGATTTCGCCGCCGCGTCGGGGCTCAAGGACAACGACGCCGCGTCGCTGTTCTCCTGCGGCGCCGCGCTGCGCGGCCGCGTGCCCGGCAAACTGAATGTGGACATCTCGGGCATCAGCACCGCCGCGAACCTCGAGAAGCAGGTGCAGGGCTACGTCTGGAACATCACTTTCCTGCTCGGCGGCTTCCTGCTGCTGCTCTCGCTGATCTCGCAGGGCCGCCTTTTCATGATGAACTCCACCATCTCGGGGCTTAACTCGAAGGTGATGAACTTCCCCGAACTCGAGGGCGTGGATTCGGACACCATACGCACCCGGATCGAGGGGATAAACAATAATCTCCGGATGCTCTCCGCCCTGGTGACCGACGCCGACCCGCTGGCGCCGAAACTCGCCGCCGTGGCCGACAACATCCCGTCCGAGCTCTGGCTGACCGACGTGCAGTACGACAACCCCATAGCGGTTTCCGACATGCAGGGCCCGGCCAGGACGCTGCGCCTGAACGGTTCCACCTACCTCAAGGGCGAGGCCAAGATGTCCACCGTCGACAATTTCACCAAGTCGCTCAAGGGCGCGGAGGAGTTCAAGTTCTTCATGCCTCCCTTCGGCGGCATAGACAGCAACACCGACGACGCCGCGCAGGGCGCCGTTCCCGTCGGGGCCTTCGGCGCCCCCTCGGAGCGCAAGATGAGCACTTTCTCCGTGATGTGCACCAGCAAGGGGAGGAAATAAGACTATGCCCCCTGTGATAGCCTCCATCCTTCTCAAGGTCAAGTCCTTCTTCAAGGACATGGCCGACAACATCGTCATCATATACGGCGAGAAAGGGTTCGAACCTTTCAAGAAACCGCTTATGATAGCTGTGCCGTCGCTGCTGGCGCTCTACGCCCTGGTCTACAGCCCCACCTCCTCCAGGCTCTCCGACGCAAAGTCCAAGCTGGAGAACATGCAGGTCGTGGCCCAGCACGCCGACTCCTACGACGAGGCCAAGACCAAGCTTTCCGCCTACCAGCGCAAGCTGCCCCTGGTGAAGGACAAGGACGAGTGGCTGAACTACCTTATAACCAGCAGCGCCAGGACGGCCGGCATCTCGATCGATTCAATGAGTTCGCAGCGCGAGACCGAGGTCGGCAACTATCTGGTGGTATCGCGCGACGTGGCCGTCACTACGACGTACCATAAGTTCGGCGCCTGGCTGGCCGAGATCGAGAACTCCAAGATCTTCCTGCGCGTCGCCTCGCTGACGGTGCGCCGCGACGAGAACAACGCGAACGGGGTCAAGGTGAACTTCACGCTTTCCACCATATTCCCCAAGTTCCCCGGGGGGAGGGGCTGATATGAAGAGCCTTTCCTCCATAATCGGATGGCTGCTGCTGCTGGCAGTGCTGGCGGTGCCCTCGTTCCTTTTCTATAACTGGTGGAGCAAGAACAAGCAGCAGGCCTCGGCCGAGGTGTCGGCCGGCAGTGTCCAGCACAACATCTTCCCGCCGCAGGACAAGGGCGCGGCCCAGGCCGCCCCCGCTCAGCCGGCGGTCCAGCCTGCCGCCGTTCCTGCCCAGCCGGCCGCACAGCCGGCGGCCCAGCCCGCCGCCGTAAAGGCGGCCCCTGTCCAGGAA